>NZ_NOXG01000007.1:0-125868 GCF_003207955.1 Novacetimonas pomaceti
GCATCGGGTTTTCTTATAGCTTACGAAAATTTCTTTTGTGCAAAACAGACTTTTTCATAATCTAACCCGATGTACAACCCTTCTGTGAGATTTCCGCGTCGATTCCTCGTGGAAGTCGTTCCGCGCCGCGACGGAAAAGGAAGAAAGCCTGCATTTCGGCGGCATGATGGTCGGCTTCCCCGGCGGGCGCTTTACCATTTCGTCCGATGACGGCGCCTATGCCGTGCAGATCGGCCTGGCGTTCCACGAGGATGTCGGCGGGTTCATGGGCATGTCCCCCCGCGCGGGCGAGACGAAGGGCCTGTTCCCCGGACTGACGGAAAATGCGCGCCGGCTGCGTATTCCCATCTCCTTCCGCTACAAGAACTGGATCGCGAACATCACGCCCGATTTCGGGTCCGGCAGCGCCGACGGCTCGGTCACGCTGTATGAGGCGAACCTGAATTACGCCGGCATCCACAACACGGTGCTGACCGCCGGTTACTTCCAGCCGCGCGTGACGGAAGAGGATTCCGAAAGCTCCAACGAATTCGAGATGATGGAACGTCCCGCCATCACCGACATCGTGCGCAACATCGCCGCAGGCGACGCCCGGTTCAGCATCGGCGGCCTGCATTATGCCAAGCGCTGGTGGATCGCGGGATACCTGACGGGCCAGACCTATGGCAACCGTTCGTCCTCCACCAATCCCATCAGCGACAGCCAGACGGGCGCGACCTTCCGCGTCGCGGGACGGCCTTACGTGTCGCGTGACATCGACGTGCATGTCGGCCTGTCGGCCATCAGCGCGTTCAAGGTGAACGAAGGCGCGCAGGGCCGCGTCTATTCCCCCAGCGAGGCGCCGGAGGTCAACCTGACGACGACCAAGCTGCTGAGCGCCACGGTGGGTGATGCGGGCACTGTCTGGTCGGCCGGTCCCGAACTGGGCTTCCGGTGGAAGCGGCTGGTGCTGAAGGGCGAATATTACCACATCGGCGTGCAGCGCAAGGGCGGGGCCGACACCGGCAACATGCCCGCCACGAACTTCGAAGGGTATTACGGCGCGGCCAACTATACCCTGTTCGGCAAGGGACGCGCCTACAACATCAAGGAAGGCGCGTTCTCCGCCCCCGGCGTGGAACATCCCTTCGACCCGGTGCACGGATACTGGGGCGCGCTGGAACTGTCGGCCCGTTACAGCGTGGCGGACCTGAACAGCAACCTTGGCACCGCCAGCGCGGTGCGTGGCGGGCAGCAGACGGTATGGTCGGCGGGACTGAACTGGTATCCCAACCGGCATTTCCGCTTCATGCTGGACTTCAACCACTTCATCGTCACCCGCAACAGCGAACTGTATAACCTGATGGGCCGCGACGGCAATTCGGTGGCGGGCCGCCTGCAGGCCGCGTTCTGATCCCTGCGGCCACGCATGGCCTTTCCCATCCCGCGTCCGCCGCGATGGGGAAGGCCAGTCCGGTCATTCCTTGAAATTTCAAAAGTTTCCGGGGGCCGCCTTTTATCTGAAAAGGCGGCGTCCTTTCGAAGCTTTTTGCAAAAAGCTTCACCAAAAAACCTTTATTTTCTGTCTTCAGCCAGTCCCTAGGCCGGGGCGTGGTGGCGGTCGGCCTGATGGTCGAGCTGGCGCTTGATATCCTGGACGAAGCGGGAATGCCTGACGCAGAACAGGAAGAAATTCTGGATCAGCCTCGCCACGCCCCGGCACGGGCGCTGCACCTGGATCAGCAGGATATAGCGGTCCTCGCTGGTGTCGTTCCAGACCTCGTGATTGTACATGTCATCGAACATGAAGGAATTGCCGTTTTCCCACGAGATGACATGCAGCCTGTCGGGGCCTTCGATGTTGATGTGGCAGTTCGCGCGGTCCGTGGGGGCCTGCAGCGCAAGGTGATAGGTCAGCATCCCCTTGGTCATGCCGTAATGGCGCGGGATGTGGCACCCGGCCTCCAGCACGGAAAAGCACGCCGTCACCAGATTGGGAATCCGGTCCAGCAGCGACGCCGTAAAGGGCGCGCGGGCACAGTTTTCGGCCCGGCGGTATCCATACCCCTCCAGAAAGAAGGAACGCCACCGCCTGTCGGCCGCGATCCGGCCGTGATCGGGCGAAATTTCGCCAAGCGAGGGGATTTCCTGCGT
Organism: Novacetimonas pomaceti; assembly: GCF_003207955.1. Lineage (NCBI taxonomy): Bacteria > Pseudomonadati > Pseudomonadota > Alphaproteobacteria > Acetobacterales > Acetobacteraceae > Novacetimonas > Novacetimonas pomaceti. The sequence goes on from NZ_NOXG01000007.1 coordinate 2,134, forward strand.
GCGGATGCGCACCGCCTCGTCGCGGATATGTTCCCAGTTGCGTTCGAGGACATCGATCCACGGGAAATAGTCTTTTTCGATAATGGCCTGATCTGGCAACAGCGAATGACGCATGATGAGCCGGTCGATCTTCGGGCGCAGATCCTTGCCGATCTGGAAGAGGGATTTGCGCACGAAAGGAACTTTCCACCCTCTATCACTCAGTTTCATGACTTTCCTTCAATGTTTCTGCGGACATGCCGTCGCGCTTCCGGATAATGCCCGGACAGGCCGTGTCCGGGGGCATGGGACCCACCTGTCGCTGGATTGTGGCCATAACGCAGGAACATGCGAAATGGATGGTGGATACATAAGGTAATTTTCGGGCGGATGTGGGGCGCGGCACAGGATAAAGCAATATTAATTGCAGGTGCGGCATATCAGGATTGAACCTGATGCAGATGTTGAGGGGAATATCACGTCCTGTCGACGTGGATATTCCGTGCGTCCGGCGCACCATATTCATCGCGGGAGTTTTTTGTGAAGCGTTTTGCAAAAAGCTTCATCACGATGCCCTATTTTCCTAGGAAAAGGGCACCCTGAAACTTTCATGCCTTCTACCGGTTCCCCGGAATAGCGATGCTATGTCGCGCGCACGGGTCCCGACAACTGCGCCACGTCATGGCCCAGCGGGATGGTCTGTTCGGAGGGACGCCATTCGCCGGTATTGCCGTCGCGCCCCTGCAGGACGAAGCGCGGCTGGTCCGACGACATCTGCGCGACCGCCCGCGCCGCCAGAGTACCGATCGGTCCGGAGGAAAGCCGGTTGATGATGAGGCCCAGCCGCGTGTCGGGAAACGCCGTCAGCATGTCGTAATCGCCGCTGCTGTCGCCACAGACCAGCAGGGGGCCCCGGCCGTGCCGCCGCGCCAGCGCCTGGCGGATCGCCCGGACCTTGCCCGCGTGATAGGTCACGGGCCAGTGCGGCGCGGCCCCCAGGCCCAGCCGCCCATCGGGCCACTGCATGCGCACGCCAAGGACATTGGCGCGCGGCAGGTCATAGCCGTAATCGGGATCGGTGGCGAAGACCGCCACCACCTCCTCCAGCGAGGCGGAGCAGACATACACCTCGATCCCCGCCGCGCGCAGCACCGACTGCAGGTCCGCGATTTCGGGTGACAGGCGCAGCCCCATCCGCACGGGGCGGGCGATGATGCCCGCGCGGCCGGGGCGCGTGGCCGGCGTTATCCATGTCTCGCGCCGGATGGCCTGTCCCAGGTGCCACGTATTCGACGCCCGCGCCAGCGCGGCAAGGCCCGTCGCGTCATATCCCGCCAGCAGCCGGATGATCCAGCGGCACGCCACCTCCCCATCGCATGTCGCGCTGATGGCGTCATAGGCGTACACCAGCTTGGAACGCAGGCTCAGCAGGGCCGGGTCGTCCGGCGCGGGCGTGCGCCCCCGTGTCGCCAGCGTGGCGTAATCCGCGCACAGGTCGGCATGCAGGTCGGCAAAGCGCACGTCGTGGCCATCGACGGTGCGAAAGGCGGAAAACGTGCGATGCGGCACGTCGCGCGCCGTCGCCTGCGCAAAGGTTTCGACCGGCATGGCGAACAGGAAACGGCTGGCGGTGTAATGCAGCAGCGTTTCCTCGCAATCGCCCGTGATGCAGGTATTGTCCCAGTCGAACACGGCATAGGGCGGACGGGCCGGGTCATAGGCGGGGCTGGCGCTGCCGTGGGCGGCGATCAGGTTTTCCATCACCCGGCGCGTGCGCGGCGCCCATTTCAGCGGGGCGAGCCGCCCGCACCCTGCCGTGGCGGCGCGGGCGGACAGGGTCGGGGCCATGGTGGCCGCAATGCCCAGCCCCATGCCCAGTCCCATGCCAAATCGCATACCCAGCCCGAGGGCACCGCGGCGGCCAAGAAACGTCATGCCTGTATCTGTCCCATATGTGGATCGGTCTGACTTGGTCTGCCATTTTCCATGTGTCCGGCCAACCGCACGATGGCGTGCGCGTGGCGCAGATCGTGAAGGATCAGGTCATACCAGTGGTCATGCGCCGCCGCGGGCCATGTCGCCTCGACCGTGTTGCCCGGCGGCAGCACCAGCTCCCGCATGGTCCCGTCATACGCGTCCTCGACCCGCAGCCTGTGCGTTCCCGTCCCCTGATGGCGCAGCGACAGCACGATCATGTCGCCCGCCGGGTCGTAACGCAGGGTCGCCTGTGGCAGGTCCGCGCCGTGGAACTGGCGGAAAAACCCGTTCGGCCCGTGCACCGTCATCGGCTTCGCGCCATGGGTGGCCACGCGCACCGCCATGGCGGTCCCCGCCGCCAGGGTGTAATGCCGCGCGCCGCCTGTATCGCGGATCCGCAGCACGACGCCCTGCGCCCCCGCATTCGCGATCCGCAGGCTGTCGGCGCCGACAAGGTCGGCCTGCATGTCATAGGGCAGGGCGCGGGCGGGGCGCTGGCCGCTTTCCTGCCGGGGCAGGGCCTGTCGGGCGGGAATGACGGGCTTGGGCAGCTGGCACGATTTGCGGGTGTCGGCCAGGTAGGTTTCGGTGCGCGGCAGTTGCGCGACCCACCGGCGGTCGGCCTGCGCGAAGTCGAAGATGGAGGTCATGTCCCCGCACACGGCGCGTCGCCACGCGGTGATGTTGGGGGCCGCCACGCCAAAGCGCGCCTCAAGGAAGCGCAGGACGGAGGTATGGTCGAACACCTGCGAATTGACCCATCCGCCCTTGGTCCACGGGGACACCACGATCGCGGGCACGCGCGGGCCCAGCCCGACCGGAATGCCGTCGAAGGATTCGCCATCGGTCGGCACCGTGCCCGCGCCCTGCGTTGCGTCCAGCGCGGGGACGGGCGGGGGCACATGGTCGAAAAAGCCGTCATTTTCATCGTAATTGAGGATGAAGACGGTTTTTGCCCACACGTCGGGATGGCGCACGAACACGTCCATCAGCTGCGATATCAGGTATTCGCCATATCCCGGCGGCGCGTCGGGATGTTCCGACAGGGCGGCGGGCGGCACGATCCATGACACCTGCGGCAGCGTGCCGCGCGCGACATCACGTTCGAACGCGGAGATGAGGTAGCGTCCCTCCGACTCCTGCCGGTTTGCCGCGTTCGATCCCGCCACGATCATGCGCCCGCGACGGTACGCCCACGATTTGCGGTCGATGTTGCGGAACCGCGCGAATGACGCCAGCGGGTTGTCGCCGAAATTGTCATATTCCTGATAGACCTTCCACGACACGCCCGCCGCCTGGAGGTTTTCGGGATAGGTGGTCCAGTCAAAGGGCTGGAAATCCGCGCGGTCATGGGCCATGTCCGCCGACCAGTTGCCGTCATCGACATTGCGGATCGCCTGCGGGCCCGCGTTACCCACCGCCAGCCCGTTGGTCCCGGTGAACAGGAACAGGCGGTTGGGGTTGGTCGGCCCGAAGATGGAGGCGTGATAGGCGTCGCAGATCGTAAAGGCATCGGCCAGTGCGTAATAGTACGGGATTTCCGCGCGGGTGAAATGCCCCATGGTCATGGGCGTCTTGTGTGGCACCCATGTGTTCCAGTCGTTCCATGCCGCCTGCGTGCCCTTCCAGCTGTGGTCGAGGCTTGCGATGCACGCGGCCGAGGTCTGGGCGGTGCTGAGCGCAAACGGCATGACGCGCCCGCCCCTGCCGTCGGGCTGTGAAAAGACGCTGTGGCCGTCGGGGCATGTTTCCGCGCGCGGGTCGCCATATCCGCGCACCCCCCGAAGGCAGCCGAAATAATGGTCGAACGACCTGTTTTCCTGCATCAGGATGACGACATGTTCCACGTCGCGTATCGTGCCGGTGACCCGGTTGGGGGCCACCGCAAGGGCGCGTTGCAGGTTGTCCGGCAGGGCGGCGCCTGCTGCCGCCGCCGCGCCGAATTTCAGGAACTGCCGGCGGCTGGACGAATTGGGCATGGCGGTGTCATCCGTGGCTGTTGTGGTGCGCGACAATGTCAGAAATGTTTGCGCAGGGTAAAGAACACCATGCGCGGCGCGCCGGCCTGCAGGGTCTGGAACGTGCCCTTGGGGTCGGAAACCTCGAACCCGTTGCTGCCGACCGTCGCGACATAGCGCTTGTCAAACAGGTTGGTCACGTTGATCTGCGCATCCAGCCCATGCAGCGCCCAGTTGTGGCTGTGGAAACGGTAGCCGAGGTTGAGGTTGAAGATGTCGTTCGGCTTGACCCACTGGTCATTGGTATAGGTATAGGTGCGGCGTCCCTGGTACTGCATCTGGAAATTGCCCCAGATGGTGCCGTCGTCATAGCTGACCTGCACGTTGGCAAGGTTGCTGGGCATCGCCACCACCTGCTTGCCCTTCGTGCTGTAGGTCACGCCCCCGGTGGTCAGGTTGTCGTCATAGCGTGAGTCGTTGAACGAATAGGACGCATAGACCGACCAGTTGTCGGCAAAGCGGTAATTGAACGCAGCATCGATGCCGCGCGCGGTCACGCCCCCCACGTTGGTCAGGACGGAGGGATTGCCCTGGATGCCCACGCCCTGCGTGATCGACAGCAGCCGGTCCTCGAACTCCACGTAATAGCCGGTCAGGGAGGCCTGGATGCGCTTGTTGTGGAAGCGGTAGCCGATTTCCTCGCTATACGACATTTCGGGGTGGATCTTGTTGCGGATCGCGGCATATCCCGCGACCGTGGTCGCGAACGGGCTGGTCGCGCCGGTGGAGGAGTTGTCGAACGCCGCCATGTTGCGCGAGAAGTCGGCAAAGATTTCGTTATTGTGGTTGATGCGGTAATTCGCCCCGATCTGCGGCAGGAACCCGTTGGCCGAGGTGATGGAGCCCGACGCGTAGGGGTTGGCTGTCGGCGTGCCCATGTAATTGCCCGACAGGGCCTGCGCGGTATTGTCCACCACCAGCGACTTGAACCCGTAATTGAGCTTCAGGCGTGGGGTGATCTGCCATGTGTCCTGGATATGGAACTGATAGGTCCGGGTGTTGAAATTGCCCTGCCACTGGGTTTCAAAGGCATCGTTGCCGAACCAGTGCACCGAACTGCCGGTATATTTGTCCATGCCGAGGGGATAGTAACGGCGGGCCTGTTCGAAATCGTTGTTTTCAAACCAGAAGCCGCCTTCGATCGTGTGGTGGCCGATATTGTAGGACAGGCTGGCGATCAGGCCCTCGCGGTGGATGTCATATTCCGTGGTGCGCGTCGAAAGCGGCGATCCGCCCAGCGACGCCGGCGTGGGGGTATAGGGCGTGACCCATACGCCTTCGCCCGTGTTGGTATGGCCGTAGAAGGTAAAGGCGCCCTTCAGCCGGCTGGTGATGTTGAAATCCAGCTTGCCATAGCCAAGGATGTCCTGACGCAGCCCGGCGGAGTTGTAATAGGACTGGTCCTGGTTTTCGATGCCCGCGGGCATGGCGGTGCCGTTCTGGTACGCCGTGGCGATCCGCTGCGCCAGCCCGTAATTGCCGGTCACGTTATCGACGTTGTACCCCTTGGTATTGATCAGGTGCAGCGACAGGTCCTGGTAATCGTTTTCCGCGCGCTGGCTGTAATCGCCAAACAGCGTCAGTTTGACATGGCTGCCCAGTGGCTGGATGAACTTGGCGTTGGCCTGCTGCTGCTGCTGGATGCCGTCGCCCTTCCATTTGTTCGCGTCCTGATAGTCGTAGGAAAGGTACAGCCGCCCGCCGCCCTTCATCGTGCCGGTATTGACCCGGGCAAAGGTGCGCCATGTGCCATACGACCCGACGGTGCCCGCGACATCGACGCCGAACTGCTTCGTCGGGTCGATGGACGTGAACTCCAGCGCGCCGCCAAGGTCGTTCGACGCGGCGACACCCACCGCCCCGGCCCCCTGCGCCAGCGTCGCGGGACCGTTGTTTTCCGTCTGCAGCGCGCGCCCGATCGAAAGCCCGTTGTCATTGCCATAGGCAAGGTTGCCCAGCGGGACGCCATCCATGGTGAAGCCAAGGCGGCTCTGGTCGAAACCACGGATGATGATCTGCTGCGACCATTCATACGATCCCAGCGGGTCCGATGACGTGAACATCACCCCCGGAAGCTTCGACAGCGCCTTGAGCGGGCTGGTGCCCGGCGTGGTCTGCTGGATGTCGGTATGCGACAGCGTCTGCGTTTCACGCGCGGCGCCCGCGCCCAGCACGATGATCGATTCCGGCTGGGTCGCGCGCACCGAATCCGCCTGGTCCGCCGTTTTCCGGCCTGCTGTTTTCGTCGTAACAGGGCGCGTGGCGGCGGTCGCGGCCGGGGTGGCCGTTGCCTGCTTCGCATGCCGCGCGGGCGTCGGGGCGGACGTCGTATTCGCGCCATGTGCGGCATGGATGAGCGCGGAACTCATGCATGTTGTCAGAAGAAGAAATTTGCTCTTTTTCATGCAGCGTGATCCCTCGTGAAGAGGCCCCGGTTGTTTCGATCGGTGATGACGCTGCGCACCCTATGTTTCGGGTTTCAGGGTGTCTCGTTATATTTTGATGACACTCATGTTACATTATTATGACACCATGTCATCACATATATACTTTGCCGTTATTTGGTATTTTGCGAAACGGTGATGGCGGTTTTCAAAGTCAACCGTCCCCTGTTTCCACAGGGTGGCGTGTTTTCACGACACGGTCCGCCGCCAACGGGCGCCCAGTATTTCCCAACCCGTCAGGATGGCGGCGAAAAAGGGCGTTGCGTATTTACGCAACCCATCCCGGATTCCTGAAAATTACAGAATGACAATGAAAATACCCTGTCCCGTCGCGATGCCGGACAGCATGCATCCGCGCCCGTCATGTCGCGGCATGCGGGAAATGCGGGATGGACATGAAATGGAAAAGCGTTGATGGGATCAACGGATATTGGAAAACATCATCCCTGTTCCGCGCGATGTCCTTCGTGGTGGGACAGGACGGCGCATGCGATGTGTTGTTTCCGGGCCATAGGGCGGGTGAAAACCGCAGGCGCCCTGCATGGCATGCCTGTCGCGGCCCCCGTTCGGGCGGAATTCAGAAATTGATGTTCGTGTGGATTCCGAAAATCGCTTCGTTGCCAACGCGCTTCAGGCCGCTGGTGTAACGCGGGTCAGGGGTGCCCCCCTGCGGGTGCCAGACGTACTGGAAATCGGGCTGCAGCACCAGCCACGGCGTTACCTGCGCCTGATAGGTGACCTCCAGATGGTTTTCGTTGCCCGGCACCATCGACCCCGCCGCGCGGTTGTACTGCCGCCAGCCCGAACTGGACCGGCCGATGCCCCAGCCCACGCCCACCGTGTCGTTGTCGCGTCCCCTGAACGGGGCCTTGAGGTTGATGCCCGCGTCGATGGCGAAGCTGATGAGGTTGCGGTCGCCGCTGTTGCCGGTGGCGCGCGCGAAGACGCCCACCGATTGCGGCGATGTCAGCGACGGCCGCCACAGCATCTGGTCGATGATGCCATAGACCATCCAGTTCCCCCGGTCCCATCGGGGATAGCCCCCCTGCGCGCCAAGGGAGCCGCCCTGCCGGTTATAGCGGTAATCGGGGAATCTCGCCGTATCGTAAAAACCGCCGAGCTTGTAGATCCCCGGCAGGCCGGGATTTTTCGTGGCGTGCGTCATGTCCTCCGGCTGCGGGTTGAGCGCGTATTGCAGTTCGGTGATCAGCAGCGCGCCAGTGCCCATGTTGAAGCGGGTGCCGCTGCCGTCATTGGTGGTCTGGTTCGTCGGGTCGGCCGTATTGCCGCCATCCTGGATGCCAAAGGAATTGTACCGGTTGCCCGGCGGGTTGTCGTCTGCGGCGGCGAACATGAAGGTAAAGGCGTCGGTCGGCCGGTAACGCAGCCGGATCGCGGGGGAGGAAAGCGGCCATGACGGCCCCCCGCCATACAGGTTGACCGAAGGCGCCATCGGCCAGCCGAAATTGGCGTTGAGGTAGAGCGATCCGTAATCGCTGATGAGGAATTCGGTATCGAGGTCCTGCTGCCCGATTTTCACGTCAAGCTTCCCGTTCAGGAAGGACTGCTGGTACCACAGCTCGAACAGGCGGGTGGAGCGGTCGGCCTCGAACCCACTGATCGGGTTGTAGTTGTAAAGATGACCCTGCGAGATCGAACGGCCGCGCGTCTGCAGCGCGCTGACGTTGAACAGGCCGCCCCGCAGCCCGAACAGCTTTTCAAGGTCCACCGTCAGGGTGGGCGCGGTGACCGCGTCATAGGCCGGGCCGGTGCCCGACCCGCGGCCGACATCATTGCCGCTGGGCGCGCCACCGGTCGCGTTGCCCCACAGCTCCTCCACATCCTGAAGGTTGAAGGTGATGCCGTGTTTGTACAGCCATGGCCGCAATCCCCCCATGTCGCCCAGCAGGTTGCCGCTGGTGTCCAGCGCGCCGCCATCGCCTGAGCCGGCCGGGGCCTGCGACTCTTCCACCGTCACGATGTCGGTTTCATTGACGGCGGGGCCGGAATTGCCCAGTTCGCGGCGTTCCTTCTGGATTTCGGTGGGGGGAATGTCCTGCGCGCGGGCGATGGCGGGGATGCCATGGCCCAGCAGGCCGAGAACCATGCCAATCAGCGCCAGGACCGATGGGCGAAGCCTGCGGTGCGTGGTGGCGGGGGGGCGTGAAACGATATGGCCGCGCGATTCGGAAGGCCGTGCCGTCGGGCTGGATATCGCCATCACTGTGCTGATTCTCCGGTGGATGCCAGTCTCATTCGTAATGAGAGTGATTCGCATCTACAGGGCATTTCCTGTTATGACAACCCGCCGGATGTCATTTGTGACTGGATTGTGTTCGGAAGAAATATTTCCCGGCCATGCCGAATCTAAGGGGCGGAGCAACAGGGACGGGTGCGATCGTGACATCCGGGATTGCCTGTCCATGGTGGATAACCAATTGAATATCATAAGGAAATACGGGATGGGGGCAGATGTTGCGGACTGGCCGGGGCGCAATGGCGATGGATCGCGCCTTTCACGCCCGCAGGGGTGGATTGCGGTGATGTGTGTCAGCAGGCGCGGGTATCGCGATGGACAGGGCGGTGGCCGTGCTGTTGGCCGGCCACCCGCCGTCCTGACCCGACCGGGCGATGCCTGTTTCGCCATCGCCCGGTCCGGGGGGCGTCACATGCGGGCGTTCAGATGCATGCCCTGTTGCGGGGGATTTTCCCGGAACACAGGATGCTGATGATCAGGAAAAGCGTCGTTTCGCAGAATGCCAGCCCCCACATGGGAAGGTCCTGCCCGGCGAATCCCGCCACAAGCAGCACGCCGGCGCCCACCACCTGGCCCGACATCAGGCGGCGCGTCGCAACCCAGCGATAGGCGGTGCTGGCCAGAAGGTAGAGCACCGGGCCAAGCGTCATGACCAGCGCGGGTGCGCCCCGTGCTTCCTCAAGCGGGTTTTCCAGCAGCAGGTCCATGGCAACCGCGGTGACGATGATCCCGCCGATCAGGACGACATGCAGGTAATGGAAATACGCGCCCATCCGCCCCGGGTCAGGGGAGCTGGTGATGGCGTGCTCCGCTTCCTCGCTGGAGGTTTCGAAATAAAGCCACCACATGGCGATGGTGCACAGGAAGCTGGCTGCGAAACCGCCCAGTTCGATCGATGACCAGTGCTCGCTCTGCGCAAGGGAAAGGCCGGAGGCCATGATCGTTTCACCCAGCGCCACGATCACGAAAAGCTGGCAGCGTTCGACGATGTGGCTGCCTGAAATGGTCCAGTCCGATGTGTGCGACCGCCCCAGCCCCGGCAGCCAGAACCCGAACATGGGCGAGACATATTCACATGCCACGCCCACAGCCCACAGCGGCACGCGTGCCTGTGGCGGGGCCAGGCCGCCGGCGATCCAGAAGCAGGCGGCCACGATGCCCCAGCCCAGGATGCGGCGGTAATTGGGGGCCAGCGGGTGGGATGCCGGCAGGCTGCATACGACAAAGGCGGAACGCCCGACCTGCATGCCGGCGTAACACAGCGCAAAGGCCAGTCCGCGCGCGCCGAATGCCTCTGGCGCCGCGGCGCCGCAGACAAGGGCCAGCGCCATGGTCAGGAACAGGACCCCGCGCAGGGCCGGCACGCGCGGATCGAACCAGTTCGTGACCCAGCCCGTATATTGCCATCCCAGCCATGCCGCGAACCACAGGATAAGGGTCTGCATCCCGCCGGTCGGCGTCAGGTGGTGCAGCAGGCCATGACTGATCTGGGTGACAAGGAAGACATAGACCAGGTCAAAAAATAGCTCCTCGTTCATCACGCGGGCATTGTCCGCGCCCGGTGGCCGCATGAGGGGATGAAGGGGAGCATCCTGCTGGGTCATGAAAGGCTCCGTTGGATGGAAACGTGAAGTGACAGGCCGGATTGGAGGCCGTTTGAAAAGGCAGGCCCGATAATACCCAGAAATCGTAAAGGTTTTTGGTGAAGCTTTTTTCAAAAAGCTTCTGGAAACGCCGCCTTTTGGGGAAAATGCGACACCCGGAAACTTTTATTGTTTTTTATCAACAGCCTGTTTCCAAGCTGTCTCTTACAGGATGGGGCGGGGGATTGCACCATATCCCGGGCGCCGGAATGGAAACCGGGTTTCCTTATGCAGGGATGCCGTGTCGATCACAGGCCCGCCGGGGCGTCACCCACGCAGGAAAACCTTGGGCACGCCTTCGCTGTTGAGGCACGACATGATGATGACCCCGGTCCACAGCGCCAGCGAAATGCCCGCCCCCGTGCGTGCGCGCGTCAGGCTGACGGCCTGTCCGCGCAGGGCGGGGATATACAGGCGGTTGTGGCAGATCGCGGCATTGACCAGCGCCAGCGTCATCAGCAGCAGCTTTGGCGACAGGTAGCCACGGCTGCCGATATGCACCGGGTCGTAGAAGAACAGCAGCACGCCGGAAACCATGGTGACGGCGAACAGCCAGTGCATCCACCAGAATGCCAGCCGCGCGACGATGGCGCGTTCCGCGCGGTAATCACGGCGCATGAGGGACAGGTCAAACAGCACGTCCATGCCGAAAAAGACCGCCATCGCAAGAATGTGTACCAGTCGGACAAGATAATGGACGGGCTGCATCCAGAAATGGAACATGCGGCTGTCGAGCGCCACAAGCAGGTCATAGGGCAGCCGCATGAACGCCAGGGGATGGGAAATCATAGGAACCTCACTTGCCGTGAAGGGGGCTGTAGCACATCCGGTTGACAATGAGAATAAGTCGCATAGTATCGCGCCAATAGCGGAGTTCACGACTGACATGCGCCACGCGACGCCCCTCCTGTCATGTGTCGGCCTTGCCGTCCTTGTCCCCGGCTGGGTCCCCGGCTGGCCTGTTGCGCCGGCACGGGCGCAGGAACCCGTCCACCTGATCGTCAGGGACCATCATTTCGTCCCCGATCACATTGACGTGCCCGCCGGACAGCGTTTCCTGATTTCCCTGACCAATCAGGACGATACGACCGACGAATTCGAAAGCTATGACCTGAAGTTTGAAAAGATCGTCGTCCCCGGCGGCACGATTACCGTGCATGCGGGGCCGCTGCATCCGGGGACCTACAAATTCTTCGACGATTACCATCCGGATCAGGCGACCGGCACCGTAACCGCCACGCAGGGACCATAGGCAATGCTGGGAAGTCTGCTCATCGTTTTTCGTGAGGTGCTGGAGGCGGGGCTGATCGTGGGGATCGTGCTGGCCGCAACCCAGGGCATTCCCCGTCGCGGCCGCTGGGTCGCCGGGGGCATCGCGGCGGGCGCCGTCGGCGCGGGGATTGTCGCACTGTTCGCCGGTCGCCTGTCGCAGGCGCTGTCGGGCAACGGGCAGGATGTCTTTTCGGCGTCCATCCTGTGCCTCGCGGTCGTGATGCTGGGCTGGCACACCGTATGGATGACGCGCCATGGCCGCGAAATGGCGGGCGACATGCGCGTGCTGGGGGCGGAGGTCGCATCGGGCGAACGCTCCCTGAGCGCGATGGCGGTGGTCGTCGCGGTCGCCGTCCTGCGTGAAGGGATGGAGGTCGTGCTGTTCCTGTACGGCATCGCCGTTTCCACCCATTCCGGCCCGCTGGCGATGCTGACGGGCGGGCTGCTGGGCATTGTCGCGGGGGGCGGGGTGTCGTGGCTGCTGTATCGCGGCCTGATCATCATTCCGCTGCATCGCCTGTTCGGCGTGACCGCCATGCTGATCGCCTTCCTTGCCGCGGGAATGGCCAGTCAGGCGGCGGCGCTGCTGGCGGGGGACGACCTGATCCCGGCATGCGGGTATGAAATGTGGGACACGTCGTGGCTGCTGTCCGATGGCAGCATGACCGGCCGCGCGGCCAAGGCGCTGTTCGGGTATTCCGACCGCCCCATGGGCGTCCAGCTGATCGCGTGGGTCGTGACGCTGGTGGTGATGGTCGTCGCCACCCGGCTTGCGCAACGCAGGCCGGCGGGGCGCGTGCCGCAGGGGACGGCCTGAAGACGGCCCGTTGATAAGGGACCGTTTGAAAATAACCTTTTGATAAAGAAGTTTTTGGGTGCCGCCTTTTTCCAAAAAGGCGGCGTTCTTCGAAGCTTTTTGAAAAAAGCTTCACCAAAAACTTCTTTTCCTGATGCGCACGGGCCGGGCATGGTCGCCCATGTCCCGGCCCGCTCCGCGCGATCCTATTTCTGGGGATAGGAGAATGTGAACTTCTCGGTAAACGGCTCCCAGAAGCCCGGGGTGCCGGTTTCCTTGTCCACGTGATGCAAAAAGCCGTTATGTTCCGGCGAGGAGTAGCGGAGTTCCACCGTATACCTGCCGGGGCCGCCCATGCGCACGTTGTTGGCGTAATGCGGGCCATCCTTGGCCGTCATCGCGCGCATCGTGCCGCTGCTGCTGAAGGAGGATCCCTCCTTCGTCAGGGTGTAGTCGATCGTCAGGTAGGGGATCCATGCCCCATCGGGATAACCCCAGACATTGTCCGCCGTGGCGTGGACATCGGTTTCAAGGTGGATCGTGTCATTGCCCATCGGCATGCCGGCGGGCATGGGCGCCATGTCCACCCCGATCAGGTAGCTTGCGGCGATTTCCATGTCATGGGCCTGCACCGGCCCGCCGATCGGGTATTCACGGGCCTGCGCCTGTGAAACCGTCGCGGCAAGGCCCGTCACAAGGCCGGCGGCCAGAAGACCTTTTGCGAACTGCATGTTTTTCAACCTCTGTCAGCAGGAATGGGGATGGGGAACATCCGCGACCGGTCATGCCCCCCGGCGTCATCCGGCGATGGCGCGCGGAAAAGTCGTGGAATCACCAATGAAGATACGAACATGTGATAATAATGGGACCTGCCCGCGCAGCCTCGGCGCGGCGGGCGCGGGGCGGGTTCCGATGAACGTCCCAACAATATGAGAATAATTATCAATGTCAATATAAGGGCACGACCGCCCGGTGAAAAAGCCCGCGACATTTTCCCCACATTTGCGTCATGACCCGGCCGTGCCGGTGTATGGGAAAAACCGTCAGCCGGGGCGTCGCGTTCAACGGACGGTGATGCAGGTTATGGTCCCCCATTTCCGCCGGACGGTATAGGATTGCCCCACATCAGCAGGAGAACATGATGATGCGCGTATCGGGAAAAGTTGCGCTGGTGACTGGCGCGGCGCTGGGTATCGGCAGGGCGACGGCGGGGCTTCTGGCGAAAGAGGGGGCGAAGGTCGTCATCGCCGACCTCAAGGCTGCGGAGGGGCAGGCCGCCGTCGCGGAAATAGAAGCCGCCGGAGGGGAGGCCATGTTCGTCGAACTGAACGTGGCGGACGAGGAGGACTGGAAAAAGGCGATGGCGGCCGTCATCGCGCGTTTCGGGCGTCTGGACATCGCGGTCAACAACGCGGGCATCGCGTGGTCGGGCACGGTGGAAAGCACGGACCTCGCGGCATGGCGGCGGGTGCAGTCGATCAACCTTGACGGTGTGTTCCTTGGCACGAAATACGCGGTGGAGGCGATGAAACCGCACAGGTCGGGTTCGATCGTCAACCTGTCCTCCATCGAGGGGCTGGTGGGCGATCCTACCCTTGCCGCCTATAACGCCAGCAAGGGCGGCGTGCGGCTGTTCACGAAATCCGCTGCCCTGCACTGCGCTAAATCCGGCTACAGGATCCGGGTCAATTCCGTGCATCCCGGCTATATCTGGACGCCGATGGTCCAGGGGCTGACCCATGACACCCCCGATCAGGAGGCGGCGCGCCAGAAGCTGATCGCGCTGCACCCGCTGGGCCATCTGGGGGAGCCGGATGACATCGCCTATGGCATCCTGTTCCTTGCCTCTGACGAATCAAAGTTCATGACCGGCAGCGAACTGGTGATCGATGGCGGCTATACCGCGCAGTAAAACTGGTCCTGACAGAAATCATTGATTAAAAGTTTTTGGGTGCCGCCTTTTATCTAAAAAGGCGGCGTTCTTTAAAGCTTTTTGAAAAAGCTTCACCAAAAACTTCTTTACGATTTGCCCAAGGGCGCGCGGGGCCGTCAGAACCGCTGTGACAGGCCCGTCAGGATGGTGCGACGCAGCCCGTATTGCGGCGCGCCGACGCCAATCCCGCTGCCATCGCGCAGTTCATAGCGCCGGTCGAACAGGTTGATGACATCCAGCCGCAGCTGCGTGCGTTTCAGGAAGCTGACATGGAAAAGGTCCTGGAACGACTGCACCAGCGACAGGTTGAACGTCACGTATTGCGGAACCTTTGCCCCGTTGGGGATGGCGCCATCGGCACGCAGGCCGCTGCCATACACCATGGTGGCGGACAGGCGCGTCGGGTGCCCGGTCTGGTAAAACGCGGTATAGCTTCCCCCGGCGGAGGCGGTCCACCGCTGGTCATGGTCAAGGTGGATCCAGTGGTTGCGGATATAGGACAGGTCGGCGGGATCGAAATTCCACTGCGCGCTGGTAATGTCCTCCCCCATTGCGCGGGACCATGCGAAATTGCCGTAAACGGAAAAGGGGCCACGGGTGTAATCGGTGGCGAATTCGTAACCATGGGCCTTGCCCTTGCGGTAATTGAAGGCCGACAGGATGATGGGGGAACCGAACTGCCCTTCGTCGATCATGTTGCGCGCAAGCTTCAGATACGCGTCAAAGGACGCATGCCATCCCGGCAGCAGCATCTGTGAAATGCCCGCGTCGAAATAATGGTCGCGCTCCGCCTTGACGGTGGTGTCCTGCAACGTGCCGGGTGCGGCCGAGGTATTGGCGAATTTGTCCAGTGACGTGCCCCCCACCAGTTCGAACGGCGGCGGGGTGAAGTAACGTGAATACCCCGCATGCAGCGTGCCGCCATGCCAGGGCTGCCACACGACGTTGATGCGCGGGCTGACCTGCTTGGAATGGGTGTATTCGTCCACGCCGTCAAAACGCAGGCCGTAATTGATCGTAAGGTTGCGCACCGGCTGCCACTCATCCTGCGCATACAGGCCGTACATCCACCCGGTCCGGCCATTGCCGTCGTGAATGGTCTCGGTCGCGCCGCTGAAGGTCGCATTTCCGTCGCTGTCGGTCCCGGTCTGGGGATAGACGGTGGAATCCGTCTGCGACACCGTGCGTTCGACATAGGCCTGATATCCGAAACGCACCGTATGGTGGGGGGCGGCGTGCCATGTCACGTCGCTTTGCGATCCGGTGGACATCACCGATCGCTGCGCGTTCTGCGCGATGCCGTTATAGACAAGGTCCCCCAGCGGGTCGGGGGAATAGCCAAGCGAGCTGTAGCGCGAGAAAACCGATGACTGCAGGCTGAAATTCCCGATTTCCTTCTGCAGCGACAGGATCGCGAAATCGGTGATTTCCTTCTGCCGTTCATTCAGGCTGGCGCTGTCGCCCGTGCCATAGACCTGCTGCGCAAGCTGGCTGTTGAGGAAGTCGGGGTTCGCAAACTGCCTCTGCTGTCCGGGATTGTTCGGAAGCTGGTAATAGGCGTTGGAAACACCGGCGGTAAAGCTGATGCGCGTGGTGTCGTCAACCGTGTACCGCAGGTGGCCAAGGAAATGGTACTGGTTGCTCAGGTCATGCAGGGCATTGAACTTTGGCGTGGTGTTTTCGATGCCCACGCGGTCATGCACGAAATCGGCGGTGACGAAGTAATCCCACTTCCCATGACTTCCGCCATATTGCAGCGAGGGAAAGAAGTAATCCCGCGCCCCGCCATAGATCGAGACCTCGCCCCCCGGATCGGCGCTGCCGTTCTTGGTCGTGATGTCGATGACGCCCGCCTGCTGGAAGCCGTATTCGCTGGGCAGCGCGCCGGTCGTCAGCGACATGGAATGGGCAAAGCGCGTCATCAGCGTCTGCCCGAAGACGCTCAGCCCCTCGGGAAGCTGCACGCCATCAAGGCGGAACTGCACCTCGTTATGGTCGCCACGGATGTGGATCTGCCCGTAACTGTCCTGCGCCACGCCCGGCGCCTGCAGCAGGACGGCGTTCATCGGGGCGTTGTCGCCACCGGGGATGGTTTCGATATCCTTGCGCGAAAAGCGGTAGGTGGTCGCCCCCGTCGCCGGCTGCAGGGCCGAACGCATGCGGTCCAGCCGCGCATTGACGTTGATATGTTCGCCCTTGCTGTCGGAAAAGCTGGTGACGGTCTGTTTCGGGTGCGTGGGCTGCTGCGCGGTGTCGGCGGGCTGTGCGCTGTCGAAGGAGGTACGGGCATCCTGCGGCGTGACGTCGGCGGCCCGGGCCACGCCCGACAGCACGACCGGCAGGCATACCGTTCCCGCCAGCAGGCAGGACAGTGGCAGCGTGGAAAATGACAGGGCGCAACCGGAAACGTTCATTGTAAGGCCTGCGTTAGGGACATGCGGAATGGCTTCTGCGACGCACCCTATTTGTAATGTTATATTATATCAATAGCGCGATGAGAGGATCCCCCCGATTCATTGCGAAATCGTGACATGAAAGCCACACCATGCGCGGGCAGGACGTGCGCGGCGGGGGGCGGAATGGTGGGGAAAGGCCCGTCAGACCGAACTCAGCATGATGCTGGTTTCGGAGTTCAGGACCCCGTCGATCATGCGCACCTCGCGCAGGACGCGGTCGAAATCGCGCAGGTTGTCGGCCCGGATTTCCGCGATCAGGTCCCACGCCCCGTTCGTCGTGTGCAGGGTATGGAGTTCGGGCATGCCGCGCAGCTGGCGGATGATTTCGGTGGTGGACTTACCCGCCACCTCGATCAGCATGACGGCGCGGATTTCGTCATGTTCGCGCCGCGCGCGGATGGTGAAGCCAAGGATCGTCCCGCTGTCGAGCAGCCGGTCAAGGCGCGTCTGCACCGTCGCGCGTGAAATCCCCAGCGCGAGGGCAAGCTGCGCGATGGGCGCGCGCCCGTCCGCGCGCAGCAGGGCGATCAGCTTCCGGTCAAGGGCGTCGGGCGTATGCATGCGGCGATCTGTAAGGCAGCGGTGCGCAATATGAAAGGAATTTGGCAAAAATCATGATAATGTTGGTATTCCCCCTGACATCCTGGCAGGGCACGATCGCATGGAATGGCGATGATGGGGTGGGTGAAGCATGGTCCAGTATGTCGGCACGGCCAACCTTGCGCGGCTGGTCAGGCATGTCGGGCTGGAGGCGTTCCTGCGCGGCCTGGCCGGGTATATCGAGGACGATTTCCGCCGCTGGCCCCAATTCGAGAAGATACCCCGCCTTGCCAGCCATTCCGCCAGTGGCGTGATCGAACTGATGCCCACCAGCGATGGCGCGCTGTATGCGTTCAAGTATGTCAACGGTCACCCCTGCAATACCGCCGCCGGGCTGCAGACGGTCACGGCGTTTGGCGTCCTGTCGGATGTCGCGACGGGCTATCCGCTGCTGCTGTCGGAAATGACGCTGCTGACGGCGCTGCGCACGGCGGCGACATCGGCGCTGGTGGCACGCCGCCTTGCGCGGCGCGGGTCGCGGGTCATGGCGATGATCGGGCTGGGCGCGCAATCCGAATTCCAGGCGATGGCGTTCCGGGCGCTGACGGATGTGCGCCGCCTTCAGGTCCATGACACCGACCCGGCCGCGGCGCGCAAGTTCATGCGCAACATGGCCCGCGCGGGGATGGAGGTCGTGCTGATGCCCACCAGCGCCGGCGCCGTGATGGGGGCGGACATCATCACCACGATCACGGCGGACAAGCAGCAGGCGACGGTCCTGTCGGACAATATGGTCGGCCCCGGCGTCCACATCAACGCGGTGGGCGGCGACTGCCCCGGCAAGACGGAGCTGCAGCCCGGGATCCTGTCGCGGGGCCGGGTGTTCGTGGAACTGCCGGAACAGACGCGCGTGGAAGGGGAGATCCAGCAGATGCCCGATGATTTTCCCGTCACGGAAATATGGCGGGTCCTGGCCGGGTACGAACCGGGGCGCGTATCGGACCACGACATCACCATCTTTGATTCCGTGGGATTCGCGACCGAGGATTTTTCCGCCCTGCGTTATGTCCGCGATGGCGTGGCGGGAACGGATTTCTGTGCCGACATCGACCTTCTGACGGCGCCGCGTGATCCGCGCGACCTGTTCGGCCTGCTTGACCTTCATGAACCAGTGGCAGGGAGTTCCATATGAAAACAATGTCCGTGCAGGCCCCCCGGGGCGTGGTGATGATCCGCCCGCATCATTTCCATCCCAACCCGGAAACCGAATCCGACAACGCGTTCCAGTCCCGCGACGCCACCCGCACGGCCGAACGCATCGCGGCCCAGGCCCATGCCGAGGTCACGCAGGTCGCGCAACGTCTGCAGGACGCGGGCGTCAGCGTGCACATGTTCGAGGACGAAGGCCGCCAGACGCCGGATTCCGTCTTTCCCAACAACTGGTTTTCAACCCATGCGGGCGGGCATGTCGCGCTGTATCCGATGTTTTCGCCCAGCCGCCGCCGCGAACGGCGCGGTGATATCATCGAGATGCTCAAGCACCGGTACCGGGTGCAGGACGTGATCGATTATTCCGGGCTGGAACAGGACAATGTCTTCCTTGAGGGCACGGGGGCGATGGTCCTCGACCATATCGAACGCGTGGCCTATGCCGCGAAATCCAACCGCACGAACGAAGTCGCGCTGGAACGGTTCTGCACCCACTTCAATTTCGAACCCATCGTGTTCGACGCGGCGGACGCGGCCGGACGCCGGATCTATCATACCAATGTCCTGATGTGCATTGGCACCGGTTTCGCGATGGTGGGCCTGTCATCCATTACCGATCCCGCGCGCCGGGCGGAAATCGCGCAGCGCCTGTGCGATAACGGGCGTGAACTGGTGGACCTGTCGCATGAACAGGTGGCGGAGTTCGCGGGCAACGCCATCGAACTGGCAGGACGGGACGGACCCGTGCTGGCGCTTTCGCGTCGGGCATGGGCGTCCCTGACCCCGTCGCAGCAGGCGGTGATCGAACGGTTTGCCCATGTCCTTGCGCTGGATGTCCCGACGATCGAACTGGCGGGCGGTTCGGTGCGCTGCATGCTGGCGGGAATCCACCTTACCCCCCGCCCGCGCAACACCCTGTAAATCCTAAGAAAGTTTTTGGTGAAGCTTTTTGCAAAAAGCTTCATAAGAACGCCGCCTTTTTAGGGAGAAGGCGGCACCCAAAACGTCTTATGATTTCATCGGCCGGTCATGCGCCCCCGTTCAGGGGGCTTCGGGCACCGGGGTCTGGCTTTCCGGCCGGGGCGGGGACGTCCCTGTCGTGGCGGGCGGTGTCGTGCGGGGCGCGCTTTCGGTGGGCGCTTCGGTGGGTGCGCTTTGTGTCGCGGGCATGCGCGGCAGCGGGTGGGTCGGTTTGGCGGGCAGTGGCTCCGTCTTGCGCGAATAGGGCTGGAGCCGTTGCAGGGCCGAGGGAGAATCATCGCCCGGCCGGTCCACGCTGGGGTCGTCGGGATGTTTCTGCGCCCATGCCGGGGCCGTCGCGCCCGCAAGCGACAGGCACGACAGCACGAGGACGGTTACGACCGGCCAACCCGCGACCGGGCGGCGGGCCGGATAGTGCACGCGAACATGTTGCATGGCGCGATATCCATAAAGAACCCGAATGGCATCATGATATCCGGCACGATGAGATCCTGCGTGTCAGGGGCAGCGGGCGGTGTCACTCCGTCGGGCAGGGCGGGGCGCTGCCATCGGCGCAGACGACTTTCGATCCCTGCGGCACCACGATGACCGTCCGGTCATGCGTATCGTCGCTGCCGCACCCGGCAAGGGACAGCGCCACGCCCATGGGCAGGAGAACAAGCATAAGAGGCAAGGTCTGTCTTTTGCGGGTCCGCGTCATGGGCGAAGCTCCTGATCCGCTGGCGTTCATGTGTCAGGATTTCCCTGTCATGACGATATCGCACCAGGCCGGTAACAGTTCCGGCGCATGTCGGGACGGGACGGAACCGCCCGGTCCGGGCATTGGGTCCCCAGGCATTTCACGACGTGCCTTCCCGGCAGGCCGCAACGGACGACACACAAGAACGCCGGAAAACCGGCATTGTGCGACAGGATGATGCTGTATGGGAAAGGACCCTGGTGGAGGGAGTTGGATTCGAACCAACGTAGGCGTACGCCAGCGGATTTACAGTCCGCCCCCTTTAGCCACTCGGGCATCCCTCCGGGTTGACGGCGTGGATAATCATTCGTCGCCGGGGTGTCAATGCCCCTGACCAAAAAGGGTGCGAGAATTACGGATGACGCGCGGCGTGGTTATGCCTAAAACCGCCGCATGAACATGCGTCCTTCCCGCCGTCGCCCGGGCCGCCCCGTGGGGGCATCCGATTCGCAGCCTTCCGCCGCCCCCGCCACTCCGCCCACCCCGCCGCGTGGCCGCAGGCCCGCGCCCGAGCGGGGGGCGGAACGTGGTGGCCGGGCGGAGGTCGCGCCGCGCGGGACATGCTGGCTGTATGGCACGCACGCGGTGGTGGCCGCGCTGTCCAATCCGCGTCGCAGGCTGCGCCAGCTGCTGGTGACGGGCGAGGCGCAGGCAACGCTGGAGGCACGGGTGGAAGGCGGCCTTCCGATCCAGCCGCAGCGGGTGGATCGCGCGCGCATCGACGCAATCTGCGGCCGCGATGCCGTGCATCAGGGGGTCGCGCTGCTGGCGGACCTGCTGGAGGTCCCGGCGCTGGAGGATATTGTTGAACGTCCCGGCCCGGTCCTGCTGCTGGATCAGGTGACGGACCCGCGCAATATCGGGGCGATCCTGCGTTCGGCGGCGGCCTTCGGCGCGGCGGCGGTCGTCGTGCAGGACCGCAATGCGCCGGAGGAAACCGGCGCGCTGGCCAAGGCCGCGTCCGGCGCGCTGGAGGTCGTGCCGCTGGTGCGCGTGGTCAACCTGTCGCGCACGATCGACGCGCTGAAATCCCATGGCATGTGGACGGTGGGGCTGGACGCGGGGGGCGGCATCCTTGACGGCGCGTCCTTCCGGCAGCGGCGCGTGGCCCTGGTGCTGGGGGCGGAGGGCGCGGGCCTGCGCCGCCTGACGCGCGAACATTGCGACGAAATCGCGGGCCTTGCGATGTCGGGCGATATGGAAAGCCTCAACGTCTCCAACGCCGCCGCCGTCGCGCTGTATGAAATGTCGCGCCCCCGGGGGGAGTGACATCCCGGCTATGGGTTTTGCAACAAGTCATTGATAAACATATGAAAGTTTTCGGGTGTCGCCTTTTTTCAAAAAGGGCGGCGTCTTTTGAAGCTTTTTGCAAAAAGCTTCACCAAAAACTTCTTTCCCTGAACACCAAGGAGTTGCCACATGTCGATCAAACGCCTGCAGCCCGAGGCACGCCTGACGGGCGCGGTGGTGCATAACGGCCTTGTCCACCTTGCCGGGCAGGTCGCCGATGACCCGGACGCCGATGCCGAGGGCCAGACCGCCGATATCCTGCGCCAGGTCGATGCCCTGCTGGCGGAGGCGGGCACGGACAAGAGCCGCCTGATTTCCATGCAGATTTTCCTTGCCGACATGGGCGACATGGCGGCGATGAACCGGGCATGGGATGCGTGGCTGGACACGGCGAACAAACCCGCCCGTGCGACGGTGGAGGCACGGCTGGCCGATCCGCGCTGGCGGGTGGAAATGACCGGAATCGCCGCTCTGCCGCCCGTCGCGCGGACGTAGGAGGCAACCACGGCGCACGGGGGCTGTTATGTTGGGGCGATACATGAACAGGAGACGGCGTCCCATGGCCGACGATATCAGTTCCCCCCCTTCTTCGCGTCGCACCATGCTTCAGGGCATGGCGGCGGGCCTTGTCACCGCCGCAGCGGCGGCACCTGCGGCGGCAGGGGCCGCCGACAGCCCCGGTGATACGGCCCCCACGGCGGCGCCGCTGGTCAATCCCGAAACCCGGTACCCCCGTCCCCCTTTCCCGCGACAGTCCCAGCCGTGGCCCGGCCTCGCGGGGAAGATGGACCCGCGTCCCGACCACGGGGAAAAAAGCTATCGCGGTTCCGGCCGTCTGGCCGGGCGCAAGGCGCTGATTACCGGCGGCGATTCGGGCATCGGGCGGGCGGCGGCCATCGCCTATGCGCGTGAGGGGGCGGATGTCGCCATCGCCTACCTGCCGCAGGAGGAACCCGACGCAAAGGAAGTCATCGCCCTGATCCGCGAGGCCGGGCGCAAGGCGGTGGCGATTCCGGGCGACCTGCGCGACGAACAGTACTGCAAGGATCTGGTGGCGAAGGCGCATGCGGAACTGGGCGGGCTGGACATCCTGGTCAGCAACGCGGGGCGGCAGGTGCATCAGGCATCCATCGTCGATATCACCACGGAACAGTTTGACGAGACGTTCCGCACCAACATCTATGCCCTGTTCTTTCTTGCCCGCGCGGCGATTCCGCTGATGCCGCCCGGCAGCGCGATCATCGCCACGGCGTCGGTCAACGCCTTCAGCCCGTCGGAAATCCTGCTGGATTATTCCGCGACCAAGGGCGCGATCGTGGCGCTGGTCAAATCGCTGGCGAAGCAGATGGTGCACAAGGGGATCCGCGTCAACGCCGTCGCCCCCGGCCCGTTCTGGACCGCACTGCAGGTCAGTGGCGGACAGACGCAGGACCATATCCACCAGTTCGGGGCCGAAACCCCGATGGGCCGCGCGGGACAGCCCGCCGAACTGGCCCCGGTCTATGTGCTCCTCGCCTCGGCGGAGGCAAGCTACATCACCGGACAGGTCTATGCCGCGTCGGGCGGTACCGGCGTGGGATGAAAAATAGCAAGAAAACAATAAGTTGGAAAACGGATAAAAGTTTTTGGGTGTCGCCTTTTTTCAAAAAGGCGACGTCCCTGGCGACGTTTCCCGAAAAAAAGCGTCCCGGGAAACTGTCATTGATCCCGGGGACAATACCGGACCCGCCTTTTCAGACCGCCGCCGGGGCGCGGCATCGGGGCTTTCGCATCGCCGCGCATGCTGGCACACAGGGGGCATGCGTTATGTCCTGATGATCTGCGTGATGCTGCTTGCGGCGATGTTCTGCTACATGGTCCTTGACATGGCGATGCAGACGGGCCGCGACGTCGCCAATTCGCATCCATGGTGAACCGCCCGCCATCCCCGCCACGTGCTGCACAAAAGTAACATTCCCGCCATCATTTCATCACAGCCGCGCCTGACGATCGCGATCATGATGGCCCGGAACGGGAATGGATAAACGGGGATGGACATGGGCACGATGGCAATGGCGGTGGCGCTGGTGGCGGGTATCGGGCTGGGCCGGGCATGCGCGCTGCTGTCGCGCGCGCCGGGCCGGCGGCATGCCGGGTGGATGGCGCGTGAAATGGCGGCGCTGGAACGGCCGCGCCCGCTGGATATCTGATCACGATATCGGGTCATCGGCCCATGGCGTGGGGCAGGGTCATGATTCGGGTTGCGCGGGGCCGTATTTTCGGCATCTGATGGGTGGCGCACCATCCCCGCGCGGGAACGGGGTGCCGCGTTCCGTTCCCGTTGCGGGGCGCGTGGAATAACAGGGCGGCCAACGCCCATGACGGAGTAAAGCGCTGATGTTGCGTTCATCCATCCTGCCCGCGATGGGGCTGGGCTGTGCCATCGCGGTGGCCGCCATCGCCCCGGCACAGGCCCGCAGCGTGCATGTATCGGGCCAGTTCGCGACCGAACATGGCGCGACCACCACGCCGTCGGGCGGGGTGATGGCGTGGCTCAATCCCAAGACCAACCTCGTGACCTATACGATCAAGTGGACGGGGCTGAGCGGCAAGGTCACGGCGATCCATTTCCACGGCCCCGCCGCCCCGGGACAGGAGGCCGACGTGCTGGCCCCGGTGGAGGGGCCGTATGTCTCCCCCCTGCGCGGGTCGGTGCTGCTGTCGTCGGAACAGGCGCACGCCCTGATGGCGGGACAGGTCTATGTCAACCTGCATACCGACGCCTATCCCAATGGGGAGGCACGGGCACAGCTTTCGGCGCAGTCACGGTGAGGAAACCGCGCGAAACGGATGAAACCGCAGGCGGAACAATCCGCTTCGCGTTTCGCGGATTACATGTATGATATCGCATATCCGCATGGCCCGGACCGGATTGACCCACTCCCCGTGCGCGTTTCCAGGCTGGTGGCCCACCAGCTGAAACTGTCGGGCGACACCGCGTGAAGAAGGAGTTTACGTTGCGTCTTGCATCTGTTGCCGCCCTTTCGGCCGTCGCTGTTCTGCCTGCCCTCTTTCCCGTTCATGCCCATGCCGCCGCCCCTGCCACCGATGCCCCCGCGCCCGCCACCGACGCCCTTGGCGAACGCACGGGCGAAGTCGCCTTCACCCTGTCGGCCGCCGACCTTGGCGCGGGCATGTCATGGGGGAAGGGAACCCTGACATTCCAGGGACATACCTATAATTTCGGCATTCGCGGCGGTTCCGGCGCGGCCATCGGGTTTTCACATATCCATGCGAAGGGGACCGTCTTCAACCTCTATCGCGCGCAGGATCTGGAGGGCACGTACTGGTCCGTCCAGGG
This sequence comes from Novacetimonas pomaceti, assembly GCF_003207955.1. Lineage (NCBI taxonomy): Bacteria > Pseudomonadati > Pseudomonadota > Alphaproteobacteria > Acetobacterales > Acetobacteraceae > Novacetimonas > Novacetimonas pomaceti. The sequence continues at coordinate 27,008 of NZ_NOXG01000007.1, forward strand.
GGAGGCCACGATAGGCGCGGGCACGGGCGGCGCGGTCATGGAAAACAATAACGGCGTGCGGATCAAGTTCACCTCCCGCAGCACGGGCGCGCGGCTTGCCTTCTCGGTGGAGCGCCTGACCATTCGCCTGCGTAACTAGAACCCCCACGTGCCGGAACGGGGGGGCGTTTCCTCCCGGTTCCGGCTGTTTCCGACCCGGTGAAATTGGGGGCTTCTTGAACGGGGTGATTTGATAATACCCTGAAATCATAAAAGTTTTTGGGTGTTGCCTTTTTTTAAAAAGGCGACGTCTTGTGACGCTTTTTGCAAAAAGCTTCACCAAAAACCTTTCATGTCTTTTATCAGCAGCCTTCGGGCAGCCACCTCAGAAGGTGACGTTCGTGTGGATTCCGAAGACCGCTTCGTCGCCAACCCGGCGGGGGGTGGCGTAACGCGGGTCCTGCACGTCGCCCGAGGGATGCCAGACGTACTGGAAATCGGGCTGCAGCACCAGCCACGGCGTTACCTGTGCCTGGTAGGTCAGTTCCAGATGGTTTTCGCTTCCCTGTTTCAGGGAGTGCGACGCGCGGTCGTAATCGCGCATGCCCGAACTGGTCCGCCCGATTCCCCAGCCCAGTCCCACCGTATCGTTGTCGCGTCCCCTGAACGGGGCCTTTAGGTTGATGCCCGCGTCGATGGCGAAGCTGATGAGGTTGCGGTCGCCGCTGTTGCCGGTGGCGCGCGCGAAGACGCCCACCGATTGCGGCGATGTCAGCGACGGCCGCCACAGCATCTGGTCGATGATGCCATAGATCAGCCAGTTCCCCCGGTCCCACCGTGGCGTGGTGTCGCCCCCCGCCAGTACCGCGCGTCCCAGCGACTGCCCCTGCGTATTGTAGCGGTAGTCAGGGAAATCCCCCGTGTCGTAATACCCCCCAAGCTTGTAGATCCCCGGCAGGCCGGGGTCTTTCGTGGCATGCGCCATGTCGGTGGGCTGCGGGTTGAGCGCGTATTGCAGTTCGGTGATCAGCAGCGCGCCGGTGCCCATGTTGAAGCGGGTGCCGCTGCCGTCATTGGTGGTCTGGTTTGTCGGGTCGGCCGTATTGCCGCCATCCTGGATGCCAAAGGAATTGTATCGGTTGCCCGGCGGGTTGTCGTCGGCGGCGGCGAACATGAAGGTAAAGGCATCGGTCGGCCGGTAACGCAGCCGGATCGCGGGGGAGGCCAGCGGCCATGACGGTCCCCCCGAATACAGGTTGAGCGACGGCCCCATCGGCCAGCCGAAACTGGCGTTGAGGTAAAGCGACCCGTAATCGCTGATGAGGAATTCGGTATCGAGGTCCTGTTGCCCGATTTTCACGTCAAGCTTCCCGTTCAGGAAGGACTGCTGGTACCACAGTTCGAACAGGCGGGTGGAGCGGTCGGCCTCGAACCCGCTGACGGGGTTGTAGTCGTAAAGGTGATCCTGCGAGATCGAACGGCCGCGCGTCTGCAGCGCGCTGACATTGAACAGCCCGCCCCGCAGCCCGAACAGCTTTTCAAGGTCCACCGTCAGGGTGGGGGCGGTCACCGCGTCATAGGCCGGGCCGGTGCCCGACCCGCTGCCGGCGTCGTTGATGCTGGGCGCGCCGCCGGTCGCGTTGCCCCACAGCTCCTCCACGTCCTGCAGGCCGAAGGTGATGCCGTGTTTGTACAGCCACGGCCGCAATCCCCCCATGTCGCCCAGCAGGTTGCCGCTGGTATCCAGCGTGTCGGCGTCCCCTTCCGCCGGGGCGGTGGTCGAATCGTGCACCGTCGCGGGATCGATCTGTGAAATCAGGGGGGTGGAATTGCCCAGCCGCGCGCGTCCCTGCGCAACCTGCGTGCGCGGGACCTGCGCATGGGCGGACATGCCCGGCGGCACAAGCACGCAGGCTGCTGCCAGCATCGTCAGCCGGACGACGCGGGAAACGTCGCCGCGCGGGCAGGGGGGCAGGCGGCGGGTCATGGGCGCGGTTTCACCTCTGGCGTGCCCCGATGGCCGTCGCGCAGTTTCCGGCGGCGTCAGGGTCGCCGGAACGTGTCCTGTGATGCGCGGGCAGGGCGGGCAGTGACATGATGGGGCGCACCTATATCCCATCGTCGCGACAGGCAACAGTGTGTAATATATGGCACCAGCCATCGCGCCAGCCGATGCTTCCACGATGTATCCCTGATGGTCCGGCGTGACGGGCGGGCGGGAATGCCATATCATCGCCGCCGGTGTTCCTGACGTGGACGGTGTGGCGACGTGGCGCTGGCTAGACGGTTTCTCCCCTCGATTTCGCTGCTCTGTTCGTTCGAGGCGGCGGCCCGTCACCAGAATTTCACCACGGCGGCGACCGAACTGCACCTGACGCAAAGCGCCATCAGCCGCCATATCCGCGCGCTGGAGGCGCAGCTTGGCGCGGAACTGTTCATCCGCGAACGCCAGACCGTGCGCCTGACCATCGCGGGCGAGGTCTATGCCCGTGAAATCCGCGAGGCGCTGAAACACATCTCCACCGCGACGCTGGGCTTTCGCGCCAGTCCCAGCGGCGGCACCTTCAACCTTGCGGTGCTGCCGACCTTTGGCGCGCGATGGCTGGCCCCGCGCGTGCCCGCGTTCCAGCGGCTGCATCCGGACATCACCATCAACCTGTTTACCCGTCCCGTCCCGTTTGAATTCGCGGCGGAAATGCTGGATGCGGCCATTCATTACGGCCTTGCCGACTGGCCGGGGGCGGAAATGGAATTCCTGATGCATGAACAGGTCGTCCCGGTGTGCAGCCCCGACATGGCGGGACGTTTCGACTTTCGCGCCCCGGCGGACCTGCTGCGCGCGCCGCTGCTGCATCTGGTGTCGCGGCCCGATGCGTGGGAACGCTGGTTCCATGCCCATGATGTCGATGCGCGCCAGATCCATGGCATGCTGTGCGACCAGTTCGCGACCATCACGCAGGCGGCGCGCGCGGGCGCGGGGCTGGCGCTGCTGCCGCGCTTCCTGATCGCGGAGGAACTGTCGCGCGGCGAACTGGTGGAGGTCGCGCCCCCCGCGCCGCACATGGCGGAGGAAGCCTATTACCTCGTCTGGCCCGTCAACCGCGCACGCTATGCCCCGCTGGTGGCGTTCCGCGACTGGCTTCGCGGCGAAGCGGCAACCCCCCGGCAGGTCATGGTGTCCAGAGGTCCGTGACCTCTGGTGGGGGTTCGGGGGCAAAGCCCCTGAATGTGTGACGTCATTGCGTGCGTGGGATATCCGGGCGCTGCCCGGACCCGGCAGGGAGCGTGGCTCCCTGCACCCTGATACCTGAAGGGCAGGCCCGGGAGTTTTTGCTGTCTTCAGGTCATGGTGTCCAGAGGTCCGCGACCTCTGGCGGGGTGCAGGGCCGGCGCCCCTGCGTATGGCCTCAGCCCACGTCGAACTTCACGCCCTGCGCCAGCGGCAGGGTGCGGCCGTAATTGATGGTGTTCGTCTGGCGACGCATATAGCCGCGCCATGCGTCGGACCCGGATTCGCGGCCGCCGCCGGTCTCCTTCTCCCCGCCGAACGCCCCGCCGATTTCCGCGCCGGACGGGCCGATATTGACGTTGGCGATGCCGCAGTCGGACCCGGCGGCGGACAGGAACTGCTCCACCTCCAGCAGGTTGGTGCCGAAGATGGAGGAGGACAGGCCCTGCGGCACGTCGTTCTGCAGCGCGATGGCCTGGTCAAGGTCGCTGTATTTCAGCACATACAGGATCGGGGCAAAGGTTTCCTCCACCACCGGGCCGACCTGCGCGGGCATTTCCACCAGCGCGGGACGGACATAGAACGACCCCGGGCCGTTGACGTCCACGCGTTCGCCGCCATGGACGGTGCCGCCGGCGGCTTTCGCGGCTTTCAGGCTGTCCTGCATCGCGGTGAACGCGGCCTGATCGATCAGCGGACCGACCAGCGCGTCGCCGGTGACGGGGCAGCCGACGGAAATGTTCGCGTACACCTGCTTCAGCTTCCCGATCAGGGCGTCATACACGCTTTCATGCACGATCAGGCGGCGCAGCGTGGTGCAGCGCTGTCCCGCCGTGCCCATCGCGCCGAACGCCACCGCGCGCAGCGTCAGGTCAAGGTCGGCCGACGGCGTGACGATGGAGGCATTGTTGCCGCCGAGTTCAAGGATGGAGCGGCCAAAGCGGCGCGCCACGCGTTCGCCCACGATACGGCCCATGCGGGTCGATCCGGTGGCGGAAATGACCGGCAGGCGCCCGTCATCGACCAGCATCTGCCCGATCGCGCCGTCACCGATGACCAGCGCCGACAGCCCGGCCGGCGCGTCCGCGCCAAAGCGGCGCAGGGCCTCGTCAAACAGGGCGTGGGTGGCAAGCGCGGTCAGCGGGGTCTTTTCCGACGGCTTCCAGATGCACGGATCGCCACACACCAGCGCCAGCGCCGCGTTCCACGACCACACGGCGACGGGGAAGTTGAAGGCGGAGATGATGCCGACCACGCCCGCGGGGTGCCACTGTTCGATCAGGCGGTGGTCGGGGCGTTCGGACTGGATCGTCAGGCCGTAAAGCTGGCGCGACAGGCCGACGGCAAAGTCGCAGATGTCGATCATTTCCTGGACTTCGCCCTGTCCTTCCGACAGGACCTTGCCCGCCTCGAACGAGACGAGACGGCCCAGCGCCTCCTTGTTCTCACGCAGGACGTTGCCCAGGATGCGCACCAGTTCGCCACGCCGGGGGGCGGGTACCCTGCGCCATGCGACAAAGGCGTCGGCGGCGCGGGCGATCACGCCCTCCACTTCCCTGGCGGACACGGTGGGAACGCGCGCGATCTCCTCCCCCGTGATGGGGGTGCGCACGATCAGGTCGCCGCCGGTATAGGCCTCACGCGGGACGCCGAGCTTCTGCAAAAGGGCATGTACGTCGGATACGATGGTCATATGTCTTCCTGTTTCTTCAGTCCTGTGCGGGATGCGCGGCGGCTACAGCCATCCCGTCCCGGCGTGGGCAACGGCCGAGCCCACGGTATAAAAGGCCTCGCGCGCGGCGCGGGCGCGGGCCGGCTGCGCCGTGCTGCGGGGCAGGGGCATCTGGGCCATGGTCATCTTGCCGCATATCAGTTGCGCCAGCACCATGCCAAAGGCCGTCCCCGGTGAAATCCCCCGCCCGTTATAGCCGCTGATGGACACCACGTTGGGCGCCAGCTGATGGAAACGCGGCACCGCGTCGGTGGTCATGCCGATGCTGCCGTACCATTCGGTTTCAAAGGGTTCGTGCTTCAGCTGCGGGAAAATCCGGCCCAGCGCCCGGCGTCCCCATGCATGGTGGATGGCCCGCCCCGCGCGGTCAAGGGCGCCGACGCTGCCAAGGACCATGCGGCCCGCCTGGTCCAGCCGGAACGAGGTCAGGATTTCGCGCGTGTCCCATGCGCCCTGCCGCTGGGGCAGGATCGTCTCCAGCAGCCGGGGGGGCAGGGGACGCGTGGCAAGGTTGAAATACGGAAGGTGGACCAGTTCCGTGCGCAGTTCGGGCCACATGTTGGTGGTATAGGCATTGGTCGCCACGATGATCCAGCGCGCGCGCACCGACCCGCCGCCGCTGGTGCGCAGGTGCCACCATCCGCCCGCCTGCTGCGCCCCGGTGACGCGGGTATGGGTGTGGATGCGCGCCCCCGCCCCGATCGCGGCGCGCGCCAGCCCCCGGGCATAGGCCAGCGGCTGTATCGTGCCCGCGCGTTCATCCAGAAGCGCGCCGGAATAGGCGGTGCTGCCGATATGGCGCGCGGCCTCGGTCGCGTCCATCAGGCGCACCGGCGCGCCAAGCGCCTGCCACTGGCGTTCGCGTTCGCGCAGGTTTTCCAGCCCGCCTTTCCCCACGGCGCAGTGCAGGGTGCCGGTTGGCGTGGCCTCGCACGCGATGGCGTGTTTTTCCACCAGGTCGAACACCATACGCGGCCCGTTGCCCAGCAGGTCCAGCACGCGCCGGCCCATCGTCGCCCCCATCGTCGCCATCAGGTCCTGCGGCATGACCCACAGCCCCGCATTCACCAGCCCGACATTGCGACCCGACCCGCCAAAGCCGATTTCCTCAGCCTCCAGCACCACGACGTCGCGCGATTCCTGCGCAAGGTGCAGCGCCGCCGACAGCCCGGTATAGCCCGCGCCGATGATGGCGACATCGGTATCCACATGTCCGTACAGAAGCGTCGTCGGTGGCGCGGGTGGCGCGGTCAGTTCCCAAAGACCGTGACTGCGCGGGTCGTTCTGCATGCACATTCCCCCTGTGGCCCGTGATGTTCAGGCCATGAGCCCGGGGGCCGGTTTTCCTGTGGCCCCGCCGGTTTCATGGCCGCGGCGGGGGGAGGGTATTTTCGATCGGATGCGGCGCAAAACGATATTCGGAACTGTAGTCATTCCAATCCGGAATGACCTGTCATCGACCGCGCATCGCATCGCGGCCCGTCGGTTGCGGGCGGGGCGCGTCATTCGCCCCCGGGCGGCAGCCGTCGCACCGGCGCGCGGCCCAGCGTGTTGGCAAGGAACACGCCCGCCATCACCACGCCGCCCCCCAGCAGGGTGCGCGGTTCCGGGACCTCGTGCACCAGCACGAACGATTCCACCAGCGTAACAGGCGGCAGCAGGTACAGCAGCCCCGACGCCCGCGCGACGCCCATTTCGCCCACGACCCATGTCCATGCCGCGTACCCGACAAAGGCCGGCAGGACGCCAAGCTGCAGGATCCCGAGCTTTCCCATCACCGGCATGTGCGGCACGGTCGCCAGCGCCCGGGGCAGCCACGGCAGCAGGACAATCGCGCCGACGATCAGCACGTACGCCGTCGTGTTCATCGCGCCATATGTCTGGATCAGGCGTTTCTGCATCGTGGTGTAAAGCGCGCTTGCCAGTGCCGCGCCAAGGACAAGCGTCGTGCCGGACCCGAAGGACAGTCCCCCCGGTTCGCCCCCCGCGATGGTGATGACGCCCGCGAAGCTGATGAGCGAGCCTGCCCATCCCCACGGCGTCAGCCGTTCGCCCATCACCGCCACGGCGATGGCGGCGGCCATCAGGGGCGCGGAACTGATGAGCAGGCTGGCCGCCCCGGCGGAAACGCTGAGCTCGCCGGTATTGAACAGCGCGTTGTACAGGCTGATGCCGATGCCCCCGCACGCGACAAGGCGCGGGATGTCGGCCATGCGCGGCAGCGGCGCGCGCTTTGCCAGCAGCCACACCACCGACAGCAGCGCGGCGATGGCGTAACGCACGGCGGCCAGGGGAACCGGCGCGATATCGTGCATGACGATGCGCACGATGGGATAGGCGCTGCCCCATGACAGCAGGGCCACGCTGGCCCACAGGGCAACCAGTCGGGGATGGCGGAGGCGTGTGGTCATGGCGTACAGGGATATGCCCGCGCCCGCCCGCAGGCAACCGGCCATCTGCGCCCGCCGCCATGTTTATGCCCGCACGATCGTGATAGCAGGACGGGACCGGCCGGTTCGTCGTGTGGTCGTAAAGAAGTTTTTGGTAAAGCTTTTTGCAAAAAGCTTTGAAAGACGTCACCTTTTTGAAAAAAGGCGACACCCAAAAACTTTTGTTGTTTTCAAACGGTTTCCTGAAAAGGATGCCGCCTTCCTGAAAAAAGGGCGGCATCCGGAAACTTTCATCGACAGATTGTCCTGAAACGGTTTTCAGGACGGCGGCATCAGCCCTTCAGCGCGTCCACCGCGTCAAGGATGCGCGCGGAATAGACAAGGGCCGCGCCCGCGTTCATCGCCACGGCCACGCCCAGGGCCTCGGCAATTTCCTCGCGCGTGGCGCCGGCCTTGACCGCCTCGGCCGAATGGACGGTGATGCAGCCATCGCAACGCGTCGTCGCCGCGACCGCAAGGGCGATCAGCTCACGCGTTTTCGCATCCAGGTGCCCGGTCTTCGCCCCGGCCTCGCTGGCGGTGACGACGCCTTCCACCGTGCCGGGCGACAGGGTCGCGACCTTGCCGAATCCCTGTTCCAGCTGCGTGCGATAGGTGTTCCAGTCCATCATCATGGGGCTTGTTCCTCTGGTGGTCGGGGTGTGGTGGTTGCGATCCCGCCCGCGCGTGGCCGGGCGGGACATCGTTAAGGCACGTCCATGGCGGTTTCCCGCCATGCCGCCATCATGGCGACAGTCCGGCCGGGGCAATGGAAACGTCGCCAGCCGTCGCGCCGCCCACCGATGCGGCATGCCGCGCATCCCGGCGGTTCCTGCGTGGGAAAGGGGAGTGGACGCCTGCCCTGCCCACATCCGCCGCCCGTGCCGGGCAGGCGTGGCTGGCGACGTAACCGCCACGCGCGAGGATCGGGCGTCCGGTCCGTTGCATCAGGATGCGGCGGGTGCGTGCTTCATCCCGCCAAGCCTATCGGCGGTGGGGGGGAGGGGGAATTCACTTTGGCGTGCGACCCGCCCGCGACTTCGGCCCATGGCTCAACCCGTGGGGCCGCATGGCGCGCGTGCCTGCCTATCCCCGCGCCAGCAGTGCCTCCACCTCATCCGCCGAGGGGGCGGCGTCCGCGGCACCCGGGCGTGTCGTCGCCAGCGCGCCGCAGGCCGCCGCGTACCGCACGGCCCGGTCCATCGGCGCGCCCGCCGCCAGCATCCGCGCCAGCCCCGCCCCGAAACAGTCGCCCGCCGCGACGCTGTCGATGGCCGTGACCGCAAAGGGTGGGACGAACCCCGATGCGCCGTCGCGGGTGGAATGGAACACGCCGCGCGCGCCCATCTTGATGATCGCGCATTCCACGCCCCGGCCGTGCAGGATATCCGCCGCCGCGCGGGCGCTGCCGGCATCGGTGGGCAGCACGCCGGTCATGGCCTGCGTCTCCGTCTCGTTCGGGGTCATGACGGTGGTGAGCGTGAACAGCGCGTCGGGGATGCCATCGGGCGGGACGGGGGCGGGATCGACAATGATGATGATGTCATGTGCCCGCGCCTGATCGCAGATGCGCACCACGATGTCAGCCGGGATTTCCATCTGCACCATCAGCACCCGCGCGCCATCCAGCACGCGGGCAAGGCCGGGCACGTCATCGGGATGCAGGGCCATGTTGGCGCCGCCATGGACAAGGATCTGGTTTTCGCCCGCGTCGTTGACGGTGATGAAGGCGCGTCCCGTCCCGCCCCCCTGCTGCACCCGCACGAAACGGGTGCCGACCCCTGCATCCGACAGGGCGTCGCGCGCCACCTGCGCCAGCGGGTCATCGCCCATCTGTCCCGCCAGTTCGACCGGCATGCCCAGACGCGCCACGGCAATGGCCTGATTCGCGCCCTTGCCACCCGGCCCGGTCGTCGTGTCGCGGACATGCATCGTCTCCCCCGGGTGGGGGAAATGCGCGACGCGACAGACGAAATCGACATTGATGCTGCCGACAATGGCGACATGGCCCGGCGGGCGCGCGTCCATGGGGGACATGGTCATGAAAAAAGGTCCTGTCATGGGATAAGGGGATAGGGGATCATATACCATTGGCAGGGATGTCTGCTTGCGCCCTCATCCCGGACACCACTCTCTTTCGCATTTGGTCAGAAAGCGGACTGTTCGTGTGTAGATGTAATTTACATGATAGAAACAGGTAAATTTCACACGTTCCCATTATCGATATTATTGGGCAAGATTTTTACTGAATTGTTAGGATCACGCTTGTTTGTTAGTATTGGAATAGTTTTTTCATTATCAAGAAGGTGTGTATTATTATGCTTTCCGTCAGTAGCGACAAGTGACTTCATGTCAGATTCAAGTCTAGAAAGAATTAAGCTTTTTGCCTCTGGATCTTTGATTTTACTAATTTTTTGAGCTAGATCCACCATGCTATGAGCGTTTTTCAAAATTTGATCTTGTCTTTTGGCTTCCACTTCAAGGCGCGCCAATTCTGTGCCTGCTTCTAGGCGGCCAAGGAGCGCATCTCTTCCTCGGGCATACGGAACAGCACAAACATATAAAAGAGCTTTATACGTGGCTTTTGACTTGGCGATAAATGAGATCCATAGAGAGCCTGGGATAGCCTCTTTAACTAAGAGCTTATCATTTTCTGGTATTAACTCTCGTTCGATATCTCCGGATTTATTCTTTTCCAAGAAAGAGGAGAGTTCGTTCTCTTTCCCATTTTCGATCAATAACGCAATAGCGTATATTTGTCGGACACTATGAAGTCTACGTTCTAGTAGCTCAGCAGTGACGTTCTCTCCATCTTCTATAATTTTCATTTGAACAGGAGGAAATTCCTGCGCTGACAAAGGAATTAACATTACTTGAAGAGACTTATTATACGTCGAAATTCTCAAATTAAACATTTCGCTTATTCCGAATTCTATAAAATCTTCTCCTTTACTACCCTTTCTACGCGCGGCCGCGCTAGATATGCGACCTCCTTTTACCAGCCCTATAAAATCTTCGAATTCTAATGGACGGCGTGTTCGATTGTCGAAATTAAATAAGGAGAATTTTGGCATATGACACTCTCATTTATTATAATAGTAAATTACTCATGTAATGAAAATTGACATGAGCCCCAAACGCTACGTCTTTCGTTCACTTAAACAGTTATTCTCTTTTAGACCAGCCTCGCACCAAACCGGACATTCCGCTCACCCCCGCCAAAGCTGCCCCGCCTGCGAACGCCACGATCCCCGCAGCCGGCTGACGGCGCGTCATGACGTCGCGGGGATGTCCTCCACGTCGATGCACCAGCGTGCCTTTGACGTGGTGAAGATCTGGTGGCGTGGCGTCAGGCCCGGGTCGGTGTCCAGAGTACCGGCCGGTACGATCATGCGCGTTCCGTCGCGCGTGCGGTGTGGCAGTGGCGTGTGGCAGGTGGCGCATGTCGCGGTGGCGAAGCTGCGGGCCGTGGGCAGGTCCCATCGCTGCACCTGTTTCGCGCCGGTGCGCCAGTGCAGGTCGCCGGGGCGGACGATCAGGTTGGCGGCAAAGGACGAACCGCTGGCCTTGCGGCAGCGGCTGCAGTGGCACAGCACGAAATCCAGCGGCGGCGCGGTGATTTCGTATTCGACGCCGCCACACAGGCAGCTTCCGGTAATGGTCGTGGCCATGGCGTTGTGTCCTATCCCTTCCACAGGGGGCCGGGCATTTCATCGTAATGGTCCATCAGCATGTCCAGCAGCAGCGCCAGCGCGCCGGCGACATGTGTCTGTTCCGTGCCGAAATGGCTGGCGATGGCGGGCATGGAACGTCCCTCCACCATCAGCAGGATCAGCAGTTTCTCGCACCGGCCACCGATGGCGGCGCGGATGTATTTGTACCGCTCGATCGCGCCCAGCCGGCTGCGGGACGGTCCATCATGTGTCGTGCGGCCATGCGGGTCGCGTTCCATGAAGGGGTCGTTGCGGCCCATGAACCCGATCATGTAATCGGTGGCCCAGAATTCGGCGGTGATGGCGTGCGCGTCCGCGATGGCCCCGCTGCGCCGCAACGCCGCAAGCGCGGGACGCCTGTCATAGACCGCCGCGACATCCGGCAGGCATGATGATGAGAATGAAGGCGGGTGGCAGGACGGAACGGCAGCCGACACGCGGGAACTCTCCAGGCTGGGGCAGGACCGGCGGGGGGCCGGGCGCGAGCATTTCAGCGTATCATACCTGTGATCGATATGCGATGGCGTCGCGCCCACCTGCATTGCTTCACGGTCGCCCATGAAACATCCGCTATATTGTAAAGAAGTTTTTGGTGAAGCTTTTTGCAAAAAGCTTCGAAAGACGTCACCTTTTTGAAAAAGGCGACACCCAAAAACTTTTATTCATATCAGCAGGTTATTCCCAAACCCCCCACTCATGGCGCGGAACGCCCCGCCTGCATCTGCTGGCGCACGCGCGCCTCCTCCCGCTCGAAATGCGACCAGTCGCGGGCATAGGGGTCCTCGCCCCGCTGCACCGGGCCGCCCTCTTCCGTGCGCCTTTCCGCGCCGGTGGCGTGCGGGTCCTCCAGCTCGGGCGCGGGGCGGTTCATGTCGGCGCGGGCCGCGCGGTCGGCGGCGGCCCCGGCGGCCCATGACGCGCGCGCGCCGTCACGTTGCGCGCGCATGTGCGACAGGGTGTCCCCCCACGCGCCCGCGCCCGATTGCGACTGCTGGTGCATGATGCCCGCCATGGGGGAGGAAACCGCGCCAGGCCATCCGGGATTCCCCCACGCCTGCGCCCGCGCGGCGGTGGCGCAGGCCGACAGCACCGTGGCAAGGGCCGCGATGGCGCCGATGGACACCATGCCGGTGGAACAGGGGGCGCGACGTCGGGCGCGGCATGTGCGCGGCGCGTTCAGCGTTCGATCCAGTGCTGGCGTTCGGGGGCGCGGCGTTCCCACCCGCGCCGTTGCAGTTCCGGCGTATCGGACGGGTCCTGCGGATATCCCACGCACAGGTAGGCCACCAGTTCCCAGCCCGGATCGACGTCAAGCATGGCGCTGACGCGCGCGGGGTCGATGATGGAAACCCACCCCACGCCCACGCCCGCCACCGTCGCCGCCAGCCAGAAGGTGTGGATGGCCATGACGGTGGACCATGTGGTGGTCTGCGGCATGGTGCCGCGTCCCAGCCCGCGTCCCTGCGCCGGGTCGTTGTCCGAAAACACCGCGACATGGTGCGGCGCATCGTCCAGTCCCGCCAGCTTCAGCCGCGCGTAATCGCTGGCGTCCGACCCCGCGCGCGCGGCCAGGGCGCGGGCGTTGCAGTGCGCGAAATCGTCACGCACCGCGCGCCGCCGCGCCGGGTCGTCTACCCGGACGAAACGCCATGGCTCGCTCAGCCCCACCGACGGGGCAAGGCAGGCCGTCGCCAGCAGCCCGTCAAGGACGGGGGCGGGGACGCGGTCGCGCCGGAAATGCCGCACGTCGCGCCGCCAGCGCAGCAGGTCATGGAATTCGGCGTCAAAGGCGGGGGAAAATCCGGACGGGATCATGGCCGCATCCCCAGCAGCGGATCCGACCCGGCAAGCCCGCGATGGCCATAGGGCGTCTCCTCGCCCTGGGCGGGGTCGGTCGGGGCCGGGCCGGTGAACTCCGCATCTTCCCAGAATCCGCTCGCTACCTCGTGCAGTTCGTCGAAACTGGCCTTGTACCAGTCCACCTGCGTCGCGGTGCGGCCGGTGATGACGAATTTCATGAAGATCGTCTTCTGACCCCCGCCGTACATGAAGCTGTCCTGCGAGGCGAATTCGAAGTGGCAGAGGTCGGAATGGCCAAAACGCTGAAAGGCATGGTCAACCACGATGGGGGCAAGCTCCTCGGCCGTGACGCGCATGTAGTAATTCGTCCGCCGCCGCAGCAGGGTGGCATCGACGTTATCCAGGATGCCCATGCTGTCCAGCACCCTGGCGCTGCTGGCGAAGCGCCCGGCGTCGAAGCTGACGCGCACCGTGCAGCGCCCGAACGTCCCGTTGCCGGTCACGGACATCCCGAACTGCGCATATTCGCCAAGTCCGGGGATCTCGCTCGCCGCGCGGGCGTGGGGGGGGCAGAGCATGGATGCGCCCGTGATCAGGACGCTTCCCATGAACAGCGTCAGCGCGCCCGCGGCGGGGCGGTGGCGAAAGGGCTGTCCCATCAGGTGCGCCCGTGCCTGTGTCGATCGGTCACGCCGGTTTTCTCCTCCCCCGATGCAGATTGCAAAAACAGATGTGGCGGCGCATCGCTGCGCCGCCACCATTATGGCATCATGGACAGGGAAAAGCATTATCCGATGCGCCATATCGCGCCGGCGTGCCCGTCGGGGACGCCGGACGCGGCGTTCAGGCGCGTCCGGTCGCCTCGATCTCCGTGCGGGCGGAGTCCGGGACCGCGACGCTGTTGAGCGTCGCGATTTCCATCATGCCGCGGCGTTTGAAGGCGGCGGCGAACCATGTGGCGATGCTGTCGCCCGCATGGCGGGTCTGCTGCGTGCCGGGGGGGAGGCCGGTGGCGGGGACAAGGTGAAAAGTACCCATCTGAGTGATTTCCATGAGCCTTGGCGGGCACGATTGCCGCAAGCTGCTCCTCCGGCGGACGCTACGCCTGATTCAGCCCCGCGCAATATGATATTTTCGCAGCGATCAGCCCCGTCCCATGATGTTTTTGCAGGGCTGTCGCCGGACCCTTTTTCAGACCGGTTTTCAGAGCGATTTTCAGACCGGGGCGACAGACCATTCCGCGTGCCATTCCTGTCCGGGCGGCAGGTGGAACAGGCCGGGCTTTTTCGCGAATTCGCCGCTGAAATCCTGCGGGCTGGTCATGCCGTACCACGGTTCGATGCACAGGAAATCCGCCCCCGGCTTCATCCACAGGCCCAGCTGGCGGAATCCCTTCCACGTCACGCGCAGGCCGGGGCCGCCGGGAATGCGATAGGTCAGGCCATGGCTGGCGGGATGGTCCAGGATCAGCGCGTCCGCCGTGAACAGGTCCTCCGACAGGGGCAACTCACGGCCCCGGATCGGGGTGGGGAACAGGTCGGGCGACAGCAGGCCCCCGCTGATCCGGCGGACCTTTTCGGGTTCGGGATGGTCGAATTCGATGACATGGTCGGTCTTTGCCACACCGGGACGCAGCGGCCAGACAAAGGCGGGATGCGCCCCCAGCGACGCCGACAGCGTGCGCGTCGGGTCGGGATTGATGACGCGGTACGTCACCGTCAGCCCGCCATTGGCGATGCGGTAGCCGATCTTCAGCCTGAAGGCGGACGGGAAGAGGGCGCGCGTGCGGTCATTGTCCGACAGTTCCAGCACGCAGCTGTCGGCATTGCGTTCGATCCAGCGGAAATCCATGTCGCGGGCAAAGCCATGCTGCGTGATGCGATAGGGACGGCCATCGAACATCGCCGTGTCATTGTCCAGCCGCCCCACGATGGGGAACAGCACCGGCGAATGGCGTTTCCAGGCCGGCCCGGCATCCCACAGCAGGTCGCATCCCGCCACCTCGTCACGCAGGGCGCACAGTTCCGCCCCATGCACGTTCACCGTGGCGCGCAGGCGGGTGTCGCCAAAGCTGTGACTGACATCGTGGTTCATCATGTGTTTCCTTCTGTCATGCGCATCCCGCGCGTCGGGAACAGGATGCCCGATTCCCCCGTTCCCTCGCCAGCACCGTCGCGGCAGGGGTGATGTGCATGAGGGGTGACGTGCATGAAGGGCGGCGTGCGCGTGCCCCGGCCCTGCCATCGGGACCATGCGGCAGGGACGGGGGGATGATGCAGGGGATGGGAAAACGGGTGGCGCGCCACGTGTTTTTCACCCCGCGCGAAAGGGGGTGGACATAGCTGCCATCACGAGTCGTTGCCACGCCGCCAGCCATCGCGCCATGGGTGTGGATTCTTTTTGACAATGGGGACTCGTCTATTGACCTGTCAGGCCATATAACCGTTCGCTTTTTCGTAGGCGATACGATTCCATGGCTGTTTTCCGCCATTTTTCAGAGTCGCGTTTCCAGCCGCCGCCCATCCGTTTCCCACAGATTCCGGGAGAGGTCTGTGGATAACTTTGTGCATAGTTTGTCGGTCATGGGGATCGCGGCGGGTGTCGCGCCGTATTTCCCGCTTTGTTCCCCGGCGGTGTTCCACCTGTGTTCGTGGACGGCCCGGCAGGCGCGCGGCGGCCGCGCTGGCTACAGGATCGTGCAGGCCATGGAGGCAAGGCGCGAGGGCGCGAGAAGCCGCACTTCCTGGCGGGAGCGGTGGATCATCTTTTCCTGATGGAAAATGCTCATCAGCCGCGACACCGTCTCGGTGGACAGGCCCAGATAGTCGGCGATGTCGGCGCGCGACATCTGGAGCGAGAACGGCAGGTGGATGTTGGGGCCGTTGTTGCGCGTGGCCTCGCGCAGCAGGAAGGAGGCCAGCTTCTCCCGCGCGGTCTTGCGCCCCAGCGCCAGCAGGCGTTCCTGGATCGTCACCAGCTGCGCCGTCGTTTCCTCCAGCAGGCGCGACAGGATGTCGGGCGCGTTGACCAGTATGTCCTCGAACATCGCGCGGCTCAGCCGGTTGACCGTGACATCGGTAATCGCCTCCGCCCGGAACATGTAAAGTTCCTGCGAACTGGTGCCCAGGATGTGCCCCGCGCCGACAAAGCCGACGATCTGGCTGCGCCCGTTGGGCATGGATTTCGACAGCTTCACCGTGCCGCGCCGCACGAGGAAGGTGTAATGGGCGGTGGCACTTTCCTCGATGATGAGGCTGCGCGGGGCAAAGCGTGCCTCCCGGCAGGTGGCATGGTGCTTGGTGCAGAAATTCACGATGTCGTGGCACAGGCGGTCAGGCATGGGGGAAAGCAACGGCAGGCCGGTGTGATCCGCCGGGGAGTGGTGATGGGAAAGGGGAGGCGTCACGATGCTGTCTTCTTCTGCCTAGGGAAAGGGGGAACATGCCTTTCATGGCGGTGGCGCGTCTTCTGTTCCTGCTGTCGTGGGATGGCGCGGACCCGCGGGGCGCGCCATGCCGGACATCGCAACCGTCCCGGCCGCCCTGTCGCTCCACTGGCGGCAGGAAAAGGAAAAATTCGACCACGGACAGACCTCTGGATATCAGCATCGTGCCTGTAATGTGTCAATAAAATATGTATTTTTATTTAAGGGATTTCGGAACATACCTGAACGGATAAAACGGATTTTAAGAAAAAGGCCGTTTTTCCAGCCTCCGCCCGGTAACGTGCTGTTACATCCGCGCGATTATCAGGCCGCGCGGCCTGTGGCGATGGCAGTGGCAATGGCAGCGGCGACGGCCGCGCGGACCGGCTGCGGGGGTATCCTCTGGCCCGTGGCCCTCAGTGGCCGAACGCGCAGGCCGTGGCCTGGTGGCGGCCCAGGGGGGCATGGGTGAACAGGTCGATGATCCGTTCGACGAAATCCTGGATTTTCGTGTCGGTTTCGTGCGGCACGTCGACATGGCCGTGGGCGATCATCCCCGCAAGGCCGTGGGCCATGGCGAAAATGCAGTGCCCGATATGGGCCGTGTCCCGGGCGGGCAGCTCCGGCTCGTCCGATTCGACGTGGGGGAATTCATCCCCCGCCACCAGCGCGCGCAGGCGCTCGAAGGTGCGCCGCATCGCCGCGTCGTAACGGAGGTGCTGCGCCGAATCGGCCAGGTAGCCGAACGTGACGCGATAGAGCTGCGTATGGCGGCAGGCGAATTCGACGTAATGCGTCACCGTGCGCTTCAGGGCGTCATGCCGGCTGGGGCTGCGGCGGGCGATATGGCCGATCGTGGTGGCGAAATCCTCCAGACAGTCCGCCGCGATTTCCAGCAGCAGCGTGTTCAGGGAATCGTAATGATTGTAGAAATTGGCCGGCGCGACCCGTACCTCGCGCGTCAGGCGGCGCACCGACAGGTCCTCCAGCCGTTCCGTCTGCAGGATGCGCAGCGTCGTCAGCCGCAGATCTTCCGCCACGTTCCCCTTGTGATAGGCGCGCGCCATCGGGCGCGGCCATGACGAAGCCGGGCTTTTTTCAGATATCACATCTCTGGCGGCGGATTTTTGCATGTCGGTAACTTTGCGTGACCTCGCGTCCGGGTATCCTCTTAACGCCTGCGGGGACGGATGTTTGCCTGCGTCTTGTCCTGATTTTCCATGTCAGCATATGGGCGGCCGTCGCCTGTCGGGAACCTCATGGTTCCTACGCCTTACTCCCGTAAAAAATGGTTAAGTTTGATCTGTGGCATGCAAGATGCTTTTCCTGATGGATATCGTGGCGGAATTGTGGCAGGCGGGGCCATGAATGCACATCCTGTCATCACAAAACATGAGAAGCCTGGCCCGCGCCGGGGAGAGATAAGTCCTGAAACATAATTATTCATCCTTTAAGCATGGTCATCACCCCAAAGTCCATGAGGGGATTGAGGAATATATTCCTCACACCATGCGCGACCATCGGCCTCTCCGGCACGGCGCGGTGCGATCATCGCAGGGATACCTTTCAGAATGATGACGAATTGTGTTCACACTATGGCCAAGGTGCCTTTTTTGGGGGGCTGGTGCTTGACACGTTTCGAGACGATCGGTAGATGATTTTGCGTGCAATATTAACGATGTTCACAACCGTTTATTATGGATCGTGAACGTCCCCAACCTGTTTCGACGTCCTGTTGTAATTGAGATTTCTGGTGATGGAATCGTCCCTGATTCCAGCGTGATGTCTATTGGCTGATCCGGGAAGCGCCGCCGGCGCCATGTGGGGTGTTCCCGGCCATGGAAGCCGGCAGCCAGCCCCATGATGGGCCGGGAGCGTCCGTCTGTTTTGGATTATTGGAATTTCGCAACGATGTACAAGGCGATCCTGAAACGCCTGCACCTTGAGTCACTGGCCCATTCGTCGCTGGCGATTGTCGGGGGTACGGCGCTGCTGATGGCGGGCGGGATCTTCCTGCTGATGATGGTCGGTGGCGTCACGATGTCGCCCGGACATCAGGCGATCGTGTCGGTGGGCACCGTCGGGCTGTTCCTTGTACTGAACCGCCGCAAGGGACGCGGCATCACCTGTTTTTTGATGATGCTGTCGCTGATGGTGTCGCTGCGCTACATGTTCTGGCGGCTGAGTTCCACGCTGCAGCTGCATTCGCCGCTGCAGGCCGCGCTGTCGCTGCTGCTGGTGCTGGCGGAACTTTACGCGCTGATGACGCTGTGCCTCAGCTATTTCCAGATGGCCTGGCCGCTGGGGCGCAAGCCGCTGAAGCTGCCGCAGGACACCGCCGACTGGCCCGTGGTCGACGTCTATGTCCCCTCGTATAACGAGGAACTGTCGCTGGTGCGTTCGACCGTGCTGGGGGCGCTGGCCCTCGACTGGCCGGAGGATAAGCTCAACGTCTACATCCTTGACGACGGGCGCCGCAAAAGCTTCTGCGAATTCGCGATGGAGGCTGGCGCGGGCTACATCATCCGCTCGCAGAACAACCATGCCAAGGCCGGCAACCTCAACCACGCCCTGCGCGTGACCGAGGGGGAATTCGTGGTCATCTTCGACTGCGACCACATTCCCACGCGCGGATTCCTTAAAAAGACGATCGGCTGGATGATGGCCGATCCCAAGCTGGCGCTGCTGCAGACGCCGCACCATTTCTATTCCCCCGACCCGTTCCAGCGTAACCTCGCCTCCGGCCAGCATGTCCCGCCGGAGGGCAACATGTTTTACGGGCTGGTGCAGGACGGCAACGATTTCTGGGACGCGACCTTCTTCTGCGGGTCGTGCGCCGCGATCCGCCGCTCGGCGGTGCTGAGCATCGGCGGGTTCGCCACCGAAACCGTGACCGAGGACGCGCATACCGCGCTCAAGATGCAGCGCGAGGGATGGCGGACGGCCTATCTGCGCGAACCACTGGCGGCCGGCCTGTCGACCGAGCGCCTGATGCTGCATATCGGGCAGCGCGTGCGCTGGGCGCGCGGAATGCTGCAGATCATGCGCGTGGACAACCCGCTGCTGGGCCCCGGTCTGCGGTGGGAACAGCGCCTGTGTTACCTGTCGGCGATGTCGCACTTCCTGTTTGCGATCCCGCGGCTGGTCTTCCTCGCCTCGCCGCTGGCGTACCTGTTCCTGGGGCAGAACATCATCGCCGCCTCCCCGCTTGCGATCATGGTCTATGCGCTGCCGCACATCTACCACTCCATCGCGACGCTTTCGCGGATCGAGGGACGCTGGCGCTATTCCTTCTGGAGCGAGATTTACGAAACCACGCTGGCGCTGTTCCTCGTGCGCGTGACGATCATGACGCTGCTGAACCCCCACAAGGGGGAATTCAACGTGACGGACAAGGGCGGCCTGCTGCAGAGCGGGTATTTCGACCTGAACGCGGTCTATCCCAACGTTTTCCTTGCCGGGGTGCTGGGGCTGGCGCTGCTGCGCGGGATCGGCGGCATCTTCTGGGAATTCCATGACCAGCTGGCGCTGCAGTCCTTCATCCTCAACACGCTGTGGGTGGCCATCAGCCTGATCATCGTCCTCGCCTCCATCGCCGTGGGGCGCGAGACGCGCCAGATCCGCCACAAGCCGCGCGTGCGCGCCCGCCTGCCGATCACCCTGGTGGACGAGGACGGGAAGCATTACCACGCCCATACAAGCGACATCTCGCTTGGCGGCATCGCGGCGCATGTGTCGGTGGAACACGCGCTGGCGCCGCATTCGCGCGTCACCATGCTGTTCCATGATGAAAAGGATGGCATCGACGTGCGCATCCCGGCCGTCATCCTGTTTGCCAAGGCCGACCAGCTTCACCTGCAGTGGTGCGTCGACAACCTGGAAGTCGAACGCCAGATCGTCGAGTTCATGTTCGGCCGCAACGATGCGTGGAGCAACTGGGACGATTTCCAGCCCGACCGTCCCCTGCGCAGTTTCCTGATGGTCCTGCGCAGCATCGGTGGCCTGTTCCGCCGGGGCGAAAGGCCGTTCCGCTGGCAGGCCCCGCAGGAAGCGCCGTCCACGGCCCCCCAAGTCAAAGAAGAGAAACTGGAGAAGAAGAGCCTCGTGCTGAAACCCGTCCGACGGGGCGCTCAATGTGGCGCCACGGCCTCCCTCATCGTGCTGCTGGGACTGCCGATCGCAAGTGCGCCTTCCTTTGCGCAGGTTCCTTCCCATGACGCGCCCGTGGCCGCGGCGCCGGACGCCGCGCCTGTTGCGACGGGCGGCGGGGATGCACAGGGCGCGGCGACGCCCGCCCCCGCCGACGCGGCCCCGTCGCCCGCCGTCGCGCTGCCGCCCGGCCCCGCGACGCTGCAGGCGCGCGAACGGCTGTCCGAACGGACGGGGGTGTCGCCCGCGGCCCCCTTTGGCGACACCAATACCGGCGCGCTGCCCGCCGACCCGGGTGCCCCCCCGATCGACCCGGCGGACGCGGCGCGCGTCGCGGATGGCGAAATCACCCGGACCTCCACCTTCCGCGACCTTGGCCTGTCCACCGGGCCGCTGACGCTGCGCGGCTTCTCCCCGCTGCAGGGGCTGGATGTCATCGTGCCGGCCAACCGCGTCGTCACGCATGCGAAGATCACCCTGTCGGGCGCGCTGTCGCCGTCCCTCCTGCCGGAGGCGAGCGCGGTCAGCGTCACGCTGAATGAACAGTATGTCGGCACGATCAAGGTCGATCCCGAACATCCGCGTTTCGGGCCGATCACCTTTGACGTCGACCCGCTGTATTTCACTGGCGACAACAAGCTGAATTTCCATTTCGCCGGCGAATACCGCCGTGACTGCAACGACCTGTACAACGAGGTCCTGTGGGCGCGGATCTCGGATTTTTCCACCGTGACGCTGACGACCACGCGCATCGCGCCCGACCGCAAGCTGTCGTACCTGCCCGCGCCGTTCTATGACCCCAACCTGCGCACGCCGCTGCGCGTGCCGGTGGTCCTGCCCAATCCCAATTCGCACGGCGCGCTGAAGGCGTCCGCGCTGGTGGCGTCGTGGTTTGGCAAGCTGGCCGATTTCCGCAAGGTGTCCTTCCCCGTTTCCACCACGCTGCCGGCATCGGGCAACGCGATCGCGATTGGCGAGAACCTGCCGATCAACGCGCGCAACAGCCGCCCGACAGGTCCGACCCTGTCGGAAGTGGAAAACCCCAACGACCGCCTGGGCACCATCCTTGTGGTGACGGGGCGCAACGCGGCCGAGGTCGAGGTCGCGGCCCGCGTGCTGGCCTTTGCGTCCGATACGCTGGGCGCGGTCGGGACCAAGGTGGTCAACGACGTGACGCTGGAGGCGCGCCAGCCCTATGACGCGCCCGCCTTCGTGCCCACGAACCGCCCGGTACGCTTTGGTGAGCTTGTGACCGCAAGCGACCTGCAGGCGGGCGGGTTCGCCCCGCCGGTCATGGCGCTGCCGTTCCACATGCCGCCGGACCTCTATACCTGGCGCAACCGCCCGTACCCGATGGACCTGTGGATCCGCGCGCCGGGCGGCCCCGTGGTCGACCTGGAGACGTCGCGCCTGGATGTCAGCCTGAACAACAACTACCTCACCAGCTTTACCCTCAAGCCGCCGGGGCTGTGGACCTCGTGGTCCGAACGCATGGTCAACCAGCATGCTGGCGCGGTGGAGCATATGGCCTCCCTGCCGTCATGGCTCCTGTTCGGTCAGAACCAGGTCCAGTTCGGCTTTGACGCCCGTCCGATCGACCGTGGCGTCTGCCGCCGCACACCCGGCGACATCCACATGAGCGTGGATTCGGATTCGACGCTGGATTTCCGCCGCGCCTATCACTTCACCACGCTGCCGAACCTGTCCTTTTTCGCGGAGGCGGGCTTTCCCTTCACCCGCATGGCCGACCTGTCGGAAACCACGATGGTCCTGCCGCACCAGATGGATGCGGGCACGGCGGGCACCTTCATGGACCTGATGGGCTTTTTCGGCGCGACGACATGGTATCCGGCCGCCGGCGTGCAGCTGATGGACGTGGACGAAGTGTCGTCCCACCCGCCCGATGGCGACGTGCTGGTGCTTTCGACCGCGTCGAACGCCCCGAAATTCGACGACCTGCTGTCGCGCTCGCCCTATGTCCTGTCGGACGGGCACATCCGCGTGGGCGAACATATGGGCCTTCAGGGGATCTGGTACCTGTTCCAGGATCATGACCATAACGGGATCAAGGACGGGGTGCAGGCCGACCTGAACGCGCCGATCGCGGGGGCGGGCGTGCTGCTTGGCGCGCAGTCGCCGTTCCAGTCGCACCGTTCGGTCGTGGCGCTGATGGGGGACACGCCCGCGCGCATGCATGACCTTGTCATGGGCCTGCGCAACAAGGACGACGTCCCGCATATCCAGGGTGACCTCGTGCTGCGCAACGGCGACAAGCTGACCAGCTACCGCACGGCGCCGACCTATACGATGGGGTCGCTGCCTTGGTGGATGTGGATGGACTGGTACCTCGGGACGCGTCCGCTGACCGTCTATGTGCTTGGCCTTGCCGGCGCGGGGATGCTGGCCGCCGCCGTGGTGCGCATGCTGCGTCGCCGTGCCCGTAAACGGATGGAAGAGGGGGAACAGATCAAGGAAACCCCGTCCGAGACGGACTAGAAACCGGTGCAGGGGCGGCATGCCACCGGAACTGTGGCGCGGGGATGTAAGTATCCCTGCCACTTCCGAAGAAATGGCTGCCGCCGGAACTGACGTCATTCGTACGTATTTATGGAGATTTTATAGAAATGAGTGCACTTCTTGCCGGCCTTACGCTGCTGATTATTGGTGACAGCCATGTCACCTTCAAGGACTCGCTCCTGTCCGTGCTGCCTGATGAATTTTCCAAGCAGGGCGCCAAGGTCGTGACCTATGGCGTGTGTTCGTCGACGGCGGCGGACTGGGTGGTCCCGAACCCGAACAACGGCTGTGGCGCGGCGCAGCGCGTCGGTGACGAGCCGATCGGCGCGCCGAACATGAAGCCCGCGTCGCCGCCGCCGGTCACCGGCCTGATTGAAAAGTGGCATCCGAACGTGGTCATGGTCATCCTTGGCGACACGATGGCCTCCTACGGTCAGAACGCGGTGTCCAAGGACTGGCTGGACGAACAGGTCAAGACCCTGACCTATGCCATTGGCAAGACGTCGTGCATCTGGGTTGGCCCGACATGGGGTCAGTACAGCCCCCGCTATGGCAAGACCGACCAGCGCGCGACCGAGATGGCGACGCTGCTCAAGAGCGAGGTCGCGCCGTGCACCTATATCGATGGCACGCAGCTGATGAAGCAGGGCAGCGTCAACACCATCGACGGCATCCATGCGACGCCCGCCAGCTACAAGGAATGGGGTGACGCGATCGTCAAGGCGACGACCCCCGAACTGGAAAAGATGAAGGACGCGGCCCCGGCCGCGGCACAGTAATCATTCAATAGAACTGAGATGCGTGGCGGTATCCGGTATGCCGCCACGCAGATGCCGATGGTATTTGCGGCATCACACGTGGAAAACTGCCCGATGCAACAGACTACAGCCGTCATGCCCGCCCAGAGCAAATGGCAACACATGCTTCAGCATGAGTTCTTTCCCAAGGACCGCCGCCGCGACATCGACGGGCTGCGCGCGCTCGCGATCATCGCGGTCGTGCTGTTTCATGCCGGCTGGCTGAAGGGCGGTTTCGTCGGCGTTGACATCTTTGTCGTCATTTCGGGCTATTTCATGGGGCGCTCCGCCCTGATGCAGCAGCCGTTCCAGCCCGCGCGCTTTGTCTGCCGGCGCCTGTACCGCCTGTTACCCGCGCTGTTCTGCATGATCGCCATCGTATCGGCCAGCATGCTGTGGTGGGTGCTGCAGAGCGACCGCGCCGACATCGCGATCAACGGGGCGTACGCGCTGGTGTACCTGTCCAATTTCTGGGCATCGGGCCATGTGGGATATTTCCAGGGGCAGGCCATTGCCTACCCGTTCCTGCATACATGGTCGCTGTCGCTGGAAATGCAGTTCTATACGATCATTTTCATCATGGCGCTGGTGCTGCCGTTCACCCGGCATCGCAAGCTTGCGATCAGCAGCATCTTCGCCCTGTCGCTGGGCTACAGCATCTACAGCCATGTGATGGGCGACACGCAGGGATATTACAACATCCTTGACCGCATGTGGCAGTTTTCCATGGGGACGATGATCTGGATCTTCCCCCGCCCGCAGCTGTCGCGCGCGCTTGCCAACGTGCTGTACCTGCTGGCGCTGGCGGTGCTGGTGGGGTCGTGCCTGTTCTATGTGCTGGAATTCGCCTGCCCGTCCTACATGATGCTGTTCCCCTGCCTTGCGGTGGTGGGGATCATCATGCTGCCGCAGACGGATGTCGCGCGCTTTACCCTTGTGCCGGTATCGCCGGTGGGGGTGATTTCCTATTCGATCTACCTGTGGCACTGGCCCGCCATCGTGATGGCGAACTACCTGCTGTCGTTCCAGGTGTTTGGCGCGACGATGGCCGGCGTGCTGGGCCTTGTCATGGTCATCAGCCTGCTGAGCTACGTTTTCGTCGAACGTGTCTTCCTTGATTACGAAGGCAGGGTGACGCCTGCGGTGCGCAATCGCGGCGCGGTCGCGCTGGTCGCGGCCTGCGGGCTGCTCGCCAGCGTGCTTGCCTATGTTTCGTATATCTCGCGTGTTCACTGAGACACATCTTTCTATCGTGCAATGCCTGCGGGCGGGGACATGATGCGGCAACATAAAGCCATGACAGGGCTGCCCTGCATAAGGTCCATGCCCGGCCGCGCCGGCCTGCTTGGGGTTACGGCGCTGTGGGGGGTGGCGACGGTCGGGCTGCTCTGCGTGCCGCATGGCGCGTGGGCGCGTTCGCAGCCCGCCGCCGCCCCGCCGGTCGAATCGCCCGCCACCCCCGCCACCGATGCGGAGGACGAGGCGATCGAGCGCGCTTCCCATCCCACCCCCGAGGATGAGGAGGCGGCCCATCCCTATGCCGTGTCCGACGTGGAGGAACCCGCCGACGCGCCGGTGGCCGCGCCGCCGACCGACCTGGCCCCGTCCAGCCCGTCGGAAACGCAGGCGGTCGATTCCAGCGTGCAGCGCCTTGAACACGCGACGGAGGTGTTCGACCTGCTGCTGGATGAAGGCAGTTACTGGCTGACGCATCATGACCTGCGCCGCGGGCACGAGGCCGTCAGCCGCGCGCTGCAGATCGACCCGACCAGCCCCGAGGCCCTGTACCTGCAGGCACGGATCGACATTTCGATGGGGCAGATGGCGCAGGCGCAGGCGCTGACGGACCGGCTGGCGCAGTCGGGCCGCATGTCGGACGAGGTGGCGCAGCTGCGCGGGATGATCAAGGCCGGTCCGGTGGACCCCAAGCTGCTGGCGGAGGCACGCGCCTTGGCCGGGTCGGGCAGGATGATGCCCGCGATGTTCAAGTACAAGGCCCTGTTCAAGAACGGCGATCCGCCGCCGGACATGGCGCTGGAATATTACCGCGTCCTTGGCGCGACCATCCTTGGCTATCAGGAGGCGCGGACCAAGCTTGCGGCCTATGTCGCGCACAACCCGCACGATCTTGACGCGGCGTTGACCTATTACCGGGTGCTGACCTATCGCGTGACCTCGCGTACCGAGGGGATGACCGGGCTGGAGCGCCTGATCAACGGCCATGTCCCCACCGGCATCCATGACGAGGCCCTGCGCGCCTGGCGCGAGGCGCTGCTGTGGGAGCCGATCGTGGGCCAGACGGTCCCGCTGTACAAGGAATGGCTGTCGATCCACCCCGATGACGAGGAGGTGCATACCCGCCTGATCAAGGCGCTGCAGACGCAGGCCACGTTCGATGCGGCCAATGACCGGATGGAGGGTTATACCCTCATGGCGCAGCGGCGGTTCGGGGATTCGGAATCCCTGTTCCGCAAGGCGCTGGCGGTCGATCCCAACGATGTTGACGCGCTGGGCGGCATGGGCCTCGTGGCGCAGGCGCGCGGGCAGCGCGACCAGGCGCGGACCTATTTCGAAAAGGCGATGAGCCTTGACCCCGACCATGCCGACCGCTGGCAGAAGGCGATCCAGGGGCTGAACAGCTGGAAGATGTCCGGCGGCGGCGTGCGCAGCGACCCGCTGGTGGCGGGGATCGCCCATGACATCGCCGTGGGCAACTTCGCCCAGGCGCATGCCGGTCTGGAACGCCTGGCGCGTCGCCGCAACAGCGCGCTGACGCTGCTGTCGCTGCAGGGCGCGCTGGCGCGGCGCGAGGGCAACACGGCGGAGGCCATGATGGCCTACCGCGCGATCCTTGCCCGCTGGCCGGGCAATACCGACGCGCTGTTCAACCTTGCCGACCTGCTGATCGCCAGCGGCCATGACGAGGAGGCGCGCGCCATGCTGCCGCGCTTTGGCAGCGGGCATCGCACGATGGTCGACCACCTGCAGGCCGAGCTGCTGGCGTCGGAGGCATCGCGCGCGCCCACCGACGCGGCGCGCATCGACCTGCTGCGCCGCGCGGTGGCGACCGATCCGCGCAACCCGTGGCTGCGCCTGCGCCTTGCCCAGACGCTGTATAACACCGAAGACGCCGCCAACCGGGCGGAGGCCGCACGGATCATGGACGACCTGACCGCCCCGCCGCGCGCGGGCGTGCAGGCGTTGCAGGCGGGCGTGATCTATGCGCTGAGCCAGCATGACACCGCCACGGCGCAGCGCCTGCTGGCGCGCATCCCCGACAGCCAGCGCACGGTGGATATCGACGCGCTGTCGCAGCAGGCCGACCTTGCGCAGGAGGTGCACGATATCGAGGCGGCCCATCATTTCGACCGCAAGGCGCTGATGGGGCTGGCGGACCGCGCCGACCCGACCGGCGTGCGCGGCACGATGATCGGCAATGCCCTGATCGATCACAACATGCCCCAGTCCGTGCGTGAGGTGCTGCAATCGGAAGAGCGCATGACACAGGCGCCCCAGCCGCAGGAAATGCTGTCCTATGCCGGGTTGTACCTTCAGGTACACGACATTGCCGACGCGCGGCGCTGCCTTGACGCGTTCGACAGGCTGGGCCAGCAGCCCGGCGCGCAGATCACCGCCGACCAGGCGCGCCTGCGTGAACAGCTGGGGCTGGCGGCGCAGATCCTGACGGCGGACCAGATGGACAATCACGGCCATCCCGCCCGCGCGAAGGAGGTGCTGGACCCGCTGATGACGCGGTATCCGGATTCGGTGGACGTGCACCTTGCGATGGGCCGCGTGTACCAGGCGCGGGGCGAGGCGCGGCGCGCGCTGGCCGAGGACCGGGCCGCGCTGGCGATCCGGCCCAACAACGTCTATGCGCTGGCGTCGGCGGCGCGCGACGCGGGTGGCGCGGGCGAAGTGGCGGCGGCGCGCGGCTATGCCCGGCATCTGTCCGACCTGCAGCCCGATGCCCCCGTCACGTGGGAAATCCGCGCGGAAATGGCCCGCATCGACCGCGATTCGCGCACGCAGCTGGCGGACCTTGACCATGTGCATGAACAGCAGTGCGACATGCCCGGCACCGTGAACTGCGCCCCGCATGAAAACTTTCGCGCCGATTACCGCTGGCCCGACATCGACAGCGAATATGTCAACCTGCGTGGCGCGACGCTGCCCGATACGTACCATTACCTGCAGCAGGACGACCAGATCCAGGCGACCACCCGGCAGATGGTCTACCTGCGGGATTCGGTGTCGCCGCAGATCGACGCCAACACCTTCGTGCGCAGCCGCACCGGCCGCGTCGGGCTGGGGCAGCTGACGGAATTCGCCGTTCCCATCACCGGGACCATCCCGTTCGGGACGTGGGACCACCGGCTGTCATTTTCCGTGACGCCGACGCTGCTGTTCACCGGCGACCCCCTGCGCAACCCCAATTCTGCGCGGGAGTTCGGGACCGTGGCGGTCAACGGCGCGCGGCCGTGGGGATACCATCATTACTATACGCAGGGCGTGGGCCTGAACCTCAGCTATTTCAACCGCTGGTTCAGCGCGGATGTCGGGTCCTCGCCGCTGGGCTTCCCCATCGCCAACGTGGTGGGCGGGGTGGAATTCGCCCCGCACCTGACGCGTAACCTGACGCTGCGTGTCAGCGGCGGGCGGCGCATGGTGACCGACAGCGAACTGTCCTATGCCGGGGAACGCGACCCCGGCACCGGGCGGACATGGGGCGGGGTGACGCGCAACTTCGGCCACGGTGCGCTGGAATGGTCCGAGGCGGGATGGAACGCCTATGCCGGGGGCGGCTTTGCCTATCTGGAGGGGCATGACGTCATCGGCAACACCGAGACCGAGGCCGGGGCCGGCGGCAGCGCCACCGTGTGGGAGGAAAAGGGTCGCCAGCGCCTGCGTGTCGGCGGGGACCTGATGTATTTCGGCTACAAGCACGACAGCTACTTCTTCACATGGGGACAGGGGGGCTACTTCTCCCCGCGTGACTATTTCGGGGCGATGGTGCCGGTCGAATGGTCGGGCCATACCCAAAACTGGACGTGGTTCCTGCGGGGCGAGGCGGGATACCAGAATTACCACAGCAAGGGCGCGCCCTATTACCCGACCAACTCCCTGCTGCAGGCGGCGGTCTCGGCCCCCAATTCCTATGGCGGGTACGGGGCCAGCGGACTGGCGGGCAACGTGCGCGGGCGCGTGGTCTATCAGGTGGACCACCGTTTCCGCGTCGGGCTGGAGGGTGGATATACCCGTGCGGGAACGTGGTCTGAATCGGATGGCATGCTACTGTTCCATTACGCATTCGACGGACAGTAAGGAGCCCGCTGCATGACACGCGCGCGTAAAAAGGCCACCGCGATGAAAAAGATGGCGCACCGGCGGACCACCCTGTTCGCCGCCCTTGCGCTGGCGACGCTGCCGCGCGTCGCGTGGGCGCAGGCATGCCCCGACGCGGGCGACGGCACGCAGGGCCTGTGCATGCCCGCCACCGACGCGGCATCCGCCGGGATGGACCGCGCACCCGGCGCCCATGACGACGCGCGCGCGGGATATCGCGCGGGCGACCTGTGGCAGGCGCACGGACAGGTCTGGCAGGCGGACTCCGTGACGGCGGGACAGGCGCGCTGGACCCGCATGACGCCCACGCGCCCCGCCGACACGTTCGGCGCGCATGCCCTGTTCGCCGGCGGGCCGATGCGGATGGTGTCCGGCTATCACGGTCCCGCGCTGGATGTGGAGGTCACGCAGGGCGGACAGCCCGCCGTGGTGACGATCGGCATCGGCGCGGACGGGGACCTGGACCATGCCGCCCTGCGCGCGGCGCTGGCGCGGCGCGACGGCGGGACGTTCGCCAATGTCGTGCGGGTGTATGACCAGTCGGGGCATGGCAACCACCTGCTGGCGACGCCGCAGCATGTCGTGCATGTGGGCGAGGTCCGCATCGCGGGCCATGACGCCATTTCGTGGGGGGAGGCCAACGGCCCCGGCGGCTTCATCCTGCCCGCCGGGGTGCGGGTGCGCGGCGATGGCTTCTTTTTCGGCACGACCGGGACCTATGCCTCCTCCAATTCCGGGTTCTCGGCATTTCCCGTGCCCGTCCTGCTGGGCGAGGCGGGACAGAAGAACACCTTCAAGCTGTTTTTCGGCAGCTATAGCCTTGACGGGTTCGCGCATGTGGCCGACGGGATGGACCCCGACCACCGCACGGACCTTGTGGTCATGAACTCCCCCGCCGCCGTCAGCGTGTATGGCGATCATGACGGCTATCACCTCGATGCCGCCAATTCGACCGGCACGTACATGCGCGGCGCGATGCCCACGGGGATGCTGTCGGGCGGGTATGTCGGATACAATGCCGACGGGGGCGAATGGTTTGTCCAGGGCCGCAACACCGGGCAGTGGACGGGCATGGTCATCGCCGATGTCGCGCCGCGCCGCGAACAGGTCCGCGCGTTCCAGGCCGCCGCCGCCGTGGCGGGCGATTACATGCCGCAGCTGCGTTCGGTGTTCGTTGCGATCGGTGACAGCCGGACAGAGGGATACCTGCTGGCCGATGGCCGCAACTGGCCCTACCTGATGCAGCGCCACGGCCGGTACCAGAGCTATGACTTCGGGGTGTCGGGGGCGACGACGCGGCAGATGGTGGGCATGCTGCCCGCGGCGGAGGCGGCGGGACGCAATGCGTCGTCCAGGGTCGCGGTGGTGTTCGGCGGGGTGAACGACCACCTGCCATACAGCCACATCCCGGTGGACGAGACGCTGCGCAACCTTGCGCAGATCACGCGGCGGCTGAAGGCGGCGGGGTTCCATGTCGTCATCATCGCGGAGGCGAACACCACCGGCGCGCCGCGCGCGGAGATCCAGAAGGCGATCGACAGCCACATGATTACGGTGGACGCGGAAATCGACCCCTTCGCGCCGGGACAGCCGATGGCCGACGTGGGCGACCGGACATACTGGTTCGCGGATTACACCCATCCGTCGCAGCACGGGCACTGGGTCCTGTCGGAAACGGTATGGAAACGCGTCGGTGGCTGGCTGATGCAGCCGGCGCGTAACTGACGGCTGGCAGGGAAAGATGGTCTGAAAACAGCCTGTTGATGATGAAAGTTTTTGGGTCTCGCCTTTTTTCAAAAAGGCGACGTCTTTCAAAGCGTTTTGAAAAAAGCTTTACCAAAAACTTTTATGATTTCAGGCCTTTGCAGGCAGGGCTGGCGACAGGATTTGCCATGCCCCCGATGCAGGCGACATACTGTCCCCTTCGCCGGAGAGTGCCTGCATGTCCCTGTTTCGCGTGTCCGACCATTGTGACGGAACCCGTTTTTACAACCCCGCCAGCATCCTGCCGCCCGGATGGCGTCCGCGCGGGCTGCGCGCGTGGGACATCTGGAAATGGCAGCGCAACCGCCCGCCATCCGACTGGCCCGCATGGATCGACAATCCCGTCCCCACCGGCGACCCGCGCCAGCCCCCGGCGGCGGGCGCGATCCAGGTCACCTTCATCGGCCACAGCACCTTCCTGCTGCGTATCGCGCGGGCCGACGGGTCGGTGCTGACGGTCATGACGGACCCGATCTTTTCCATGCGCTGTTCGCCGGTGCAATGGGCCGGGCCGCGCCGCGTGCGCGCGCCGGGGCGGCGGATGGCGGACCTGCCGCCGATTGACGTCATCCTCGTCTCCCACTGCCATTACGACCATATGGACCTGCCGTCGCTGCGCGCGCTGGCGCGGCGGGGGGATGACCCGCTGGTGGTCGTGCCGTCGGGCAACGCGCGGCACCTGCGCCGCACCGGGCTGCGGCGCGTGGTCGAACTGGACTGGTGGGACAGCGTGGAACTGGCGGATACGCGCATCACCGCGACGCCCGCGCGTCATGCCGCCGCCCGCACGCCGTTCGACCGCAACCGCAGCCTGTGGGCGGGATTCATGTTGCGGGTGGCGGGGCCGCAGGGCGCGCGGCAGGCATTCTTTGCCGGGGATACGGCGCATGGCCGTCACTGGGGCATGATCCGCGAACGGCTGGACGCGCCGGACCTGGCGCTGCTGCCGGTCGGGGCCTATGACCCGCGCGACCTGATGGCGTCCGTCCACGCAACGCCGGAGGAGGCATGCGCGGGGTTCATCGAACTGGGCGCGCGGCGGGGCGTGGGGATGCATTTCGGCACGTTCCGCCTGACGGACGAACCGATGGACGAACCCGTGCGCAGGCTGGCGCGCGCCGTGGTGGCGGCGGGACTGCCGCCCGATGCCTTTACCACGCTGGGCCATGGCGAATGTCGCGACATCGCGTGCGTTCAGCCCGCCGCCGCCGACCCGCGATAGGGACGCGCGCCCATCAGGATTTCCCGCGTGGTCCGCAATGCGCGGGACAGGCGCGCCGGTTCGCGGTCGATCCTGAACGCCACCGCGGTGCCCAGCCAGTAATGGAACAGTTCACGCGCCACGTTCGTCGGTTCCATGACCGGGCAGACCGACCCATCCGCCATCCCCGCGCCGATCCCCCCGCCAAGGAGCGTGACCAGGATTTCGATGCCGCCATCCATCACCCTGCGCATGCCTTCGGAAAAATCGCTGACCTCCGCGCCGATCTTGACGATCAGGCACCTGCGTCGCGGGTCGGGGCTGGTTTCGCGCTCCACCCATGATGACCAGTATTCCATCAGCCGTTCCAGCCCCGACAGATGGGCGCGCGACAGGAACATGCGAAGTGTCGCGGCATGTTCGTCGATGCAGTGCCGCAGCAGGTCCTGTCCGAACACATCCTTTGACGCGAAGTAGTAATAGAACGATCCCTTGGGCACATGGGCTGCCGCCAGCACGTCATTGATGCTGGTACTGGCAAAGCCCATCTGCGCGACCAGGGGCCATGCCTGTTCCAGCAGCAGCAGACGGGTGGCGGATTGCATCGGGGTGGCGGCCATTATGGGCGATCGGTTCCGGCGCGGGGTGATGGGATCAGGGACATGAATGGCAAGTCTAGCGCAACATGCGAAAAGTAAAACATGCTTATGATATACAGATTTCTTTGATTGACGCGGTCGTCGCACCATCGACGGATCGCGATGGCGCGTGGCGACATGCTACCCGTTTCACCCATTCGTGTCAGGGGGGCGGGATGTCATGGAATGTATCGTCGCGCATGTGTCGCGGCGGGGACGCATGAAAACCACGTCATTTGTCGTATATTTCCGCCATGCTGTGGAATCCGCTGTTCCCTGCCTGCGTGACGGCCGGGGCAGGCATGGGGATGAAGATCAGGTTTCTGATATATTGTTGTATATAAACAATAAAATAGCGTCATAAAAAACAACATAAACAATCGTTATTTTAAAATAAAACATAACGTATTCGTTTTATACTTGACATCGCATTGCCTGCTGATAGGGTGCGGATGTCATCAGGACGGTATTTTCCATCCAGGGATCATCATCATGACGATATGCATGCGCGGCCATGGCCGATGTTGGGGACCCGTCATGCGGGCACGCCCCGGATATTCCCCCCCGGCGCGATAGACGGTCATCGGATCTGTCGAAATCGTCCGGGAATGATACAGGATTTTTTCGGATTACAGATCATGCTTGAATCAACAATCATTGAAATTGACGGCATCTTTGTCGGGACCGCGATCGTGCTGGCGAACGTCGCGGGCCGGCGGTTTTACGCCACCCATGACCGGGTGCGCGCGCTGCATAATGCCGTGCTGCCCGACCTTGGCAGCCTGCGCCGGCGCGTGGCCCGCCTGTTCCGCGCCACCACGCCCTGATGGGGGCGGATCATCCCGTTGGGGATAATCCCTGTTCCGCGCGACATGAAATCAATGACGGTATCGGCCATCCGCCGCCAGCCATGCAGCGGATGGCCAGCCCCCGATAAAAAATGACAGAAGTTTTTGGGGGGCGCATTTTTTCAAAAAGGCGACGTCCTTCGAAGCTTTTTGCAAAAAGCTTCACCAAAAACTTTTGTGATGGCACGATGCCTTGTCGCCGTGCCGTCAGAAGCGGAACACCAGGTTGGACTGGTAATAGGTTCCGCTGGACCCGCCCGCCGCGTTCAGGGCGTGCGACGTCATGAAGCGCGAGACATACTGCGTCCATGACAGGTGGGTATTGATCTGCCACGCCAGCGACGCCTGTGGCGCCATGCCGATGAACTTTCCCCCGAAATTCCCAGAAAAGCTGTACGCGCCAGAGGATTTGTAAACCCGGTCATTCGTGCTGTCGCGCCAGAACAGGGGATACTTGATCTGGATGCTGACGGATTTGAAGGGCGTGATGCGCACCAGCGGCGCGAAACTGATGAGGTTGGACGCCGTCATGTAGGTCGTGGTGTCGAGGTAGTTCGTCTGTGGATTGAACGGCGAGATGTAGGTCCCGATATCCCCGCTTTTCCGGGCGTCATTGCCGCCCGAATACACGTCCGTCTGGATCCCGGCAAAGGTATGCAGGTTGTCCTTTGGCACGCGGTAGCCGACGATGGAGTTGATGGCATAGGCGCTGACATTGCGCGCGACGTTGGTGCCGGCGTAACGGAAGACGCCACCCTGCCAGATGCCGCCAACCGAAAATTCGATCGGCCCGGCCTGCCCGTGCCAGCGCACGCCGAAATTGTTGCGCGTGTTCGATCCCTGCGCCGTGCCGGTCGGTGTTGAAATCGCCCCGGCCGCGCCCGACAGCTTGTAGCCGATATAGAACGCATCGACGAAGGAATAGCCCCGTTCGCCAAGGAAGCGGAAATCCGGCGGCGCCCATGTGGTGTCGAACCCGTACAGGCGCGTGGCGTAATTTTCCGTATCGTGGAACATCTTGTTTTCGCTGTCGTTCGTCTGCACGAAATCCCATGCGTCGATGCGGATGCGTTTCCAGATGGCATAGGCGCGAAACCCGTCCCATGACAGCGGCACGTTGGGCGTTTCGCGGTTGTACAGCATGTAGGACGGCGCATCGAGGAACTGCTGGCGTCCGAACATGAACCCCGTCTTGGCCCCCAGTAGGTTCCACTTCGTCTCCACGAACGCCTGCTGCGCGTCCAGCCGCTTGCGATAGGTGGAGCCATAGCCGTATCCGCCCCACCCGGCCGCGTCGGCATTGATAAGCTGTCCGAAGAAACGCAGGTGCGTGCCGACATGCAGGTCCGCGCCATACAGGTTGCGCACGCCAAAGCGCCCGGAATCGTTGGGTTTCTGCGTGCCGAGGTTGGGGCGCGATTCGAACCAGTTGCGCAGCCGCGTCTCCCCCGAGAAGCTGATCCACACCGACCCGCCGGGCGTGAGGGGGATGTATTTCAGCACGTCGAACGGGTCGTCATGTTTCGTGCTGTTGCGCAGGCGGCTCCAGTCCTCGGCCCAGGGGGCGACGCCGTACTGGCCCACCGGGCCAAAGCCCGCGGCCTCCCCGTTGCCGCGATTGAACACGCCCCAGTCATAGGGATGGCCGTTGATGCGGTTCTGCGCCCCGGTCATGACGATCGGCTGTCCCACCGGGTTGGCGTGGGGATAGGTCTGGATCGGCGGGCGGGGGCCGACATGCACCGTCAGGTTTTCGGGCTGTCCCCCGGTGGATTGTGCCCCGGTGGATTGTCCCCCGTTGGGCGTGCCCGGCGTCGCGGGGGAGGCGGGCGTCGCCGTGGCGGATGTCTGGGTGACGCCGCGCGCGCCCGGTGTCGCATGGGCGGACAGGCGGTGGGTGGGCGTCACGTCCGCCGCCGCGTGGGCGCGCGTGCCCGCCATCGCGCCCATGGCCCCCAGCGGCAGGACCAGCGCGAAGGCCGCCGCCGGCCGGGCAAGCAGGCCGCGCGCGTTGCGAATGCCGGTAAGGGGGAGGCTGGCAACGTGTCCGCTGGCGATGCCCCCACTGGCGACGGAACCATTGGCGGCGTTGGGAATGATGGCCTGCGGGCCTGTCGCTGCTGACCGTGGGAAAGGTGCCATTGGGGGACGGGCCATCTTTGCGAAGGGGGAATGGAAAGGCAGGGATATCGGTAATGTGTTTTTATAATACGGTCAACAACGTTAATTTATGAAACACAACACAATGGGAGTAATTACAATGTGGCGCATCGGGATCGGGAGCGCGAAATGAAACCAACTCATTGATATATAAACATAATATATCAAGACCTGATGGCGTTTCCGTGGCGCATATAACACACATACACATGTAATTTACACGAAACACGAACCGTAAAGATGATTATTGACAGGTTTCCGGCGTGTAAATTAGGGTATTAAACGATTGAATATGGTTTATTATCCACCCTCCCGATCCCGGTGGCGCGGCCCATGGCGGCGCGCGGGGGACGGGACGCGCCACGCGGGATGCCGACAGGAAAATCCTATCATGAAACCATCGTCCTTTTTCACACGTCGCGATGTGCTTGGCGCGGGGCTGGGCGGGGCCGCGCTGCTGGCGTGGCGGCCGCGCGCGGCACGGGCGGCGACGGGGCTGCTCAACGTCTCCTACGACCCGACGCGCGAACTGTATCAGGAGATTGACCGCGCATTTTCCGCGCAGTGGGCGCGCGCGCATGGCGGCGCGGCGGTCATGGTGCGGACCTCCCACGGGGGATCGGGCGCGCAGGCCCGCTCCGTGCTGGAGGGCGCGCCCGCCGACGTGGTGACGCTGGGCCTTGCCTATGACATCGACATGCTGGCCGCCAGCGGCCTGCTGCCCGCCGACTGGCAGGGGCGGCTGCCGCACAATTCGACGCCGTTCACCAGCACGATCGTCTTTCTGGTGCGCAAGGGCAATCCGAAGAACATCCATGACTGGCCCGACCTGATCCGTGACGGGGTGGAGGTCGTCACCCCCAACCCCAAGACATCGGGCGGGGCGCGCTGGAACTACCTCGCCGCGTGGGGATGGGCGCTGCGCCAGCCGGGCGGCACGCCGGACACCGCGCGGGCGTACCTGCGGTCGCTGTTTTCGCATGTCCCGGTGCTGGAAACCGGGGCGCGCGGCGCGACCAACAGCTTCGTCCAGCGCGGATCGGGCGATGTCCTGCTGGCGTGGGAGGACGAGGCCCTGATGGCGACGCGCGACATCGGGCCGGACCAGTTCGACATCGTGGTGCCGCCGCTGACCATCCTTGCCGAACCGCCCGTCGCGGTGGTGGAGCGCAATGCGAAGGCGCATGGCACGACGGAACTGGCGGGGGCGTATCTGGATTTCCTGTTTACCGACGCGGGACAGCGGATCGGGGCGAAACATTATTTCCGGCCCGTCACGCCCGCCATCCTGGCGGAAAACCGCGCGACCTTCGCCGATACCGCGACATTCGACATCGCCTCGCTCGGCGGGTGGGCGCAGGTTCACAGGACGCATTTCGCCGAAGGCGGCGTCTTTGACGGCATCTATGCCCGATGAGGTCGCCCCGATGACGGCGCGGGGCGCGATGGCCGCCACGGCGGCGTGGGCGCGGGTCCGCATCGCGCCGCGCGGGCGCGATGGCCTGCCGGGGCTGCGGGTCGGGCTGTCGCTGACGCTGGCGTGGCTGGGGGCGCTGGTGGTCCTGCCGCTGGCGGCACTGCTGGCGCGGCCGTGGGCGGAGGGGGTTGGCAGTGGCCTCGCCGCATTCGGGCACATGCTGCATGACGGGCGGATGCTTGCCGCGCTGCGGGTCAGCTTCGTTTCCGCCCTTGTGGCGGCGGCGGCGGACCTGCCGCCCGGCGTGGTGATCGCATGGGCGCTGGCGCGGGGCGACATCCCGGGACGGCGGGTCATCGATGCGCTGATCGAACTGCCTTTCGCGCTGCCGACGGCGGTGGTGGGCATCACGATGGCGACGCTGTATGGCCCGCATGGCTGGATCGGCGGGCCGCTGGCGCGGCTGGGGCTGAAGGTCGCGTTCACCCCGGCGGGGATTGTCGTGGCGCTGATGTTCGTGGGCCTGCCGTTCGTGGTGCGCACCGTGGCCCCCGTGCTGCGCGCCCTGCCGCGCGAGGCGGAGGAGGCGGCACGCACCCTTGGCGCGACGCGGGCGCAGGTCATCGCGCGCGTCATCGTCCCCGCGCTGTATCCCGCGCTGCTGACGGCGTTCGCCATGGCGTTCGCGCGCGGGGTGGGCGAATACGGGTCGGTCATCTTCATCGCGGGGAACCAGCCGTACCATACCGAAATCGCGCCGCTGCTGATTGTCATCCGCCTGCAGGAATATGACACGCGGGGCGCCAGCCTGATCGGGGTGGTGCTGGTGGCGGTGGCCCTGGCCTCGCTCGGGGGGATCGCATGGCTGCGCCGGCGCGTCGCGCGGGGCGGGGCGGGGGGCGGCGTATGAGGGGATGGCGCATGATGGGGACGCGCGACATGACGGCGCGGGCCGGGCGCTGGGCCTTTGCCGCGCTGGTGTGGCTGCTGGTGGGGGTCATGGTGGTGCTGCCGCCCGCGCTGGTGTTCGCCACCGCGCTGCGCCACGGCGTGGTGGCCGCGTGCGATGCCGTGCTGCGCGATCCCGACGCGCTGCCGGCCATCCGCCTGACGCTGGTGATGACGGGGTTGGCGGTGGCGATCAACACGTTTTTCGGCGTGATGGCGGCATGGACGCTAGCGCGGTTTTCCTTTCCGGGGCGCGGGCTGCTGATCGTGCTGGTGGAACTGCCGCTCAGCGTATCGCCCGTGGTGGGGGGGCTGGTGTGGCTGCTGGTGTTCGGGACGCAGGGATGGTGGGGGGCGGCGCTGGAACGCCGGGGCTTTCCCGTCATGTTCGCCCCGCCGGGCATCCTGCTGGCGACGCTGTTTGTCACCTTCCCCTATGTCACGCGCACGATGATGCCGATGCTGCGCCACATGGGCCGCGCGCAGGAGGAGGCCGCCGTGATGCTGGGGGCCGGGATGTGGCGGGTCCTGTGGCATGTCACCCTGCCCGGCGCGCGTTCGGCGCTGCTGTCGGGGGTGCTGATGACAACGGCGCGGGCGATGGGCGAATTCGGCGCGGTGTCGGTCGTGTCGGGCCATATTCCCGGCCTGACGGAAACGATGCCCCTGCATATCGAGACATTGTATAACGGGTACCAGACGCCTGCCGCCTTTGCGATGGCGGCGCTGCTTGCGCTTATGGCGATGGGTGTCGTCGCGGCGCGCGGCGTGGTCGAGCGCATGGGCAGGAGGGCTGGCGGCGGGGACGTCGCGGCCCGCGGGATCGGGGACATGGCATGAGCGTACGCCTTGAACATCTGACGCGCCGGGTCGCGCGGCATGGCCGCCCGATTGTCGATGACGTCTCGCTGGAGGTCGCGGACGGCAGCTTTACCGCGCTGCTGGGGCCATCGGGCGCGGGCAAGACGTCGCTGCTGCGGATCATCGCCGGGCTGGACGCGCATTGCGACGGGCGCGTGTTCATCAATGCGCGGCGCGTGGACATGATGGAGGCGCGGTCGCGCAACATCGGCTTCGTGTTCCAGAATTACGCCCTGTTCGACCATATGACGGTCGCGCGCAACATCGGATTCGGCCTGTCGATCCGCCCCCGCGCCCTGCGGCCCGACCGCGCGGGCATCGCCGCGCGGGTGGACGAACTGCTGGAACTGATGCACCTGCCGGGCATGGGGGGACGGTATCCGCACGAACTGTCGGGCGGGCAGCGCCAGCGCGTGGCGCTGGCCCGCGCACTGGCGACGGGGCCGGGCGTGCTGCTGCTGGATGAACCGTTCGGCGCGCTGGACCCGCTGGTGCGGCGGCGCATCCGCGGCTGGCTGCGCGACCTGCATGACCGTCTGGGCCTGACCACCATCCTTGTCACCCACGACCGGCATGAGGCGTGCGAACTGGCGGATTCCATCGCCCTGATGCGCGACGGGCGGATCGTGCAGGCCGGCAGCCCGCAGCACCTGCTCGACACGCCCGCGACCCCCTTTGCCATGGAGTTCATGGGCGAGGTCACGCGCCTTGCCGGGCGGGTCGTGGGGGGACGCTTCGTCGCGGACCTGCCCGATGTGCGGCCCGTCGTGGCGGGCGGGCCGGATGGCGTGGCGGAACTGCTGGTGCGGGCGGGGGACGTGCGGCTGCTGCCGGGGCAGGGGGCGGCGACGGCGTGGCTGCGTCAGGCGCATGGACCGATCGGTACGTTC
Organism: Novacetimonas pomaceti; assembly: GCF_003207955.1. Classification (NCBI taxonomy): domain Bacteria; kingdom Pseudomonadati; phylum Pseudomonadota; class Alphaproteobacteria; order Acetobacterales; family Acetobacteraceae; genus Novacetimonas; species Novacetimonas pomaceti. Next base: position 66,850 of record NZ_NOXG01000007.1, read on the forward strand.
GATGTCATGAGCGGACCGGACACCATCCGCATCGATGCGGTGATCCCGCCGGGCGACGGGCGCATTATCGTCAACTGCGCGCTCGACGTGTCCGTCGGGCGGGTGGCGCGCGACGGGCAGTGGCTGGGGGCGGCGGATGTTCCCGCGCCATCGGGGAGTGCGTGCGTCGCGCGGGCCTGAGGTCCGGTGGGGATGGTTCGCGGGTGTTGCCGTTTTTTAGGAATGTTTTGTTCTTCTGAAGATTTTTGAAAAAAGCTTCACCAAAAACTTCTTCCGGTTTCCGGGAGGTGCCGATGAAGGGGGCAATAAAAAACGCATGCCACGGGGGGGACCATGGCATGCGCGAAGTGGTGTCTGCGCCCCGGTTGGCCGGACCCGGCCCTGCTGTCCCGCGCCATGGGGGATGGCGGGGACACGGGCAACAGGGGGGACGGAATTGACGATCCGTCTCCTCCGGTCGCAGGGGGCCTAGATCTTGTTGATCGTGCCCTTGACGCCGCCGACGGCTTTTTCGGCGCTGCCCTTCAGCTTCTGGGCGGTGCCCTTGGCCTCCAGTTCCTCGTTGCCGGTTGCCTTGCCGACGTTTTCCTTGATCGAGCCAACCGTCCTGTCGGCGGTGCCCTTCATCTTGTCGGTGAATTCACCCATGATTGCGGTTCCTGATTCCATTATGTCCGGACCCGGCCTGCCCGTGATGGCGCGTGCGCGCCGGTACGTTGGTCAGCATGTCCGATGGCCTGACCGGTATCGATCGGCCATATGGTTAAAACGCCGCGTCAGGTACGGGGTTCCACGCAACCCGCAAAAGGTAATCCCGATCTGGCGTATTTTCCCATATATTTCATGAATGTTTATCCATCTCCTGCCCGTGCCCACCCGAAAACCCGGCCCCGGCGGCATTTGAAAAGTCATGAAAGTTTTTGGTGAAGCTTTTTTCAAAAAGCTTTGAAACAGATTAATATTTCAAAAATGCCCGACATGTCCTGAAACACGGCCATGTCACTGTACAAATATGGCGGGCGGAATGTAAATCCCGCCCGCCATATGGCCGTCACGAAAGAAAACGGCACGATCCGGATAAATCTGTAAAAACCAAGATTATGTGAAGAATTTTCACAAATCCCCCAGATGGTCAGTGCGCATCTCCCGTCGCAACGTCCCCTTACCAGTAGGGATAGGCCGGTGGCGGCGGTGGGGGCGGCGGCGGTCCATAGCCCCAGATGGGCGGCGGCGGCCTGCGCCAGACCGGCGGCGGGATGGGCCGGTGCCATCGCCGTTCATGGCGGGGGCCGTAGTAATATCCGGGGGGTCGCGCCGTTGCAAGGACGGGCGACATGCCCGCCAGCAGCGCCAGCGCGGCGAGTATTTTCCTGTTCATCGTCAATCTCCACAACGGGTCGGTCATGTGCAATCCGACAGAACGATTGCGGCGGCAGTGGGAAGGGAACGGGGCACGGACCCCCTGATGATGGTCAGCCCATCATCAGGCGCAGCGCCACCAGGAATGCCATTGCGACGGCAAGGGAAATCATCCCCTCGATCAGTTGTTCCTTCATCCCTGCTTCCTTTCCGATCCGCAGAAAGCCTTTTCAGCAGATCATTAAGGTGACGGGACGCGGGTGACAAGGTGGGGCATTGCCGGCCGGTCTGCATGTGCTGGTGACGCGTGGCGCGGTGGCTGGCCGCGTCCTACCACCCCCGGCCGGGCGGCGGGCCGGCGGGACGTCCGCCGTACTGGCCCCCGCCATAATACCCGTCGCGGTAATATCCATCGCGGTGATGGTGGTGATGCCAGTCGCGGCCGCCGTAACAGCCCGCCAGCGACATGAAGCACGCGAAAACTGCAATCGGGCGCAGCCATGTCATGAAAGTGCTTCCCCGGCGGACATGCGCGCGCATGACGGCGTGATGGCGCTGCGCGATGGTGGGGAATGGGCCGGATGTCGTCATGATGATATGTCCCGTGGCCCGGCATGGGCCGCAAACGCGGGCGCGTGTGGATACGCGCCCGGATTCATGCAGGGGAAACGGATGGCCGGATGCAGGGTTGCCTGTATCGCGCATGATCCTCCGTTCCTCCCTTGCGTGGCGTTAGGTCGTCCGCCCCGTTCCTCCCCTTGCGCATGGCGGGAACGGACGGGGCAGGAACATGAGGTGCCGGGGAAATGTGGCGGATTTCGGCCATGTTGATGGCGGGATGAAAAAACCGCCGGAACGGACGGTACGCCAGGCCCGATGATGGGGGGGCGGGGACGCGGCCCTGTTGGCATGACGGCCCCGCCACCCGGCGCGATGTCAGGCATCTGCGCCGGGGAGAGGGGGGTATCAGTCGTTGCCCGTGGCGCGGTCGAGGCTGCGTCCCGCCTTTTCCGCCGGTCCCTTGGGCGGGTCAAGGGTGTCCTGCACCTTGTTTCCGAAATGGTCCACCTTCTCCCCCGCTGTTTCATGATGCCGCTTGCACCCGGCAAGGCCGGTGCACGCCAGCGTAAGCGACAGCGTCAGGAGGGTCATGGCGCGTGTGGTTTTCATGGTTGGGTTGGCTCCGGATAAAGGAGTAAGCAAAACGCCCGTCCCCGACATCCGGTTGCCTGCGGCATCGGGATTTCGCGCATCGTGCGCCCGTCAGACATGATCGCCCGAAGGCGGTTCCTGCGCCGGGGGCGGTGGCGTCGTGCTGTCGGGGGTGGCCGGATGGAACATGGCGCGGCAGCGCGGCGACAGGCGGTCGAACTTGCGCTGCAGGCACGCGGCGATCCGCCCTTCGTCGGGGATGGAGGTCGTGCACAGGCGCAGCGCGTCGCCCTGGCACGCGCTGGCCTGTCGCTGGCGGGTGGCGTTTTCCTTGCCCATGGCCGGAAACGCGCCAGTCACGCCGCCAACAAGCAGCATCGCGGCCAACAGAAATGGAAATCGTCGCATGCCCGTCCCGATCCGGTTCACAGTATCATTGGGTCCGGATGTCCAACGCATGACGCGACAGCGGGTTCGACGGGCATGGGGCAGGATGGCGGAAAATGAAACGTTCGCGTGCTGGCCGGAAGGTTTTGGAAAAAACGGATCCCCTGTTTCGGGGGCGGGTGAAAACGCAAAAGAAGTTTCTGGTGATGCCTTGTGAAGACGCCGCCTTTTTGAAAAAAGGCGGCACCCAAAAACTTTTACCGGTTTTTAGTCACGGCATTACTGCCGGGCTGTATCCCCGGCAATGTCCTGAAAATTTCAAAGGTTTTTGGTGAAGCTTTTTGCAAAAAGCTTCGTAAAACTTTGCTTTTTGTGAAAAAGCGACACGCGGAAACTCATGTCGCTTTTCATCAGCGGGCTCCTACAGGATGCCGCCCGCGATCGGCAGGTTCACGCCGGTCATGTAGCTTGAATCCTCGCCCAGCAGGAATTCGACCACGCCGGGGATTTCGTCGATATTGCCGTAACGGCGCATCGGCACGCTGCCGATCATCTGTTTCGCGACCTCTTTGGGATCGGTGGAGAAATACTGGCTGCCGACCTTCGCCTGCAGTTCCACCTGCCGGTCCCACATCATGCCCGGCCCCATGAAGGCGGGGCTGATGGCGTTGACGCGGATGTTGTAGGGGGCAAGGTCCTTGGACGCCACTTCCGTCAGGCCGACGATCGCGAATTTCGACGCGGCATAGGCCGCCATGTTCGGCGGTCCCTGCACGCCGGCCATGCTGGCGGTGTTGACGATGCGCCCGAAGCGACGTTCGACCATGTGGCGCGCCACGGTGCGCAGGACATGGAACGCGCCGCACACGTTGATGTTCATGACGCGGGCGAAATCGTCCTCGGGGTAATCCTGTACCGGTGCGAATGCCCCCTGGTAGCCGGCATTGTTGAACAGGAAATCAATGGCGCCGAAATCGGCCACGACGGCGGCGATGGTGTCGCGCACCGCCGCGATGTCGGTCACGTCGCACACGTACGGGCGCGCCGCCACGCCATGCGCCGCGACATCCGCCACCGCGGCCTTCAGCGTGTCGGCGTTCATGTCCAGCAGCGCCACCGCCGCGCCGGATTGCGCCAGGCGTTTCGCGCATGCCAGCCCGATATTGCCGGCCGCCCCGGTGACGACCGCCACCTTGCCAGAGAATCTGAGGGTCTGTCCTGTCATGAAGATATCCTTTGTGAAGCCAGCCGGATTTTATACGCAACTCCCCCCGGCGCGATCTGTTGGCACCCTATGGATGGGGTGAGCGATTACCCATGTCAACACGGTTGAAGGAGAGGCGTTTTATGGGACGCATCACGAAAATCACGGCGGCCTTTGCCCTGCTGGGCGCGCTGGCGGCATGTGACAAGCCCAAGCCGCATGGCGGCGGGTCCGATGACGGGGGCGGCCCCGGCGTCAGCACCCATGGCGGCACGGCGCCGCAATAGGGGAATAATTTCCCCCGTCTTTTTTCGTCCCGCCCCCATCTGCTTTCGGCGCGTCCGGTATCGCGACAGGCGGTATCCGGCGATGGATGGCGCGTACGCGGTGCGCGGCGTGGCGGGATTTCCCGGCTGATGAAAAAACCCGGCTAAAAAACATGGAGTGCCCGATGAGCCATACCTCGATGCGCCATATGACGACGCGTATTGCATGCATCCTCATGCTGGTGGGGGTGGCCGCCTGTTCGGGGCGGCATGTCGCCCCGCCGGGTGGCAGCAGCGCCCCCAATGGCATGGGCGGTGTCAGCGGATCGCCACAGCAGGCGGGCGGCGGTCCCGGCAGCGTGGGCGGCCCCGGAATGTGACGCGGCCCATCGCATGTCAATGCGGCCGTGGCAGTATCGCCATGACATTCTTATGATCGGCGGCGTGGCGAATTCATGAAAAATCCACATTGTGGGATGGGCGATTGCGATATGCTGCCTTTCATACAGTGCTGGTTACCGCTGCATGACGGAGGTTACGCCATGAAACGCTCGATCCGACAGATTCCGCGCGAAATCCGCGACGAATGGAAACAGACGCTGGTGCATGCCTGGAATCGCACCGGCCGTCCCGCCCTGCGGGAATGGCCGAACCGGACCGTGGTCAAGGACGTGATGGAACAGGCGCTGTGCCCCGAACGGACCTGCGCCGCGCCCACCGGCGCCTGACGGCAGCGCGGCGATGCAGGGACTGTCTGGAAAGGTGATCCCGGTAATTCATTGAAATCATAAGGGTCTTTGGGTGCCGCCTTTTTTCTGGAAAGGCGGCGTTCTTTGAAGCTTTTTGCAAAAAGCTTCACCAAAAACTTTTATTTCTGTTGTCGGCAGTCTCTCTCAGTGGGCGTGCCCGCCCGCCTGCGGACGCTTTTTCCCCGGATTCGCGCCACCCCCGCGCGCGGTGATGATGCGCGCCGCGCCGTTGGTGATCGCGGCGGCGGCGACGATTCCCGTCACGCTCGACCCCGCATCGAGGCCCAGGCGGTGGCCTTCGGGGCGCAGGTCCCCGATTTCCTTGCAGACATGGTCCGGCCCCACGGGAATGCGGTGTTCGAACGTATGGCCATGCACCACGAACCAGTTGCCGGGCCACGGGGTGGGGGCCTCGTAAAACGCCTCGCGGATCCACAGGGGATTGTCCTCGTCATCGAGGTACAGGGGGTTGTAGGCCCGCGCCCATGCCACCGGGTCGGGGGCGGTGGGGTCGATGCCGGCATGCATCACCAGAAGCGATCCGATGGCGCGGAAGACGGCGATGGGCGGACGCCCGTCCGCGCCGGGCCGCCATCGGGAAATGCCGTAATCGATCAGCGAACGCGCCTCCTCCGCGCCAAGGCCGGTGCTGACCGCAGCCCGGATCAGCGCGCCGCGCCGGTCGTCGGGCGTGCTGGTCCACGGTTTCAGCCAGTCGCCGCCATTGCGGAAGAAGATGTTGGGATAATCGCGGTTGAACATCGGCGCGAACAGCATCTGTTCATGATTGCCCGGCAGGGCGAAGAACGCGATGTCCGTCCCCGGCAGGCGGCCGCGCCGCGCATATTCCAGCGTATCGACAAGGCAGCCGATGCTGTCCGGTCCCCGGTCGATCACGTCACCCAGCGAGGTGCAGGTGGCGGTGGGGAAATGTTCGGCGCAGTACCGCAGCAGCGCCGTCAGCTGCGCGCGTTCGCCGTGCACGTCGCCGATGACGAATTCCACGTGTCCGTCCGGCAGCGATACGGGAACGGGGATGGGCGCGCTGGCGTGGAGCGTGATGGGCTGTGGTGGCATCGGTGCTGGCATTCCCGGCATGGTTTGGATGCGTCTGCTGTCGTGGCACGCGGCCCGGCCCCATCGGGGTATCGCGCCACATGTCGCGGTCATGAAACGTCATTATAACCGATTCCGCCGCCCGGTTGCACCCACCGGGCCATGGAATCGTGAAATGTCCCATGACCATCAGGGAAGTTTCCGGCCAAGCCTGAAGACCGCATGAAAACAACCTGTTGATAAAACTGATAAAAGTTTTTGGTGAAGCTTTTTTCCAAAAAGCTTTGAAAGACATCACCTTTCCGGAAAAAGGCACCCCCCGGAAACTTTCATGATTTCAGGGTATTACCGGACCCCCCTGTCCAGATCGCGCAAGGTCCCGCCGGACGCGCGATCCCGCCCTGTCCCAAGCGGTACAGGCAGTCCCGTTCGTTCACGAAAAAAGGCGGCAGGAGTGCTCCCGCCGCCTTTTGTCCTGTCCGCGCCATGGCGGCGGGCGTCATATTCGTCCCATGATCATCAGCACCACCAGCACCAGCACGACAAGGCCCAGCGCGCCCGAGGGGTAATATCCCCATCCCGAACTGTATGGCCATGTCGGCAGGGCCCCGATCAGCAGGATGACGATGACGACAAGAAGGATGTTGTTCATTGTTCGGACCTTCGGGATGGGGGCGTCGCCGCATCGGCATGCGTGGCGACCTCGTCCCGCGATAACCCCGCAGGAATGGCGAAGTTCCCAAAGGATTTGCCATCCCGCCGGGGGCCGCCAACCGTCCGGTACGCGCGTGGGCGTGCGGGAACTTTGCCGCGCATGGCGGGTTGTCCCGGCACAGCGGTAAGGATAACGCCCATGCGCCCTGCATCATCCCCTGATTTCCATGCGAACCGTCCCGGTCCCGGCCTTGGCATCCCGCCGGAGGCCCCGCCCGACCCGCACCCCGAGGACCAGGATCCCGCCCTTCCGCCGGGTGGGGAGGACGACGACCTGCCTGAACCCCTGCAACTGCCGGAACATGCGGACGTCGATACGTGGGATAATGAAGGCGGCGAGGACGATGACGACGACATCGCGGATCCCGACGATCCGGATGCCTGACGCCCGCCTGAAAACAGCCCCGACAATACCCTGAAATGATGAAAGTTTTTGGTGAAGCTTTTTTCAAAAAGCTTTGAAAGGCGTCACATTTCCGAAAAAAGCGCCCCCGGAAACTCCTGTCGCCTTTATCGGCAGACTGTTTTCAAACAGCCCCGGGGAAGCCCCGGGGATCGCAGCCTTTCGGGATGAAAGGCGACACCCGATCCCTGTCCCCCCCTGGGGCGCCGCTCAGGGTGAACAGTCGGTCGTGACCAGCCCGTCGGCAAGCGGCATGGAGGTGCAGTGTTCCTGATGTTCGCGCAGTTCAAGGTTCTGCGCCTGCGCATCCGACGCGGCATGGGCATAGGCCTTGTGCACCGCCTCGTTCAGCTGGATCCGCGCGTCCTCGCGCGAAATGGTGCCCTGGTCCAGCTCCGCCCCCAGCCGTTTCATCGTGCCGGCCAGTTCGTTGATCGCGTCATAGCTGATCCCGGCGTTGGCCCCGGCCTCGTACATGGCGGATGCCTCGCACGTCGCGCGGCGTTCGAAATTGCCCTTGACGGGGGGGAACTGCTGTTTGCACGCGATGGTCTTGCCACGCATGATCGACAGCTGTTCCTGCACGCGCTGCTGCTGTGTCGGGCCGGAGGAGCACGACGCCAGCGTGGGAAGCACGCATGCGGAGAACAGGTACAGGAAATATTTCCTCATTTTCATACAAATCCCGGACGTGAATACCGCCCCGGCCTGTCGCGACGTGATGTATCGTGGCCCCGGGGACTGTGCGGATGGGGAACGGGCGGGGCTGCCGGTCCGGGCCGCCGGGATCCTGTCCGGCGGGGGGATCGGGCCTGCCGTTCCCGGCGGATCAGTGGCGGAAGTCCGCGGCACCCGGCAGGTTCGATGCCGGCGTGGTGGTGGTGCCGATCCCGCCCGGATCGTTGATCATCCCGCCCGTGGATGAAGATCCTGTGGACGACGAACCCGCGCCATACGCGCCGCCGCCATACGCACCCGTGCCAGCGCCGGTCCCGTATCCCGTGGTGCCGTATCCGGTGCTGACGCCGGACCCGTAACCGGGAAAGCCCGTGCCGGCCGTGCCTGTGCCCATCGTGCCCGTGCCCGTCGTGCCCGCGCATCCCTTGGCCATCTGGACGCGGTGCAGGGCCTCCATCTTGCCCTTTTCACGCGCCAGCAGTCCCTTGACGTCGCTGCCGGTCATTTCCGACAGCGGCAGCCCCACCATCAGGACGCCCCACGTGTCGGTCTTGTGCGCGCGGTGCTGCTTGTCCGTCAGGGTCTGCAGCACGTCACCTTCCTTCAGCTCTGCCTCGCCCAGCTGCTGGCAGCTTAGGCTGGAATAGGCCGAATCGGGGACATAGGTGGGCTGGACGTCCTTGGGACTGGCGGCGCATCCCGCCAGCAGCGCCATACCGCCAAGCAGCGGGACAAGCTTGTTCATCGGTTTCTCCGTGCATGATGACGGTGTCTTGTCGCATGTCCGGGAAAACGTGGCTATGTAACGGACTGTAACTTTATGTTGCCATGCTGCAAACAATCTCAGTCATCACCGAAATAGTTTTCACATGTTCCTTTACTACACTGGGAATTCAGCAGAACACCGTCCTTGCTCACCAGCCCGGCGTGGTAGGTATAGGTGTGTTGCGTGCCGCCATTGTGCACCGACGGCATGCGGATCGTCAGCGTATCGCCCCGCACGCTGGCGTGCGGGGTGTCGGAACAGGTGCCAAAGAAATTGGTGTGGCGTTCCTTTTTCCCGCTGACCTGCATCACGGAATAGGTCGCCGGACACAGGGAACCGCCGATGCTCTGCACCAGCACGATGTCGCTGTCGCCCATCGGCAGGACCTGCGCCAGCATCAGGCCGCTGTTGCCCGACAGGGTGGGATGGACGACATGCCCGCGCCATGTGATGCGGTCGTTGCGGATGGCGACGGTGCCGAAACGCGTCTGGACCTGGCGCGCCTGCTGCGCATGGGCGGTGCCGACGCCCGGACCCGTCGCGGCCACCAGCCCGAGGGCCAGCATGCCCCCCGCCAGGGATCGCGGGAAAATGCGCGACGGGCGCGCCCTGTGCGGAAAATGCGTCATCGTGGCGAAAGTCCTGTCCGTGCGGCACGCAGGCGTGCCTGCCCTCCCTCATGTCGTTTCGGTCTAATCCCTTTGGCCGCGCGTGGCGAGGGGGCGCGCCATCGCGGCCCCGGCCGGGATACGAAACGGCGGGATCAGGACGCCATGCGGGTGATGGCCTGGCAGTAATACAGGAAGGCAAGGCGCAGCGCGCGGTCATCCTGCCCCTGCGTGATCTTGCGCAGGGTCGCGGCGGTGGCGTCGGTGCCCGCCTTCAGCCGGTCGATCTGCGTGATGTCGGGCATGGTGATGTCGGCGACCGTCAGGTCCTGCCCCGGCTTCGCGGTCGACAGGCGGTAATCGATCAGCGCCTCCGACAGGGCGGTCGGCAGGGCGCGGCCTTCGGCCGGGACCTCGTCATCGGACAGGATGTTGTCCAGCGCCGCAAGGAAGCGCGTGCGGATTTCGGTTGCGTTCATCAGGAATGCCTTTCTTGGGGCGGGGATGGTCGTCCGCCACGCGGCGCGTGCCGCGCGGGCGGTGACAGGGCGATACCACGTCCGGCGGCGCGGGGCGAATTTGCGCATCCCGGGCGGTGGGGAATGGCTGTCGCCAGGGTGGCGTTGTGTCGGGAAAGTGGGGGCAGGACGCCGCCTTTTTGGAAAAAGGCGGCACCCAAAAACTTTTATTCTTTTGGGTCAGTGCATTGTTCTGATGTGGATTTTTACAGGCGGTCGTGCATTTCGCTGCGGATGGCGTTGCATTTGCGCGTCAGCATGCCCGCCTGTGATGCGGTCATGAAATTGATGACGAACGCCCCGATCAGCGAACCGAACGACAGCGCGACCAGCACCTTGCCCAGCGTGGAGATCGGGTCATTGTAATGCTGCGCCGAATACCACAGCAGCACCAGGCTGACGACGGAACCGGCCACCCCCATCACGCCCGTGGATTTGAGGAGGGAGTCCTCCTCATTGCTGAAGGCGGACGCCTCCTTCCACAGCAGGTACATCTTCTGGTCCATCTCGCTGACGCGTTTTACATGCGCGGCCTGCGATTCCTCGTCCTGGTGGCGCGTGGTCTTCTTGTGGCGTTCCAGTTCCTGCTGCGCCTTTTCAAAGACGCGGCGGCGTTCCTTTATCGCGGGCAGGCTGATGTCCACAAAGCTCAGGATCGCCATGTTCAGCCCCGCGGAAAGCTGCACGATTGCCTGGAACTCTCCCCATGTCACCCAAGTCACCTGAATTGCCGTCCATTTCGCCAGTTGGGTCCGCAGTGTCGCACGAATGTCGCACGCGGGGTTATAGAACGGTTTTCCCCCATATGGCAGCACCCGTGATGCAGGGCCTCCATCACGCGGCGTTATGGCTGTGGGCGCGCGGCCTCAGGGAAGGATGCGAAATGACGGGTCGGCGGGGCGGCGCTGTCCCGCCGACAGGATGTCCTCCACCAGGGCGACGGGACGGTAATCGATGTCGGACGCGCCGTCATGGACCAGCCTTTCAAACCGGCTGTAGACGCATTCATATTCATGCGTCCCGCGCAGCGTGACCGCCACCCCGTCCAGCGACAGCCCGCCCCCGCCCTGCGACAGCAGCAGCCTGCGGCCATTGCCCAGGGTCCATGCGATGTCCCAGACCTCAATCCCCCGATGGGTCCAGTCGAATATCCCCTCCATCCCGTCTGGCAGGGACGGCGTGGCCCACCGCACCTGCGCGGTGCAGGGGGTGGCGGCCCCCGCCGGGATGTCCAGCGTGGCGCCGGTCACGAACAGGGGTTCGCCCATGACGGCGCACGCGATCGACAGCGCGTTGATGCCCGCGTCGAACACGCCATGGCCGCCGGGTTTCCAGAACCAGTCCGCGCCCGGATGCCATTTGCGCACGTTTTCGCGCCACGTGACGCGCATGCCCCGCACGCCGCCGGACGCCAGGATCTGCCGCGCCGGGTCGATGGCCGGGGCGCAGGCGGCATGCCATGACGTCATCAGGGTGCGCCCCGCCGCGCACGCCAGCCGGTGCAGGTCCATCGCCTGGGACAGGATGGGGGTGGGCGGTTTTTCCAGCATCACGTGCCACCCGGCCGCCAGCCCCTGCGCCGCCAGCGCGTAATGGGTGGCCGGCGGCGTGCAGATCGCCACCGCGTCCACCGACATGCCCGACCGGATCAGGCTGTCCATCGACGAAAACAGCTTGAGGCCGCCGGTCGCCTCCGCCCACCACGGGACAGGCGTGGGGTTGACCCCGGCCACAAGCTCGAACCCCGCATGGGCGCGGATGACCGGCACATGCTGGGTATGGGCGATCGTCCCGGTGCCGATGATGGCGATGCGGATGGGCGGCGCGGCGCGCGCGGGTGTCGCGGCGGGATTGGCGGAGGGCGGCGGTTGGGGGGAGGGCGGTTGGGGGGATGCGGTCATTGCGGTCGGCTCCCTCATGGCGCGGGCCGGGCTGTGGTCCCGGCCACTGCCATGGTTCCCACCGCATGGTTCCGGCCCACCCCGGGCGGGCAACATCATTGCGACAACGCCCCGCGCTGTCCAGTCGCAACCGCGCGTGCGGCGGGCGCGTCCACGGGTGTGTTCGCCGGGACGGCGCGGGGCGTTGCCGTGGCGGGCGGCGTGGCGGGCATCATGGCGGCGGGGTGGATTTTGGGCTTTTCAATTCCCCCGAACTCCATCACAGTGCGCCGCGCGGCCGGCCCGCGTGGGGCCAGCCGGAATGTGCGTAAAAGGGATGTTGCGGGCATGACGAAAACAGGTGGCGTGGCGGCAGTGCTGTCGGTTGTGGCGGTTTCGCTGATGGCGGGGGCGCATCCCGCCCATGCGGTGTCGGAGGCGATGCTGGATTCCCTGTATATCGACCCGTCGGTTCACCTGCCGGCGGCCAGCCCGGCCTTTCCCGAATATGACATCGACGCCGACTGCAGCAACGAATTCGGCGATGAAATCAAGTACGCCTGCGTTTCGGCGGAAAAGGAAAAGGCCGCCGTCCTGCGCGGCGTGTGGGACGAATACCGCGACGCGGACAAGGTGGCATGCCAGAAGCAGGTCACCACGCAGCGCCATATCCAGCTGTACAAGAACCTTGCCTTCTGCGTGGACCAGCGCCGCTATGACGCCTATGTCCGCACCCATCCGGAGGCCGCGCACCAGCCGTAAGGTGCCGCCCCGCGTAGAACCCCGGCGTGGCGATCAGTCGGGCATGATATGGCACTGCGCCGTGTTGTGGCTGTGGTCGTAATCGACGTTGAGGTTGCCGCCATCGCCATGCACCATCCGGCGCGGGCGCGCCAGCAGGGGCGAGAACACGGATTTCGTCGCATCCGCGTCCGCAAGGTGCAGTCCCGCCGCCTCGGTGATGCTGTCGGGCAGGTTCCACGTCATCAGCGGCGCGTCCAGATGCGCGCGCGCGGTGTCGTACTGCGCCGGGTGGCGGGCGATCCATTGCGGTGACAGCCACATCAGGAACGGCACGGCATAGGACTGTTTCAGGTCGCCATGCTGCGGGTGGCCGGGGGTGCATTCATCCACCCGCACCCCGTGGTCCGCCACGCTGAACAGCATGTTTTCCCCCGGCGCGGCGCGCACCATGTCCGTCACCTGCGCCAGGATATGGTCGCCATAGGCGATGCTGTTGTCATATTCCGACCCGAAATGCGCAAAGGACCGGGGATAGCGGTCGCCCACATATTCGTGGCTGCCAAAGACATGCACGACGATGAAGGTATTGCCCCGCGCGCCCCGTATGGCGTCCGCGACATGGGGGAGGAGGACTTCGTCAAGCTGCGGGCGGCTCATCATCCCGCCGCTGGCGGTGGTATAGATGATGTGCCGTGCCTGTTCGGAATAGGCCCCGATCACGCTGTCATACGGGCCAAGGCGGGGATGGTTGCTGATCCACCACGTGTCGTATCCCGCCGCGTTGAACACCGAAATCAGGTCATGTTCCGTGATGCGCGACGTCAGCACCCGGTCATATTGCGACAGGATGACCGGCACCGCCCCGACGGTATAGTCAAAGGGCGTCACCATGTCGCCAAAGCGCAGCAGCCCGTCCTCGCGCTCCATCTCCGGCGTGTCGGCCACGCCATACCCGAACAGGTGCATGTGGTCGCGCCGCGCGCTTTCGCCAATCACCAGCACCACGACATGCGGCGGGTCGCTTTCGGGCGGGGCCGCGAAACGCACCGGCTGGTGGTTCATCCGCCGTGCCATGTCGGTTACGCGCCGTGTCTCGTGCCGGCCGGCCATGTATCCCGTCGCCAGGTCCCATGGATAGGAATGGTCGTAGTAATCCTCCATCCCGTAAAAGGGGTTGTAGTTGACGGCCCTGTGGAAATCCTCGCGGTTGAACTGCATGACCCGCGCGCCCATCGGCAGCGCCAGCAGCAGCGTGAACCACCGCAGCCAGCCATGGCGGCCCCATCCCCCCGGCAGGACCGGCCCGCGCGGCCGCGACAGGTAGGCCCCGACCCCGCCAAGGCACACCACCGCCCACGCCAGCAGCCACGGCGCGAAGGTATGCAGGTATCCCATGATGACCGGGACGGAGCAGTAGAACAGCACCAGCCACAGCTGCACCCCCGGCAGGTGGCCGGTCAGGTGGACGTAATACAGCGCCATCGGCAGCACCAGCAGCGCCGGCAGCATCGCCGCCACCACCAGCCGCCGCCGCCCCAGCAGCGCCATGAGCAGCATTTCCATCGCGACGCTGCGTGTGATGCCATGCAGCGACAGGACCGAGGGCGAAAGCGCCAGCGCGACGAGGATCCAGAACCCGAAATCCCGATGGCGTGCGTGCGTGAACCTGCGAAGGATGGAGGCGGCTGTCATGGACCCGGCGATGAAGTTTGCCGCAGGACAGCATGTGTCGTCACGGATGCGCAATGGGTATGGGGGGACTGAAACGTTCCGCAATATCGCCCGACCGGCGCGATAATGTCCCGCCGGGGCGTGGCATGCGGGGGTGGGGATGTCGTAACCAACTGATAGAAAAGGAATAAAAGTTTTTGGGTGCCGCCTTTTTTCAAAAAGGCGGCGTTCTTTGAAGCTTTTTGCAAAAAGCTTCACCAAAAACTCTTTTTACATCACGCGCCATGTTTCGCGGGCGCCTGCGCGCATGTCGCCGCTTGGCGATCGCGCCCCGCCCTGATATGGCGGGGGACCGTGCCCCACAGACCGTTCGGATGGTTTTGCCCCGTGACCGACACCGCGCGCGACCCTGCGCCAGCCCTGCCCCACAGCCTTGCGCCCCATGACGCCGCCCTCCATGACACCGCGCTGGACGCGGACCTGCCGGTGCGGATCGCGGCGCTGTACCAGTTCACCCCCATGGCCGATCCCGTGGCCCTGCGCGGCGTGCTGGAACGCGAATGCGTCGCCCATGGCGTGCGCGGGACGCTGCTGCTGGCGGCTGAGGGGATCAACGGCACCATCGCGGGCAGTGATGCGGGCATCGGCCATGTCCTGTCGCATATCCGCGCCCTGCCGGGCTGCGCCGACCTGGATGTCAAGGAAACCCGCGCCGCCAGCCTGCCGTTCCATCGCATGAAGGTACGGCTCAAGCGCGAGATCGTGACGATGGGCGTGCCCGGCATCGACCCCCGCCACGATGCGGGCCATTATGTGGAGGCGGCGCAGTGGAACGACCTGATTTCGGACCCCGATACCATCGTGATCGACACCCGCAATGATTACGAGGTCGCGGTCGGCACCTTTGCCGGGGCGATCAACCCGCGCACCCGGACGTTCCGCGAATTCCCCGACTGGTTCCGCGCCCGCCGCGCGGAACTGCTGTCGCAGGGGCGCGCCCCGAAAATCGCGATGTTCTGCACCGGCGGGATCCGGTGTGAAAAGGCGACCGCCTTTGTCCGGGCCGAAGGGATCGACAACGTGTTCCACCTGCGCGGCGGCATCCTGAAATACCTCGAGACCGTGCCACGGGCGCAGAGCCTGTGGGAGGGCGAGTGCTTCGTCTTTGACCAGCGCGTGACGGTCACCCACGACCTTGAACGCGGCACGCATGAACTGTGCCATGCCTGCCGCATGCCCGTCAGCGTGGCGGACCAGGCATCCCCCCATTACGTGCCGGGCGTCAGCTGTCCCGCCTGCCATGACCGGCGCGACGCGACCCGCCGCGCGCGGTATGCCGAACGCGAACGCCAGACCCGTCTGGCGGCGGCGCGGGGGCAGTCCCACCTGGGCGCGATGCCACGGCGCGATGCCGCCCCGTCGGGCGACGCCCCCGGTCCGGACACGGACGCGGGGAAGGGATGTGGCGGCCATGGCTGAACCCGTCCGCCCCGATGCGCTGGAGGTGGGGGTCATGCTGTCCCCCGTCACGCGCATGGATGCGGACGACCTGATCGCGGGCAACCGCGCCAGCCGGGATTTCCATGCCCCGTGGGTCGCCCCGTTTACCGACCGCGACGGGTTCGACGCATGGTTCCAGCAGGTGGTGACCGGGGCGAATGTCGCGCTGGTGGCCCGCCGCGCCGACGCGCAGGCGGCCGATGGTCCGGGTGATGGCCTAAGCGGGGCGGTGATCGGTGTCCTGACACTCAGCCAGATTACCCATGGCACGTTCTGCAGCGCCTATCTGGGATATTACGCCATGCAGCCGCAGGCGGGGCGGGGCCTGATGACGCAGGCGCTGCGCATGACGGTGCGCCATGCCTTTGACCTGCTGGGCCTGCACCGGCTGGAGGCCAACATCCAGCCCGCCAACCTGCCCTCCATCGCGCTGGTGCGGCGCGTGGGTTTCCGGTGCGAGGGGTTTTCGCCGCGCTACCTGTTCATTGACGGCGCATGGCGCGACCATGAACGCTGGGCCATCCTGTCGGACGACCCGGCCGGCATGGCGGCCTAGGGCGCGCGCCTGTCGCCATGACCGCTCCGTATCTGGAAAGACGGCCTCAAGGATATCCTGAAACCATAAAGGTTTTTTGGTGAAGCTTTTTGCAAAAAGCTTCGAAAGAACATCGCCTTTTTAGATAAAAGGCAACACCCGGAAACTTTTATTATTTTATCGGCAGGGTATTTTCAGGCCACCCCTGCAACGCACGCTGCGCACCCGCGTGGCGCGATGGCGGGACATGGCGACGATATCTTGCAGGATATGGACAGCGGGGTGCGTGGCGGACCACGCCTTGGGGCATCCCCGGCCCACCCCTGAAACGCACGCGATGGCGGGTGGGGCGTTACTGCTTGTCGCGGCCGCCGGTGATGTTGATGATCCCCAGGCCCAGCAGGCCAAGCCCGGCCAGTCCCTCGGCCACCATCCATGCCATCGGGCCGATGCCTTCGGCCGTCATGCCGCGCACCAGCACGCCGATGCTGCCGACCATCAGCAGAAGCGAAAGGATGGTGCCCCATTTTACGATCTTGCCGCGATTCATTGTATTCCTGCCTTACGCCTCCGACGGTCGGCCCGGAAACCGGGCAACCTTGACCACCCTATCACCACGGCGCGGCCCACGTCCAAACCGACCCGCATGCGCAACATGGCGCGCACCCGCGCGGCGCAGTGCTCGGCCCGTGCGGGGCGGGGAAGGCGGCTTTCAGCCCGCGGCAAGCTGATCGGGGGTAAACCATCTGTCATCGCCGGTCTGGTCACTGCGGACGCGCATCTGCCCGTTATCGATGATTTCCACGACCGTGCCGCGCGCGCCCTCCCAATGGGGGTCGGACACCGCATCCTTGCGCACCACGACGACATCCCCGTCCTTGAAAGCCATCCTGTCCCTCTCATCTGTGGTTGATCCGCTGCCCCAAGGAAAGCCGCCCCCCGCCGCCGCGTCAAGAAGGCGTGATCGCATGGCCGTGGCCCGCCCATGGCGGCCCGCGGCAGGGGCGCGCGGCCCGGGTCGGGGTTTCAGCGGCGGTGTCTCCGGCCCTGATGTCCCGGCGGCAGGCGGCAGGCGGCATGCGGCATGCCACCCGCCCGTCAGGTCCCGTCATTCATGCGTCGCGGGGTCGTGGGGGGCGTCCTCGGCCACGGGGGCGGGCTGCGGGCGCACGAGCCAGTAGACGATGCCCAGCGACAGGATGGAGGCCGACAGCGCCAGCATTTCCATGACGTTCACCTCCTTGAGGTCAAGGACGATGAACTTGCGCACTGTCGCCAGCATGCCGATCAGCAGGACGGAGCGCATGCGGATCATGCTGTGTGGCTGCGCATCGGGCAGGACAAGGATCGAATGCCTGAATTCCAGTGCGATCAGCACGGTAAAGAACATGCCGAAGATGCTCTGGATCACTTCGGGGCTGGTGGGGGTCAGCCCGGTGCCCAGCAGCATTTCCCCCACCGCGATCACGACATGGACCAGCGACGTGCCCGCGATGATGATGATCAGCAGCGTCAGCACCAGCATGACGCCTTCCTCGAACAGGTCGAACAGGTGGGAAATCCGGAACAGGCCGGGCAGGCGCGTCATCATCGGGCGCATCCAATCCTTGGAACGGGGTCTGGGACTGTGGGGTGGAAAAAAAGGGGGCTGGGGGTTCAGGGGGGACCGCATGCAGGGGCAGGGGCGCAGGGGCAGGGGCGCAGGGACAGGGGCGCGCCGGCCCATCCTATCACGCCCCCCGCCACCAAGAAAGTTCACCCCCGCCGCCCCGTCATGCCATGCCCGCCCACCGCCCGTCCGGGGTGGCGCGGGTGGCCACGACCCTTGCGAAGGATGCCGCCGGGTGAAAGGATGCGCGCGAAGGTCCCCCACCAAGGATCTGGACATTTCCCGCCCCTGCCGACAAGACATTGCCCATGGCCGTATC
The DNA here is from genome assembly GCF_003207955.1 of Novacetimonas pomaceti. Lineage (NCBI taxonomy): Bacteria > Pseudomonadati > Pseudomonadota > Alphaproteobacteria > Acetobacterales > Acetobacteraceae > Novacetimonas > Novacetimonas pomaceti. Next base: position 84,968 of record NZ_NOXG01000007.1, read on the forward strand.
CTCATCCCCCCCGCCTTTCCCTGAACAGCAGCCGGTGTCCGCGCGGCTCAAGGCGTTGCGCGAACGCGCGGGATACAGCATCCGCGCGCTGGCGCAGGATCTGGGGATGGGGCACAAATTCTCCAGCTATTCGTTTTACGAACAGAAGCTGAAGAAGGAATACCTGCCGGTCGACCTGGTGCGCCGGCTTGTCCCGCTGCTGTGTGAACGTGGCGACCCGCCGATTACCGCAAGCGAGGTCTGGGCCCTGTCGGGGGTCATTCCCGGCGGGTCGGACCTGAATGACGGCATCGCGCGCGCCGCCCGCGCGCAGGCCCCGCGCCGCAATGCCGACGGGACCATCACCATCAACGAATACGACATCACCCCCCATGCCGGCAGCGGCGCGATCGTGGAGGAAACCGCCAGCGGGTCGGGCGAAGGCCACGCCAGCGTGGCGGCGTGGCACATGCCGCGCGCGTTTGTCGAAAACTATGTCTCCGACCCGTCATCGCTTGCGATCATCCGGGTGTCGGGCAATTCGATGGAGCCCGATTTCATGGCGGGCGACCGGGTGCTGGTGGATACCGCGCACCGCGTGCCCTCGCCCGACGGGGTGTACGTGCTGTGGAACGGGCTGGGCGTCGTGCTGAAACAATTGATGCTGGTGCCGCATTCCAACCCGCCGCGCATCCGCATCATCAGCGTCAACCAGACCTATCCCATGGACGAGGTCAATGCCGAGGACCTGGTCATCAACGGCCGCGTGGTGGGCAAGTGGGTGTGGAAATAGGCGCGCCGCATGCCATGGCGGGGCGGGTTACGGGGCGACCGGCCCCCCGCGCCATGATTTCGGTCAAACATGCGCATGCCCATCCCACCGCACAGTCATGCAGCACGCGCCTATGGCAGCGCGGTGGGATCATCCCCATACTATGACCGACGCCGTGAATGACACGGCACCTTAAGTTGCAAGGATAACGGACATGACCAAAAAAGCCGAGACACAGGGCCCCGACGCCCAGGGCAAGTTCTCCCTCGCGGTCAGCGTGGGCGGCGTGACGACGACGATCGGCGGCTTCTCCTCCAAGATGGAAGGCGAGGATTACGCGGTGTCGTTCCTGCGCCGCATCAAGGAACTGGCAAAGGAAGACGGCCGCACCGTCGCCTGATTGCCTTTTCCGGCATGACGCGAACGGGGTCGGATCCAGTGGGTCCGGCCCCGTTTTTTATTGGCGGTCCTGCCGCGTGCGGATACGCGGGTGCGGCTTTCTGTAAAGTGGATTTGTAAGACGGGGCATTGTGCTGGCCAGGGCGGATATGCACGATGTTTTCGGTCGTGGCTGGCAAAAGCGGGAGGGGCGGGTGCTTGTTCATGAAGCGGAAGAGCGCAACGCCATCATCGACAGGCGCCTTGGCTGCTCTCTGGCGGCCGTTGCCGGTGCGGTGAACGCCGCCGGGTTTCTTGCCGTCGGGTATTATTCGGCCAACATGACCGGAAATGTCTCGGCCCTGGCAGGTGGCCTGCATGAAGGCCGCATGGGAATGGTCCTGTCCTGCTGTGGGCTGGTTGTGGCCTTTGTCGCTGGCGCCGTGCTTTCGGCGCTGCTGGTCAATGCGGGGCGACGTCGCCGCCTGCCGTCGATCTATGCCCGCAGTATCCTGCTGGAGGGCTGCCTGCTCGGGCTTCTGGGGGCGATGGACCTGCTGTTCCCGGTCCAGCCACGCGGCCCGACGCTGGCCTATGGGCTGAGCTTTCTCATGGGGCTGCAGAATGCCACGGTCACGCGCATTTCCGGCGCGCGCGTCCGCACCACCCACATGACGGGAATGCTGACCGATGTCGGGCTGGAACTGGCGGACTGGCTGGATGGGTTCTTTCATCCGGTCAGTCCGGCCCGGCGGGCGGGCACATGCGAGCGGCTGGGCCTTCATGCCGCAATCGTCCTTTCCTTCACGCTGGGCGGCATTGGCGGGGCGTTCCTGTATGGCTGGTGGTCCGGCCTGCTGCTTCTGCTGCTGGCGGGACTTCTGGCCTGTCTTGCCCTGCCGGGGGCGCTGTCGCATCAACAGATGGCGGACCATGAAGCGGCCCCGGTTCCGACCGTGTCCGCCCCCGCAAGGCATCAATGACGTGCAATCCTGCGTTTCATGACCCCGGACCCGCAGGCGATCAGGGCGATCATGAGGGATTTCCCTCATTCATCTCTTCCGCGAAGCAACGTATGGTTCCCTGCATGCCCTGCCGCACTTTCTGATCGAGGAGACGCCGCAAGGTCTGGCCGTAAGCCGGTCGCCCGCGACTGGCTGACAACAGGAGGATACCCATGAATGATGAACAGCCGAGCCGTAAGCCGGTGCCCGACCGGGCCGAGGATAACGCCTTCTTCCCGTCGGAATATTCCCTGACCCAATATACGTCTTCAAGGACCGATTTTGACGGCACCACCTATCCTGAGCCCTATACGGGCGGAAAGTGGAAGATCCTGATGATCGGCACGCAGGAGCGGTATCTGATGATGAAAGACGGCGAGTTCTTCTCGACGGGCAATCATCCGGTCGAAATGCTTCTGCCCATGTATCATCTGGACGCGGCGGGGTTTGAGATCGATATCGCGACCATCTCCGGCGATCCGGTGAAGTTCGAGTGGTGGGCCTTCCCGCATGAAGATGAGGCCGTCAGGTCGATCTACAAGAAATACGAAAAGCAGCTCAAGGCGCCGAAGACGCTTGCCGACGTGATAGGCGAAGGCTTCACCGCCGAAACGCCGTATCTCGGCGTGTTCATTCCGGGTGGTCATGGTGTTCTCAATGGTGTGCCATTCAGCAGACAGGTCGGTGATATCCTGCGTTGGGCACAGACCAACGGGCGCTTCACGATCTCGCTCTGTCATGGACCCGCCAGCCTGCTGGCGACAGCGGTCGATGGTGGCAGGTTCGCATACGAAGGTTATGAGATGTGCGTATTTCCAGACAGTCTGGATACCGGGGCCAATATCGAAATCGGCTACATCCCGGGTCCGCTGGCGTGGCTGGTCGGTGAAAACCTTCGAAAATACAACGTAAAAATCGTCAACACGGGGATCACCGGCCAGGTGCATCGTGATCGTCACCTGCTGACGGGCGATAGCCCGCTGGCGTCGAACAGTCTCGGCAAGCTGGCGGCTGAAGTCCTGCTTGAGGCTGCCAGAAAATAAACCCGCCCACGCGGTCGCGGGCAGATCCCGTTGCCTGCGACCGTGGGATTCTCCAGCATGCTCCCGCTGTATCCGCATGGCGCAAGGTCCGGATATTCCGAACCCATCCCCTATCGCCTCCACTTCCACCACGCGAAGGCCGCGCCAAGGGCCACGGCGCCCGCCCCGCCCGCGAAGGGCAGCCAGCCATGGCGGATGTCGTGGCGGGCCCTGCGCCATGACTGGCGATAGGGGAAATACGCGGCGGCGCGGAAATCGGGGGCGGGGCAGTCCTTCCCGAAATGCCGGGCAAAGGGGACATAGGCCCCCTGCCGGACATACCGCGCGTAAAGGTCGGCCTCATCCCCGCTTTCCCATCCCGCCGCCGTGCACAGGACGGCGGCGAACGCCTGCGAACGCGGCGGCAGCAGGTCGGCGGCGCGCTGTGCCTGCGTGACGGCGATGTTGCGGTAATGGAACCGTTGGTAGGGGACGACCTCGCTGTGCAGGTACCGCCTGCGTTCGCCGTCCTGTATGAACGGCCCCGACAGTGCCTGCGCGGCGCGTTGCCCCGCCGTCTGCGGCAGGGGGGTAAGGTCCGTGCCATCATTCCTGAAACGATAGAGGTACCGCCCGACGCCCCAGTCGTAAGCCCCATCCGTGGCGGCGTAATCGGGGTCCTGTTCGGTGCCCATGATTTCCATGCCGTGGGCGCGCGCGATGTTCGCCGCGTCAAACCATGCGGCGGCGCGGCCGGTGTCGGTCCATGCCGTCCCGACCCGGCGCAGGGCCGCCCCATAGGCCCGCGCCCATGACCGGATGGAGGGTTCGTACTTCCCCGTCCACCGCCCGTTGCCATCAGTGATCGCGGTGGCGTAACGCGGGTCGTCGTCCGCCGGGAAATAGGCGATCGCGCCATCGATGTCGCCCACGCGCACCATCCGCCGCGCCAGCAGCGCGCGTATGGCGTCGGGCATCGTGCGGGGATGGTCCGGCATGTCATCCCCGCTGCCGTCATGGCTGTCGTGGCCGTCGGGCGGGACGGGGGCGGGGATGTGGGCGTCCACGTAATCCTTCAGCTCCGCAATCGTCAGGACCCGTTCCGCGACATAGGCCGCGTCGTTGCTTACCCCGCTGTCGCCATAGGGACCGGCATCGCGCGCCGCGTCGTACAGGAACGCGAACGCCTGCACATACTCCCCGCGCGACAGGGCCACGACGCCCTGTTCCCCCTTCAGGGTATCCACGTTCCCCGGTTCCAGCGTGGCCCCCGGCGTTGCGGCCAGCGTGGGAAAGCCACGGGTCGCGGCGGCATAGAAACCCGCAGCCCCCGCCATGTCGCCGTCGCGGATGGCAAGTTTCGCCCGCACCCAGTCCGAAAGCGGCGTCTCCCCCTGCCGCGCCAGCGTCAGGGCGGTGTCGTAATCCCCGGCGGTATAGGCCAGCGCCGACAGCCGGTCGGCGTCGGGCACATGGACCAGCCCGCGCGCGCGGATGGCATCGGCCAGCATCCGCACCGGCGGGGCGGGCCGCGCCGTGGCCGCCCCGCCATTACCCGCGCCATCCTCCGCGCCGTTATCCCCGCCGTTGCCACCGCCACCGTCTTCGTCCCCCAGCGCCAGCGCATAGGCGACCATCAGCCGCCGGGCCAGCGGGTCGTCAACCAGCATCGCGACGCGGCCGGGATCGCGCAGCGCCCACCGCGCGATCAGGCGCAGGGAATCGACCCCGGTGGAGCCTGCCTCCGTCACGGACGCCTCGGCCGCCTGCCGCGCGTACAGGTGGATGGCCTGCAGCAGGTCGGCGGGCGCGATCGCGGCGGTGGGGAGGTCGTCCCTGTCAAAGTCCCGCCATGCAAGGGGGCGGGTGAACAGCCGCGCCTGCTCCCCCCACGACGCAAGGGCCAGCCCGTCCGGGTCGGGGTCGCCCTGCGCGGCAAGGGCGCGGACGCGCGTGAACATCGCAATGGCCGCGTCACGTTCGCGCGGCCAGCCATCGGGCGGCAGGGAAAGCCCCCGCTGCGCATGGATTTTCCCCAGCATGAAGGCCGCCTTTACCGCGCGGGGGGCCGCCTGCGCCGGGGGCAGGGCCAGCACGGCGGCAAATGCCTGCGCCCCGGCGTCGCCCGCGGCATCTTCGCCCGTGCCGGAGTCCGCCGTGCCCGGGGCCGCCGTACCGGGGGCCGCCGCACTGGGGGCCGCCGGGGCGGAGGTCGCGGCACGGGCGGCGCGATAGGCCGCAGCCCCCCGGGCATAAAGCCGGCCGGCGGGCGTGTTCCCCAGCCCGTCATCCTGCGGGGACGCGTCGCCCGGCGCAGGGTCCGGCGTGATGGCGGCGGCGTCCGCCGGGGAAGGGTCCGTGTCGCGGCGGGGATTGTCCGGGGGCAGCAGGCGCGATGCCTCGTAACCGAACGACCCGGCCGGCAGGGTTCTGAGCGTATGCGCCCGGTCGTCGAGCAGCTGCGTCGGAAATGCCGGGCCACAGGCATGGACCACCGCCATCCCTGCTGCGGCCAGCACCGGCAGGGCGATGAACGGAATGGCTTTTGCCACGGCGGCATGAGGTATCCTTGCCAACGGATCGCCTTTCAGCAGGAGGGGGAAGAAGGAAGGCCGGGGAACATGTCCGCCACAGGGATATCGGCCACAGGGATGTACGCCAGAGGGATATGCGCCAGAGGAATGTCCGCCGAGGGATATCGACCGGGGGGATGCCGGCCGGGGGGACGGCGATCAGGGGAACACCGCTCAGGGGCCCGCATGGACATCCGGCCCCTGCCCGTCGCAGCGCGCCCATCCCGCCAGAAGCGGGACGCCCGGCGCCAGCAGCATCCGTTCCCGCCGGTGCAGCCACGGGCCACGGGCATCATATTCCAGCCCGTAGCCGCCGCGTCCCCCCGCGCCCCGGCACGCCCCGTCCACGCGGATCGTCCCCGGCGGGGCGGCGTCGATGTCGCCGGTGTTTTCCACCACGATGTCATACAGCCCCGGCGCGTCCCGCAGCACCCGCGTCTGCATCGCGTATGTCAGCGGGCGATGCGCCATGACGGCGCGCCATGTGCCGGGGCTCCACGCGCGACGGTCATCGCCGGTCGGCAGGCGGAACCAGACCCATCCCGCGAACCCGCGCGGCGGCGTGTCCTGCGTCGCCGTCATGAAACGGGCGACATCGGCGGGGTCGGCCACCAGTTCGTCATGGCCGGGCGTGTCGCCCATCATGGCCGGCGTCTCGCTCTCGACCGCGCCGATCCCGCCATCCGCCCCCCAGATCACGCGCGATCCATAGGCAGGCAGCGCGACATGCCACGGCCGGGGGGACAGGCGGGCGAACTGCGCCATCCACCGCATCGCGCGCGCGGCATTGAACAGGCCAAGGCGCGGGTCCTGTACCGCATGGACCTGCAGCACGACCTCGTCCGCGCGGGACAGCACGTCCGGCAGCTCCGGGGCGTCCATCCATGTCGGCAGCGCGGTGATCCATAGCGCGTGGCGTCCCCCCATCGCCTGGCGCAGCCGGTCGAGGAACCGGCCATAATCCGCAAGGCGCGACGTGGCGCAGTCATGGTCGATTTCCACGCCCGCCACCTGCCATCCCTGTCGCGTCCATGCCTCCACCCGCGTCGCGACATGGCGCGCCAGCACGTCCGCGTCCACGTCCGCAAGCCGCCCGTCCATGCGGAACACCGCGACCACCGGCCGTTGCGGCGACGGCAGCGGCCCGTCCGCGACCCGGCTGTCGCGCCACTGTCCCGTCCGGTCCAGTTCCGCCGCAAGGACATGCCACGCACGCACCCCCGCGGCACTGTCGCCGATGGCGCGGGTGACGGCGGGCGTCCACTGGCGCTGCCAGACATAGGCATCCTGCGCCCAGCCATCGTGTTGCCCGCCGTCCCGCGCCGCCGCGCCGTCCGGACGGGCGGGGACGGCCGCATATCGCGCGACGCACGCCAGCACCGGCACCGCCGCCACCGCGAAAAGCCATGGATGTTTCGGCCTGTATTTCCCCTGTCCGATCTTCCCGCTCTCCCCTGCCGGCCGGTTTCAACAAGACTGTCGGTGGCATCGTGTCATGATCGGGTAAAGTTTTTAAGACTGTCTGAAAACGACCTGCTGGCAGGCAATGACAGGCGTTGGCTTTGTTTCAGGAATGTGGCGTTTTTCAAAGCTTTTTGAAAAAAGCGTCACCAAAAACTTTCATGGTTTCAGGCGGTGCCCTGGTGGTGGGGGGTCATGAAAGAATGCCGCCTTTTCCGAAGAAAAGGCGGCATCCGGGCACTTTTGTCAGTTCTGGCGTGGGGGTCAGGCCAGCCCTTCCTCCTTCAGCGCCTTCTGCGCCGCCGGGCGGGCAAAGACCCGCTCACGCAGGGCGCAGGCGCGGGGATAGGCGGAAATGTCCACCTTCAGCGGCGTTGTCCAGCTCAGGATCACGGCCATCAGCGCGTCCGCCTGCGTAAAGCCCACCGGCAGCATGTGGTCGCGCGCGTTCAGCATCGCCTCCACCTGCGTCATGCGGCGCGTGACAAGGCCAAGCTGGCGTTCGCGCACCACGTCGGGCACGTCAGGCGCGAACAGCGGGCCGATCGCGCCATGCACGTCCTCGCAAAAGCCCAGAGCCTCCAGCAGGCGGAAGAATTCCACGGAATCCGGCGCGGGGCGAAAGGCCGCGACGTCGGATTTCCGCCCGATATAGGTCAGGACCGCCACGTTCTGCGTCAGGACCTGGCCCGGCGAAATCTCCAGCGCGGGAACGGCGCCGCGCGGGTTGATTTTCAGGTAATCGTGGCCGTTCGCGGTTTTCTTGGTCTTCAGGTCCACCCGCTCCAGATGGTGGGGCAGGCCCGTTTCGTTCAGGATGATGTGCGAGGCAAGCGAACATGCCCCCGGCGTGTAGAAGAGCTTCATTGCAGCAACCTTTTCCTGTACGGTTCGGGACAGCGGCCCGCCGTCCCGTCGGGCGAAAGGGTGGCACACGCCCGCCGCCCTGGGAAGCACCCGCGCGCGTGCCGCCGCGAAGCGTGATGGGACGGGCGCGCGGCGCGATGTTCGTGAAACCGCCGCGCGGGGCAGGCAATATCGCAAACGCGCCCCGCGTTCCCACGCCGCGCCCGATACGCCCCACGCATCCCAGCCCCCCGCCATGTCGCGGCCTGTCCCGGGGAAATGCGATCCGGGGAAATGCGATCCGGGCGATGCGACATGGCGGGGATGGCCGGCCGGGGCGCGCGGATGCAACCGGCGCGGCGGGACCGCGCCGGCGGGAGCGAACAGAACCCGCGCGGGATGCGGCCGTTGCATGCGACGTGCGGTGGTGGCGCGCGTCGGGACGGGGCGGACCTTCGCGCCGTGCAATGCCATGCGATGGTCACGTCCATGCCTTGTTCCGATCCCCATTCTGTCGGATGATTACAGTGATACGGGACGGACAGCAGAAAGATATTGATATGAATCCCATTAAACTTGTGCCGGTTCTGGCAGTTGCTGGCACGCTGTGCGCCTGTGCCGGACCGGGTGGTCCTTATGGATACGGGGACGGTTATTACGGCGGTTACGATAATTACAGCGGCTATGGCGCCTATGGCGGCAGCTATTACAGCGGCGATTATTATGGCGGTTACCCCTATTACGTCTATGGCGGCGGCGGACGCGACAGGCGCGGTGGCCGCGATGGCCGCGACCATCGCGGCGGTCCGGGTGGGCCCGGTGGCTTTGGCGGGGGCGACCATCACGGCGGTCCGGGCGGACCCGGCGGCGGACCGGGCGGCGGCCACGGTGGTGGCGGATTTGGCGGTGGTGGCCATGGCGGTGGCGGCGGCGGTGGCCACGGTGGGGGTGGCGGCGGCCATGGTGGTGGCGGTGGCGGCCACGGCGGCGGCGGACACCGCTGATCCCGCGCGACGGCCTGTGCCTTGCCCGCCGCACCTTTCCCGCAGGGGACGCGGCGGGCCTTCATCCCGACTTTACCCCCGGTCCCGGCCGCATGCGTCCGTGGGCCGGGACACCCGCGCATGGCCCCCTGTCCGGGCCGTGCCGGTCCGGGCTGCATCGCGTGGCCCATGGGCGTATGGCCCAAGAGTTCATGGCACCAAGGGCGCGTGGATCAGGGGCAGGCCCCATTGGTCCGAAAGGGGAAAACCTGCCCCCCCGCCTTGCGTGAAGGGGCCGGAGACAACAGGCCCGCACCGGCGGACGGACGCGCGGATGTCCCGCATGCGGGCCTTTTCCCCGAAACGTCATGGCAGGCCACGCGTTGATGGCCGCCGCGTCCCGGACGTGATTGTCCCTGCCAATCGGAACGGTCCGCGCCAGCATCCTGTTCGCGGCCCCCGGCTTTCGCGAAAAGTCCATGGGTCCTCCCTGCCGCGCATTCCCTGTCGTTCTGGTCATGAAACTTTCTGGTGAATATTTCCAAAAAAGATTATAAAGGCGTCACTTTTCTGGTTAAAATGTGATATCTGGAAATTTATGTTATCTTTTATCAGGCGTTTATTTCAAGACGCTCTCTCAGGTGACGTAATGAAGCCCTTTATGCTGTTTTTCCTGATTTTGGTCGAACCGGCCTTTATGGGCTTCGCTGAAGCCGCGCCCGGGAATTCCGATGTTCAGGACAGCGGAATGGATGCTGTCCGATTTATTGAGGAGATCGGATCTTCCCTGCCACGAAGGGTGGAGGGTTTTTCAGGGCTGTTCGACGAACCTCTGTCATTCCATACACCCGACAGGACCTTCATGCTTTACCAAAATCAGGATGATGGCAGCGGTATGGCCCATGTGCGCAGGGAAATCATTACTAAAGATGGATATGTTTTAAGTGGAATTGAACTGAAAATCCATAATCCTCCTTATGTTAGCGAGGTTTTCATTTCCATCAGGGGCGATGAAAGCGGAAAATGCCTGTCCCGGAAAACGATCGCGGATGTTTTCATGCGGGGAAATATTGCCTCTGCCCGAAATGAATTCATCTATAGCCCTGTTATGAAAAACTTCATCAGGGTCGTTTATGAAGTGCATGATGGAAATGATTGCGCCGCATCTGTCTATTTGAAATACGGCACGCAAAAAACATGAATGAACCTGCGCCTGCCGGTAATAAATGGCACAGGTTCCCGGGGGCGGCGTTCATCTGGGAAGGTGGCGTCTTTCTGAAGCTTTTTGCAAAAAGCTTCACCAAAAACCTTTATGATTTCAGTGGTCCGCCCATACCCCGTCAGAACCGTATGATGACCGGCTTCTGGTGAAGCATCGCGGCGTCTTCAAGGTGCGATACCATATTCGCCGCGACATCAGCCCGTGAAACGATGCCGTTCCGCCACTGTGACGGCGCGGTCAGGATCCTGGCCCTGCCGCTGGCCCTGCCATTGATCAGTACGCCCGGCCGCCAGATGGTCCAGTCCAGGCCGCTGGCGATGATACGCTCTTCCTGCCGGGTCTTGTCGTCATAGGCGCGGCCGAACAGCATGCGAAAGGGCAGGCGCTGGAACGGTCCCACGGCGGCGGCACTGTCGCCCGCGCCAAAGCCGGTGACCGCCACCAGCCGGCGGACGCCGTGGCGGGCCATCAGGGGCAACAGGACCGCCGTGGCCCGGGAAAACAGGTCGACCGGCCCGAACAGGTCGCGATTGGGTATCCCCAGCACCTGCACCACCGCATCGACCCCGACAAGCGCCCGCTCCACGTCCGCCGGCACCAGGGCATCGCCGGGGCATTTCTCAAGCCGGTCATGCGTCAGTGCGATGGCGGAGGCATGGCGGGCAAAGGCCCTGACCCCATACCCCTGGCCAAGCGCCGCCCTGACGACCTCAAGCCCGATCCCCCGTGACGCGCCCATCACCAGAACAGTCACCACGTCGCCTCCCTCATGTTTTCGCGCCCGCATCATCCCGTACGGGCACGGCCGGGGAAACATGTCACTTCGGGCATGGGGGGCCGGGCTGTCTCTTATGATACGCCACGGCGGATGTCGTTGAGCAGGGGAGTTCGTCAGGAGGCTGTTTGAAAATAACCCGCTGATAAAAACAACAACAGTTTTCGGGTGCCTCCTTTTTGAAAAAGGCGGCGTCTTGCGAAGCTTTCTGAAGATCCATCCGCAAGCCCGAACCACGCCCGTCGTGCGGGCCGGAATTGCCCGCACGTCAGGACCGGCTACGCCTGCGCGTCGCTACGGGGCCAGCGATGAACCTGTGCGCAGGTGGCGTCTTGCAGCCTGATGGCTAGAATTTCAGCCGGAACTTCCCACGGATGCCGCTATCGATGGAACGTTCGCCATACTGTCCGATATAGGACACGCCGACATCGATCCGGTTGCTCATTACAGCTTTCAGCCCCGCATCCAGCACCGCCGCATTTTCCGACAGGGGCACGCCCGCGATGTCAAATGTCGCCCCGCCGCCCCGGGCAAAATATTCCCGCGTGGTGGGGGTAAGTTCCCCGAACGCATGGCGGTAGGCGAAACTGGCGTTAGGTACCAGCGTGATCGCACCGGCACGCACATGCGACGCCATCCTTACGCCAAAGGTGGAATAGGTGGTGCCAGTATCAATCGCGCGTCCCGCCAGCGCCGCGCTGCCGCCATGTTCGTGGAACCCGTCGGTATGCAGGTTGACATAGGCGACGTTGGCGAACGGTTCCAGCGCCACCGGCCCGGCGTCAAGGCGGTAGCCAAGGTCGCCAAAGCCCTGCGCCGTGCCCCCCATGTAGGCGCTGCTTTCACGCCCGGAATATCCCGAGAACGCCACCTGCCGGTTCATGCCCAGCATGTCCCACGAATATGTCGCCCCGATCCGCAGCGCCAGCCGCCCCCAGTGCGTGCCCGCATAACCACCCACCGACACGGTATTGCTGTGCCCCGATGAGTCGCGCGCACCAACATCAAAGGCGGAGTGGCCATAGCTGACCAGCCCGCCGACACGCCATGTGCCGAACACCGGGGCGTCCGCGCCAAGGATGAAGCCGCCGACGCTGTGGTGCATGCCCGCGGCATTGCCGTCGCCCGAATTATGGCCCCATCCGCCATAGGCCTCGCCCCACATCGCGGCACGCTGCTGCTGGCATGTGCCATCGGTGCGGCGGCCCCGCAGGGTGGCGGTGGATTGCGGTCCGGCCCCCGGGTCGCACGCCGCCCCGCGCAGGCGGTCGATCGCGGCGTTGCGCAGGTAAAAACTGTCCTGGACCAGTTCGGTCCGGGCGGAGGCATGGATTTCCCCCGATGTCGCGTTGAACGCCTGACGCGCCTGCGCATCGCTGTTGACAAGGCCGACCGTGTGGCCCATCCCCGCGCCGTCCAGCGCGTCGAGCGCCCCTGCGGTGGCGATCTGGTTGCGCGTCACCGCCACATCGGTAAAGGCGCGCGTCTGTTCGGTGCGCAGGTAGACATCATTGGCGTCATACGCATCCGTCACGGATTCAAAGGCCGAAAGCTGTGTGTCACCCAGCAGCGTATAGGTTCCGCTGACGCCCTGCGCCGCGCTGAGTACCTGGTATTGCGCCGAGGTCCGCAGGTCGTTCACGGCGTTCTGCGTCATCGACAGTTGCGCGCCCTGCGCAATGGTCGCATGGCCCGTAACGGATACCAGGCCGCCATTGGCCAGCAGGGTTGATCCCGCCTGCTGCTGCAGGTTGCCGTTTACCGACAGCGTGCCTGTCCCGTCGCGCCCGCCCTCCAGGCTTGCGCCCTGATCGACGACGACGCTGCCGACAGAACCGCCGCCCATGAGCATCGCCCCTGATTCCACCGTCACCGGGGTGGCTGCCAGGTTGCCATCCACCGCCAGTGTTCCGGATGAAACATAGGCCTGCCCGTCATAGGCCGAGCCATCTCCGGTATAGTCCAGAAGGCCAGACCCGGCTTTCGTAAGGATGCCATTACCGATGAGGTCATTGCTCATCGTGTAATCTGTGTCATTATGTAGCGTAAGGCTGCCATTGTTGCTGATGGCGCCAGTTATGGTCGAGCCGGCATACATGTAAACATTGCTGTTTGTATCGGGTGCCAGGAACAATCCATAATTCTTGCCGGATATTGTTCCGGAATTGTAAATTGTAATGTTCGTGGGGATCGTCAGGCCGGGGTATGTATTCGCCACGAAAGCACGATCGGCACTTGTGATCATTCCGTAGTTGTAAAGAGTGATGTTGGCCCCGGCGTTGGCGGAGCTACCGACGGATATGCCAACATCGGTGCCATTGATCGTCCCGTAATTATAGGCAAGGAATGGCGTGGCGGTACAGCATAGGGTGGCCCCCACCTGGGCAGAGGTAATGAGGGCATTTTTCTCGTTTATGACCACGCCCCCACCGGTCAGGGCCAGTCCCTCGGACACGTTGGCGCCGCCGTCCTTGCCAAAACCGGCAGCGCCCTGCGCCTCGATGGTGCCGTAATTGGTGACGGTGGCATAGCCGTCGATATCCACGCCATCCCCGTCGCCCGTACCTGATCCGTCATAACCGCCAATGATGGTGCCATAATTCACCACCTTGCCCGTGCCATCGGACCCGACGCCCGAACCGTTGCGCCCGATGATCGTGGCCCCTGCGGCATTATAGACATCGACATACCCGTCGGTCGTAATGCCGTGGCGCTTGCCGGAAATCAGACCCCCGGATTCGTTAATGACAGTGCCGGTGGGGGCTTCCTGAAAATCGATGCCATCATGACTGTCGCCTGTCGCGCCATCGGCATAAATCGTGCCCGCGTTGACCACCGTGGCGTTGGCACCCGGGCGGATGCCATCAGCATCGTCCGCCTTGATCAGGCCACCCGCGTTGTTGGTGATGGTGCTTGTATTGTCGGGACCAACGAAATCGTTCAGGTCGATCGCTTGGCCACCTGCCGTGCTCTCGATTGTGCCGCTGTTGGTAATGGACACCGTGCCGCCGGTCGCGTCACCGCCGTGAATCCCGTCATCGGATGAACTGAGTACCGCACCGGTCCCGATATTGATGGATACATCGACCGGGTTCTTGATCGACAGTGCCTTGCCATCGTTATCCAGCAGTGCCCCCCCGGGCGCGAGCGAAAAACTCTCGCTTCCCGAGACGGTTTCTGCCGCGGAAGGCGTGCAGATGCCTGACACAGAAAGAAACAAAGGCGAAAATAACGCAGAAATATTAAGTAATAATGTCGATTTTTTCATAATAATCTGCCGAAAAATCCTCAGGTATGGGCGATTGAAATATTCAGGAACATCATGACTGGACCCATACTATCAAACATATCGTATATGAAGTTGATTATAACAGTTCCATATCGAAAAAGCGAATTGGGCGATTTTCGCCCGCGGGTCAATGGGGTCTGCCCCAAGTGTCAGGTCGTCACGGGGCATGAGGTATCACAGGATCCGGTCATGAATGACCGACCCGACGATACCTTGTCCGACGATACCTTGCCCGATGATACCTTGATCGTATGGTACGATGGTGGCTGCCCGCTCTGCCTGCGCGAGATCGCGCTGATGCGCCGACTGGACCGTGCGAAACGTATTCACTTCGTCGATCTTACCGACCCGACGCAGCCCTGCCCCCTTGACCGGCAACTACTGCTCGATCGTTTTCATGCCCGAAAAGGCAGCGTGATTTACGATGGCGCCGCCGCTTTCGCGGCCATGTGGCGCGCCATTCCGGTGCTGCGGCCGCTTGGCGAACTGGCCCGGCTGCCACCGGTCCTGTGGAGGCTTGAGGCGGCCTATCGCGGGTTTCTGCGGGTGCGGCCGATCCTGCAGCGATGGGTGGGATAAGGGGGGCGTCCGTCAGAATCCCGCCTCGATCGCAAGGCGCACGGCATCGGCGGTCGTCTGCACCCCCAGGGCGCGAAACATGGCGGCGCGATGCATTTTGACCGTACGCTCCGACAGCCCCAGCGCATGGGCGATCTGTTTGTTGAGCTGCCCCTTCGCCATCGCCAGCAGCACCGCGCGCTGGCGGGGCGACAGCCGTTCGACCCTGTCCCGCGCCGCCACCGCGCGGCTTTCGCCCGGCCCGTCGGGGATCCGCATCTGGGAGCCGAGGAAATACTGGAGCTTCCCCTCGCCATCGAAGATCGGCGCGACCATCACGGCATTGCGGAAAGGATGGCCGTCCTTTCTGTAATTAAGGATCTCGACCATGACCGGGCGCTGTTCGCGGATGCCCGCGCGCAGGGCGTCCACCAGTCGCGGTTCCGTGCCCTGTCCGGTCAGGAAACGGCAGTTGCGGCCGATGACCTCCTCCCGGGTATAGCCGGTCAGGGCCTCGAACGCCGCGTTGCAGTCGATGATCGGATTGTCCGGCAGTCGCGGATTGCTGATCACGGCGGCCACCGTGCTGCCGGCGATCATGTCGGAAATAGCCATCGGCCGCTACTGCCCCTTTTTCCAGCATCCGGGGCCACCAGCGCCCCCTGACGGGCGATCCTACCCCTTTGGCCATATTGCCGACAACCGCCCGATACCCGGAGATGGGGGCGCGCCGGTCAGGCCGCCACGATGCCATCGCAAACGGACATCCATCTCATTCACCCCCCGTTTACCCCGGGGCGAAAATCGACAGGGAAGGACGCGTCATGAAGCCTGAGGAACAGGAGACCTCGAAACTCGTCGTGCTGCGGGCTTCCGAAAGGATGCTGCTCGATCGCGGCGAAGCCTGCGGGGTCCTTGGGATCGAACCCCGGATGATGCGCATGCTCGGCCTGCTGGGCTGCGGCGCGCCGTCCCTGAAGGTGCGGAACGTGAGGCTCTATCGCAGGGAGGACCTCCTCGCCCTTCGCGCGCGCTGGATGGACGCCGTCGGGGTGGAGGAGCGGGACCGCCATTCGCGGCGCCGGGGACGCCATAACGGCGCGGCCACCGACCCCCTCATGACGCTTCTTGCGCAGCGGGCCGTGATCCACAGGCTGGTGATCATGCTGCTGTGGGGCATGATCCTTTTCGGCGGCGCGATCGGCCTGATCCTGTATTGAACAGCCCTGTATAGAGCCGCCCCTGGAGCGATCGGGCGCCGCGCCCGCGCCCTGCCTCCCGGCCATTCGCCTTGTTGCAGGCGTCATCCTGCGGGTGGCATGAAGGGGCGTGGGCCTATCGCCTATCCATGGCCGGACATGCCCGAACACAGGTTCATGACCGCGACGCCCGCGATGATCAGCGCCATGCCCACGATTGCGGCCATGTCCAGCTTCTGCCCCAGCCAGATCCACGACACCACGGAAATCGCGACCGTGCCCACCCCGGACCAGATGGCATAGGCAACGCCGGTGGGAATCGCGCGCAGCGCCTGCGACAGGGCGTAAAACGCGGTCAGGTATCCCACCACCGTCACGCATGATGGCAGCCGGCGGGTGAATCCGTCCGACAGTGTCAGGAAAAACGTGGCCGTGACCTCCGCCCCGATGGCGATGGCCAGGTACAGATAAGGCATTGCGGCATCCTTGCGTCGTGGCCGGCGGGCGCGCGATGCCCCCGTGCCGCGTCGGCTTTACAGGATTGCCGCCCGGCAGGCCATGCGCGGGGCGCGAAGGCGGGGATGAAGTTTTTTGTCCCGATGCGCATGAAACTTTTCCTGTCCACGCATTTTATATGTATAGAGGAGATAGGAGACATGAGCCATGAGCAACTCAGCACGCATGATTGCCCACCTTCTTATCAACATCCGTCGCGCGCCGCGTGAAAAGCCGCTGCCGAAGGATACCACGCGCAAACAGGACTGACGCCCGGAAAACCGGGCGATCCGTCGCCTGTGCCCCATCCCGCGCCGCCGGTTCCGATGGGAAACTGGCATGCGGGGGGCACATGGACCCGGGGCGCGTGTTATAACGCGCATCCCGGGGGCCGGAAACATACTTTGACATATTGGCGCGGCGCATCGCCGTTGCCGGCCCGCGTGCCCGTTTGTGCCCCCGGCCTGCCGCATGGCGACGGGGGCATGGTGAGCGGAATGCGTGATGAGCGGATGTGTGGCAGCAGGGGCGTGGCGGATACGGCCATCAGGCCGACGTGGCCCGCGTCCCGCCATCCCGCAGCCGCCGCGACAGGCCGCGCAGCTCGTCATGATGCAGCAGCCAGACCCCGTTGGTGCGCGCCAGTTGCTGCGCCGCGCGGGTATAGGGCGCATTCGACACCACCACGGCCACCGCCGCGCCGTAATGGGCGCGCGCCGCGCTGACCTGCTGGACCGCCTCATTCCCGACCGTGCGGCTGTACAGCTTGCACTGCACCACCATGCGCAGGCCGCGCCGCGTGGCGACGATGTCCGCCCCCTGATCGCCGCTGCCGATGGTGGTGTCGGCCCGCCACCCGTCCTGTCGCAGCTCCGCCGCGCAGTGCTGTTCATAATCCAGCGGGTCCATCCCCGGCCCCACGATGTCGGGGCGCGGGACCGGGCCGTCGGCGGCCTGTTCGATGCGTGCCGCCGCCCAGGGGCCGAGTCGCGGCCACTGCGCCCCCAGCCCCGCCGCGCGCAGGGCGGGCCGCAGGATGGTGGTGGCGAATTCGTCACGTTCGCGATGCCATTTCTCCGGCTTTGCCACGCCATAGCTGTTGCGGGCCAGCAGCTGCCGCCGCCGCAGGCGCAGCGTATCGGCATGCCGCGCGATCAGGGTGGCGCATATGGCCCGCGCCCGACGCCCGCGCCGCCACCGGATTATCCCGCGCGCGACCGGCCACCCCACCAGCATCGCCAGCGCCGCCGCCAGCACCCCGCGCCAGTGTGGCAACCAGCGCGACAGGCCGTGGCGCGGCCCGGGGCCCGTGGCACGTGCCGCCGTATCCGGCGCGGAAAACAGCAGGCCGCGTATCGCCGTGCTGCCGTCATGCCAGCGTCGGCGCGCCCATTCCACGATGCCGGGGGCGGCGGGGGCGACGTCTTGGGCGCGGAAATACATGATGCGTTCGTGGCGCCCGGCCCCCGCGCGTGGTGTTTCCCCACGCAGGGCGATGACATCGCCCTCCCGCGACAGCAGCGTCCAGCGTTGTGCCGTGGCGTCCATGCGGTGGCATCCCGGTGGCGTTGCCCCATGGGCCAGATGTCGCGCGGCGGTGGCGGTGGAACATCCCGGCGCATGGGCGACGATGCGATAGGGCGCGCCCGCGTCGCCCACGGTCGTCTCCGTCGCCTGCGCGCCGGCCCCGTGCGCGCCCGTCAGGCACAGGGCGGCCACCAACCCGGCGATCCGTGCGATGTTCCCTTTTCGTACACCTGTCATTCCAGACAGTTAGCCCACATTCCCCATGTTGGCGAGGGGGCCATGCGCGGCCACGTCCCGAAATGACCCGCCGACAGGAAAACAATAAAGGTTTTTGGTGAAGCTTTTTGCAAAAAGCTTCGAAAGACATCACCTTTTTGAAAAAAGGCGACACCCGAAAACTTCCATCACTTCACCGGCGGCCCGCCCGTTTTTGATTTCCATGCCCGGCCATGCCACATCCAGCCAATCGCGATGACGAAGATGCACGCATACGGGACCGCCGATGCCGTGCTGTTCTTGTCGACCTTCATGACGTATTCAACAATATTTGTCAGCGTGGTCAGGGATACCAGCAGGGCGATAACAACAAATGACTTCCACTGCTGTTTCAGCGCGGCAAGGAGAAGTGATGTCCTGTGCTGTCTCAGCATGCCTTTCCCCCGCATCCGGATCAGGCGCTGGAGTCGTCGCCCGCATTCGTTACTTAATGTAAACGAAATGGGGGCGCCGCGCAATCGGCCCGGCCCCTGTCTGGGTAAGGCGGCGTCTTTTCGAAGCTTTTTGCAAAAAGCTTCACCAAAAACTCCTGTTTTTTTCAGCCATCTTCCGGTGGGTCGGGTTCAAAGGCCAGTATGTCGCCGGGCTGGCAGCGCAGGTAGGTGCAGATCGCATCCAGCGTCTCGAACCGGATGCCGCGCACCTTCCCCGACTTGAGCAGGGAGAGGTTGCTTTCGGTAATGCCGACATGCGCGGCAAGGTCCTTTGAACGGACCTTGCGCAGCGCCAGCATGACATCAAGGCGGACAATGATCGCCATGGCGGCTCAGACGATCGAGCGGCTGTCTTCGTCGAGGCGCGCGGCCTCGTCAAACAGCCGGGCCACAAGGAACAGGAGCACACCGACCAGCAACGCCAGCAGTCCCCCGTCACTGAGGCCCAGGTCGATATGCCCGCCCCGCCCCCGCAGGGCGAGGCCAAGCTGCGCCAGCGGGGGCAGCGCGATATTCGCACCCACGCACAGCAGGTTCAGCAACGCGAACCGCCGGAAACAGCCTGTGGTGGCAGGCGCGAAGACATGCCCGTCCCCCACCGCGCGCAGCATCCGCGCCAGCGCGGCAAGGCCCGCGACCGCCAGCGCGACCTCGATGACCGAAATGGCGCAGGCCCACGGGCGCGGCAGGCCGCCTGCCTCCACCGAGATGGCGGCGACACCCGGAAACAGCACGCCAGCCAGCGTCGTCAGCGCCAGCGCGAAACCGGCCGCCATCACAGCCAGCCGCAGCCGGCGGGCAAAGCGGCCAAGGGCCATTGGGTCCGTCATTGCGCAAACATTATTTCTGTTTTACGAAAAGTTATTATTGCGATTCGGAGATTATGGCATGCGGTCGAAATGTGCAACCCGATCCGCCCCGCGCAGGCGGCTGGCTGGGGGGCTGGCGGCGGTGGCGCTGCTGGCGGGGTGCGCGTCCGCCCGGCCGCCGCATCCTCGTGCCGTCACCGACGTGGCCGCCGTGATCGACGGCGCGGCGGCGGGCGATCCGGCGCCGCTGGCCGGGGCATTGGTGCGGGTGCGTGGGGCACAGGCCGCGCTGCTGCGCGCGCGGCTTGCGGCGTTGCGGCTGGACCGGGCGGGGGCGGAACGTGCGCTTGGCACCTATTTCGCCGCGCATGACACGGACCCCCGGCGTCAGGCAATCGCATGGGCAACCCGTGGCGAGGCTGCCTTTGCCGCGGGTGATTACGCCGCCGCCGCCACCGCGATCGAGGCATGGCAGCGCCTGCCCCGCGCGGGCTGGCATGCGGGAGAGGAGGCCAGCATGGCGCAGACCCTGACCATCGCGCGGCTGCTGCGCGCGCAGCCGCGACAGGCCGTCATCGGCGGGACGCCCGGCACGGTTGCCACGTCGCGCGACAGGGTGGGTCTGGTGCGTGCGACGGTGCGCATCAATGGCGTGGCGCAGGACGCGGTGCTGGATACCGGGGCCAACCTGCCGGTCGTCGCGGCCTCCACCGCCGGGCGGCTGGGACTGCGGATCCTGGACGGCGGCGGAAGCGTCGCCAGCGTGACCGCGCGTCAGGTCACGACCCGCGTGGCGATTGCCGACCGGCTGGACATCGCGGGCGTCACGCTGGCGCATGTCGTGTTCCTGGTGATGGATGACAGCCAGCTCAGCTTCCCGGTCGCGGGGGGATACCGGATCGGCGCGATCATCGGCTTTCCCGTGTTCCGCGCGCTGGGTCGCGTGCGGTTCGATAACGCGGGCGGCTTCGCGGCGGGGCGCGCGGCGGGGCCGGCGCTGGATGCGGACAACCTGCGCGTCAGCGGCAATGACCTGTATGTGCTGGCGCGGGTGGGCGGATTTGCCACGGCGCTGCACCTCGACACCGGGGCGGGCCGCAGCGGCCTGACCAGCCGGTTCGCCATGCTGCACCCGTTTGTCGCGACATTCCCGACGGGGTCGGACACGCTGATGGGCGCGGGGGGCGGGGCCGTCGCGCGGCACACCGCCATATGGCGGCAGGTTGGCATCACGATTGGCGCGCGGTCGCTGACGCTGCCGGAACTCCCCATCGCGACCGACGCGCCGAAAGGACAGGACGAGGACAGGCTTGGCAATATCGGTCAGGACGTGCTGGGGGCGTTCGGTTCATACACCATCGATTTCGATCGCATGGGCTTCGCGCTGGGGCCGCCACGGGGATGAGCGTGCGTCGCGCGGGCATAGTCAGCGCGACAGGTAGAGCACCCGCGCCACGCTTGCGATACATGCCAGCGGGCACAGGCTGAACACCGCGAACAGCCACCATGCCGCGCTGGCGGTGCCCGCGACCCCGCCGGGCGCGTCCAGCCCGGCGGCGTTCGCCACCAGCCCGGCCAGCGCGGCCGCCAGCGCGGTGCAGAACAGCTGCACCGTCGTAAGCGAGGTCGAGGCCAGGTCCCGCTGTCCCGCCGGGGCGATGCGCAGCACCCGGGTCAGCAGGTGCGGCCACGCCAGCCCGACGCCAAGGCCCACCATCACCAGCGCGGCACAGATGGGCGCGACATCGCGCCACCCGCCCGCTGTGGGCGCCGGCAGCAGCGCCCACAGCATGCCCATGCCGATCAGCCCCAGCACGGGGGCCGCCATCATCACGCGCGACACGGTGCGCCCGTGCCGCCCCGCGCTGAGGATGGAGCCGACGGACCATCCCGCCGACATCGACGCGGCAAGGTATCCCGCCATCAGCGGCGACTGCCGGTGCAGCACCTGCAGGAACAGGGGCACGAAAATCTCGCTTGTGGTGACGCTGACCGCCAGCAGGCCCATCGACAGGTACAGCGCGCAGAGCTGGCTGCGGGGCTGCAGCGCCCCCGCCGGCAGAAGCGGCTGTCGCCCGCGCCGTTCCAGCCACGCCCACGGCACCATCAGCGCCACGAACGCCGCCAGTCCCATGGCCGCCGATCGCGTGTCATGGCTGATCCCCCCGGCCGAGAGTGCCAGCACCGCCGCCGCCATCAGCCCGACCTGCCCCAGCGCCAGCGTGGACGTCGCGGTCCGCGCCGCCGCGCGCCGGGGCAGGACCGCCATCGCCAGCAGCGCGAAGCCCGCCGCCACCGGCACCAGCGACCAGAACGCCCCGCGCCAGAAACGCGCCTGCGCGAACATGCCGCCCAGGGCAGGGCCGATCAGGGTCGCGACCCCCCACATGGCCGACACCAGCCCCACCGCGCGCGACCACAGCGACGGGTCATAGACGATGCGGATCATGGCATAGGACAGCGCCAGCAGCAGGCCGCCGCCAAACCCCTGTACCGTTCGTCCCGCCAGCATGACCGGCATCGACCCCGCCATGGCGCATGTCACGGCACCCATGGCAAAGATCGCCGCCCCCGCGCCATAGGTCCCCCGCCCGCCATACAGCGCCAGCGCGCGCGACGACAGCGCGGCCCCGACGATGGACGCCGTAACGAACAGCGTCGTATTCCACGCGTAATATTCCAGCCCGCCGATATCATGCACGACAGAGGGCAGGATGGTGGCCGCGACATACACGTTCACCGCATGCAGCACGACGCCACCCGCAAGGATCAGGGTGCGCAGCGCGTTCGCCCCGGTGAACAGGGCGCTCCATGCCGGGGCGGGCGGCGGGGCCGTCTGCGGTTCTGGCGTGTGCGCGTCCGGGGTCATGGCGGCGGCCGTGTCGCGGGTGGTATCCGGCGGCGCGTTCATCGGGCGTGTCCGCCCGGCGCGCCCACCCGGCAGGGCGGCCGGAGCTGGCGCCTTATGATCCCATGCCCGGCCCGCCCGAACCGCCCGGCCCGTCGGACGGCGCGTCCTGTCCCGGCGATCCGGTCATCCCGCCCACGCCGCCGCTTTCGCTGGGGTCGCTTGGGGGGCTGTGGGACGCGCACGCGCCCAGTCCCGCCAGCAGCATCATCGCGCACAGCGCGCGTGTCAGACCTGTCCACATCGCGAATATCCCTCATGCTCACGTTCTGGTGACGTTTTTAGTCAGCCGTGGGCAAAAGAAAAAGATATTCCGTGCGGATCCGTACCGAATGCCGGCATGCGCGATGGATGCCGGCGGGTCAGTGGCCCTTGCCCTTCGTCACGCCAAAGCGGAAGATCGTCGTCTGGTCAAACGTTTCGCCGGGGCGGAGTTCCGTCGTCGGGAAGTCGGGATGGTTGGGGGAGTCGGGGAAATGCTCCGCCTCGAACGCGACGGCGTCGGTCTGGCGGTAGGCGCGTCCCGAAACGCCCGCATACCCCCCGTCGAGCGAGTTGGAGGTATAGACCTGCAGCCCCGGCTGCGTCGTCAGCACCTCCATCGTGCGGCCCGTGGCGGGGTCGCTGATCTGTGCCGCAGGGCGGGGCGTGGTCCCGGCCTGTCCGTTGACGATCCAGTTATGGTCGTATCCGCGCGCGTACATCATCTGCGGGTCATTGTCGCGCAGGCGTTCGCCAATGCGGTGGGGCGTGCGGAAATCCAGCGGCGTGCCCGCCACGCTTGCGATCGGGCCAAGCGGGATGGAGGTCGCGTCCGTGGGGGTATAGGTATCGGCGCTGATGCGCAGGACCTGGTTTTCCACGCTGCCGCTGCCTTCGCCGCCCAGGTTGAAATAGCTGTGGTTCGTCAGGTTCAGCACCGTCGGCCGGTCGGTCGTCGCGGTGTAATGCAGGCTGAGCGCGCTGGTGTCATCCAGCCGGTACGTCACATGCACATGCAGCGTGCCGGGAAAGCCCTGGTCGCCATCGGGACTGACCAGCCCCAGCGTGACGCTGGTGCCATGGTCGTCGTGCGTTTCGCCCTCGAACGTCCAGACCTGCTTGTCGAACCCCTTCCTGCCGCCATGCAGCGCATTGGGCGGCGCGGTGACCGCGATGTGATAGGTATGGCCGTCAAGCGTGAACGTCCCGCGCGCCAGCCGGTTGGCGTACCGCCCGATCATCGCGCCAAAGAACAGGCCGCCGCGCGCGCTGTCATGGGTATAGCCCCCAAGCGTGGAGAAGCCCAGCACCACGTCGGCGGCGTTGCCATGGCGGTCCGGCGTTTCGATCGCGGTGATGATGCCGCCATAGGTCATGAACCGCACCGTCATGCCGTGCGTGTTGCGCAGGGTGTACTGTTCGACGGGCCGCCCGTCATCGGTCGTGCCAAAGGGGGCGCGTTCGAAACTGACGGCCGGGGCGGCCTGCGCAAGGGTGGCGCAGGTGATGCCCGCCACCGGCAGGAGGGCCGCCAGCGCCATGCGGACGGGACGGAGGGGATGGGACATGGGGCTGTTTCCTGCGCTTGTGCCTGGGATGCCTGCGCCTGCCATGGCGGCATGTCGGGGCGGGGCGATCATGCCGCCCTTCACCGGGGCGGGCAACCATGACGGCGCGCCGGGGCGAACACATCATGGATATGAGCCACGTTGCCGTCGCGGGTGGCGGGCGAAATCCCGCGCGCAGGCATCATGGAAAAGTTTTTGGTGAAGCTTTTATCTAAAAAGCTTTGAAGAACGCCGCCTTTTTGAAAAAGGCGGCACCCAAAAACTTTTATTCATTTCATGCGCGCGGACCGTCAGTTCCAGTGACGTATGTGTTCTTCTATGTCCGATGAAATCTTCATGTATATGTTCCGTTTGAAATGCCCGCCCGCGTCATCGGGGGTAATGAGGTCATCCGTGCCCCGGACATAGGGGCGGACGTCAACGATCCTGAACCCATGTTCCATCGCCAGCGGCATCGTGATGGCATTGATCCGCGAGAACTTGTCCAGAACCCATTGCTGGCTCCCGAATTCCTCATTCAGCGTGCACAATATCACCTTCTTCCCCCGCAGCCGGTTGAACAGGCTGCGGATATCGCGTTCGAACAGGGTGGAGACACTTTCCTGATGGAAAACCAGGTCATCGACCATGAAATTCCATTCGGCTTCGGACAGTTCCATGTTGGTTGCCTGTTTCACCCGCCCGTAATCGCGGTCCCTGTTCCTGAGGTAGGGAACGCATGGCCCATCCAGCGGGAAGACAAGCCCGAACGATTTTGAATAGAAGTTGTCGCAGAAAATCTCGCCCGAAAAGGACAGGACAAAGACGTCCACATCCTGGGTGACGACATGCGACGAAAACCTGTCAACGGGCATGCCGGGCATCCTGTCCGAAATGGCGTTGCGTTCCCCGTCGGAAATGCACGATCCGATTTCCAGCGCCCGGACGACGGGCTGTATTCCCCAGTTCCGGTAAGGATACGCGAATTCCTCAAAAACGGTGTATTTTCCCTTCAGGTAATAGGATGAAACCGACAGGTCGCATGCGCCGCGCATGCAGATGGTCGTGTCATGGGTGGTGATGGCATCGCTGTCATCGGCATCATCGACCACCGCGATCCAGTCGATGTCCGTGCCGTCATCCAGGACGGACGAAACCTCCCCCACGATGTCGATGCGGGGGCGTCCCAGTTTCTGCCAGACGAACTGTTCGATGCCCATGTTCATCGAACGGCATGAAAACAGGAAATGTTCGACCTGTCCGTCTTCTATCGCGAAAAAGCCGCAGATCCCGTAACTTCCGTACCTGTCGGCAACCTTTACATACGAAATGTTGGAATCGAATTTCGCCAGTTTCCCAAGCATGGCGTCCCTGAATTCGTCCGGGTTTTCAGGCGCCCTGTTCTTGGTGAAATTCAGCTGGTTTGTCCGGTTGATCAGTTCATGGATGCGCGGCATTTCGTGTTCCACGTCATGGTGGAAACTGATGCGGATCTGGCTTGATCGCAGGAAATCGAGGTTGTCCCCGCCGGAGCGGCGGCTGTCCTCGTGCTTGCGTTCTAGGATCCTGTAACGCCCGAGGCGCGTCAGGTCGGGGTCGGGCTTGCCCACGAAGCGCGGGTCGGTCAGGATCGTGCCGATGATCTCCGGCCCGGCGACCTGGATGTCGGGGATGTAATGCTTCACCTCGTTAAGGTTCATGGCGTTATCGTCAATGAACATGACGTTTACGGGCCGCAGCTGCATGTCACTGATCGTCGCGGCGATCCTGTGGCTTTTCGCCTCCCAGTTTATGCTGGGGAACACGAAGTATTCGCGGATGCCCCTTTCCACCAGCACGGTTTCCACCTGCCGGAAGTCGTTTTTTGAACAGATGGAACTCATGATGCCGCGTTTCGCCAGCGCGACGATGATGTCGTGATGCGCATCAATATAGGAAATGCCGCCCTCGCTCAGGGTACCGGTCCAGAATGTATCATCCAGGTCCCATATTACGAGACGTACTGCCTCAGTCATATGCATCTCCACATTGATGGCCATCTATTGCTGTTCGCATGTTGTTCGTACAGGGCATGTGCTAATAAAAAGAAAATCGCGAAATAATGCCCAGATCATCGGCCCGGTGCGGTTCGATGCGGCCATCGTCGCGGGCCGGATTTTCCCATCAGCTTCGCGCCGGGGCCTGTCACCTGCGTCCCGGGTCCCATATATGAAGGGCGCCGGCCGTGACGCGGCCCGGTGGCGGGGGTGTGGCGGCAGGGAAAGGCGCAAGGGAAAGGCAGCGGCATGATCATTCAGGACCACAACTTCTTCTGCGACATGACGCCGGACATGCAATACCTGCGCAACCGCGACCCGGTGGACAGCTTCATCGAGCGCAACATGATCTTCGTCCTGCCCGACCGGCTGCGCCGCTTTCGCAAGAACCTTTATCACGTCCGGCGCAACGCGGGGCCAAGCCACGCCTATTCCCCGCTGTTCCGCGTCAACAGCCAGCTGCGTTCCGACCCGGTGCCGGCGGGGTATGACGGGCCGTTCGACGTCTTTCCCTTTTACGCCAACGCCGCCCTGACGCGGACGCGGCACAAGGATTACTATGTCCTGTTCATCTTTCGCGACAAGATGTCGTGGACGCGCTTTCGCGACCTGTCGGGGGCGTGACGGCTGCATTTCCTCTGTCGCGTTTCCTCTGCCGTCCGGCTGCGTTGCGGGACGGGGCCTATGCGAACCGGTTGGGGTATGGGATATACAGCGCGGATGAATAAATGAGGTATGCCGCGTCATTACGCGCGCAGGGAGACAGCAGCGTATGAACGATCGTCTGGCACTGGGCATGGTGTCGATACTGGGCATGGTGTCGGTGTTGATGGTGCCCACCGTCCCGGCCATCGCGGCGGGGACGCCGTCCGCTGTGCCCGCTGTTCCCGTTTCGGTCGAAACCACCGCCCCGGCCGCCCCCCGTGCGGGGGCCGCGGAACCGCCGCCGAACCTGCAGAAGCTGCCGCCATACCAGAACAAGGTGACGGAATATATCGACCGTTCGTCCGTCCGGATGCGCGGGACCCATGCTTCGGCCACGTTTGTGCAGGATTTCGATGACGAGATGATAAGCCACGGCCTGCCGTTTGCCTCCGTCCGGTTTTCGGTCCTGTACAACTGTGCCGCCAATACGTACCGCACCCTGTCCTATTCCACGTGGTCGGGGCATATGGGCCGGGGGCGCAGGCTGGCGGACGGGCCGGTGCCGCGCGGGGAAATGACGGTCGATCCCTCGCTGGAGGACGGGCGGCGCATTGCGTGCGGCCCCTGATCCGGGTTACCCACAGATTGGTGGATAGGCATACGCGTAACCGTGTGGATAAGTCCGTCAGTAATGTGGAAAACGATGTGGGAACGGGGCGGCATCGCGCCGTGAAAGTGGGGAAAACACATGGATAGCAGAATCGTCGCCGCCCTTTCCGACGCCCTTGCCCCCGCGCCGGGCGCAGCACCCGCCGCCATCGCCACGAACGAGGCCGCCCGCCAGGCCCAGGCGCGCGAGGTGCTGGAACGGCTGGAACGCTCCGGCTTTCAGGTCATCGCGTCCGATCCCGCCGCGACGCAGGCCCGCCAGGCGCTGGCGATGATCCGCATGGGCGTGGGGGACCTGTTTTCGGACGAGGACCGGCGTCTGAAATACGCGTCGCTGTTTGTGCTGTTCGTGGTCCTGCTGCTGCTTTACCTGCAACCTCTGGCTGTATTGTTCGGGCTGCTGGCGATTGGCGTGGTATTCTTTATCATGTCGCTGACGCGGAAATAAAAAAGGCCCGCCCTTTTATCAGGGCGCGGATGGTACAGGTGATGATGCACGCCATGGTTGCCTGAGTGCGCAACCGGCGGGCGAGGTTAAATTTTTTTAAATCCACCTTTGATACATATCAACGTATCGACGTCACCTGTCCCTAGACTTGATGCGGGGGCAGGGTGCAATGCTGCGTCCTTATGGGAATGGCCCGTGCGTTCCGTCGCCCGGTTGCCGGTCTGTTACCCTGCCCAGATGCGGAACCGGGTTGATGCTGATGACCGAGCGCGCCAGGGATCGTGGACAGTCCAAACCGTCGCCTGACGCGGGACTGTTTGACGATCCGATGCAATTTGCATCCGATATGCTCAAGACCCTCGGGCCACAGGCGCTGGAGGTCGCGACCACCCGCGCGGGCTATTTCCTCAGCGTCGGGGATTTTCGCCGCGCCATCGCGTGGGTGCGCGTGCGCCGCGTCCTGCGCGGGTGGCTTGACGTCACGCCGCGCCCCGACGGGGGGAATGACCTTCATTAATGGTCTGTTTCAAAACGGTATTTTGTGAAAATGGCGAAAGTTCGTGGGGGTGCCTTTTCCCCCGGACGGCGACGTCTTTTCGAAGCTTTTTGAAAAAAGCTTCACCAAAAACTTTCACGATATTGCCGGGCCGTTTTTTCAGGCTGATGAAAGTGACAGAAGTTTTTGGGTGCCGCCTTTTTTCAAAAAGGCGGCGTCTGCCGCCCCTGAAAAAGACCCGCCGGACCCTTTCGTTTACCTGATCAGGGACGGGCGGCAGGCGCGGCGGCGGCCGGTGCCGAAGCCGGGGCGTTGGGATGGTCGTGGGGCATGATGTCGTCACTGCCGGAGGAGCCGGAGACGATCTGCCACTGCGTGCGGTCATCCTGGTATCGCGACAGGCACATATCCAGCGCCTGATATTTTTCCAGCCGTTCCGGGTCGTTCGCCATGGCGATGCAGGCAGCCTTCAGGTCGCTGTCATAGCGACGCCACGAGGCGGACAGCGCGGCCTCGGTTTTCTGTTCCGAACCGACGCAGTCGTTGCCGCTGTCCTCCATCTCCACATGTTCATGGGCGCAGTTCTGCGCGATCGCGAAACGTGGCAGGGAAATGGGACGCCCGTGCAGCGTGTCATAGGGATGATGCGCCAATTGTTCGATATCGGGCGGCGGCGGTGTGTTGGCGGGCGTCGCGGCGGGGCCAAGCGGCGGCGGCATCCACAGGGCATGGGCGGTCGCGAAATTGCCCAGTTGCGACAGGGCGCTGGCGGCCCCGACCAGCGAGAATGGCACCGCGTCATGTTCCAGCGGCACAAGGTTGCCGGTGGTGACACCCTGCAACTGCTGCATCAGGTCGGCCACGGCGCCGGGCGTCATGTCGCCGCCCGCCGTGTCCCACTTCCGCCCCTTGGAGAAAATCTGCAGCACCAGTTCGAACTTGCCGATCACGACGCCGGCGGTCCGCACGCCCGACGGGTTCTTGTAACGGTGATGCAGGACATGCACCGCCATCCCCAGCGAGCCGGAGGTGGAGGAGCGGTAGAAGATGATTTCAAGGTCTTTCTGGCGGGAAATGATCATCGGCTGGCCCTGCGCCCCGTCGGGCGAAAACGACCATCCCGCGTCCTGCGCCGTGGCGGCGGAGGGGCTGGCGGATTGCGCCTGCGCGCGCGGCACGGCGATACCGTGCGGGCCGGATGCCGCAATTCCCAGGGTGACGCCAACGGTCAGGGCCGCGACAGATAAAATGCGCATCCTGACCAGTTTCCCCCGCGTGATGATCATGTTGTGGCCATGCCAGCATCCCGCTGGACCCGGGGCATGATACCCCGCCGGCCGCCATGCCTCAATGGGGGTGGGGCGCGGGCGCGTCATGGCAAGGCCGCGCGGGACGCTGCCCCCGGCCCGGGATGTCATGGGGTGCGGGGGCCGGTTGCCGCCCGCGTGCGATGGCGATGTGGTTGGGGCGATGTGGTCGGGAAATATGGACAGGGGCGTCGCCCCTGAACCCCGCCAGAGGTCGCGGACCTCTGGACACCCTGATTTCCCGTCCCGTGCCGGGGCGGGGAAGGCGTGCGATCAGTGGCGCACGCCAGAGCGCGGGCCGGTTTCCGTATCCGTGAGGTTGTTGATGGAATTGCGCACCCGCGCCCACATCACGGCCATTTCCAGGTCGCCGACGCTGAAATACATCCCCGACCGCAATCCCGCGATGCCAGAGGCCTTTTCCCCGAACAGGCGGATCATGCAGGCCGCATGCGCCACGGGATCGTGGATTGAAAAATCTTGTTTAATATTTTTCATCGCCCTGTTCATGGCAAAAGATCATGACCGAAATACGTTCACAATATGGCGGTCTTGCGTTGCCCATTATCCACAGGCCAATGACTATGGCGGACGACGTCCATCATAAACGTGTAATGTTTCGTGACCTATAAAACATGTTCAGGACGCAGGCTATCTCTGGTATGCCCTTTTTCCGTCAAGATAAAGTGACAATATATGTCACGACGGCGCGGTGGGGAGCCGCGGGGCTCCTGCTGTCAATGTCCGCGCGTCATGGACCGCAATCACGGGATTGTTACGAAGTGAAGATACATACAGGCTTTCTCGCAGGGGTTGTTGCTCTGTCCATGCTGCCGGCGGTCGCGTCGGCGCAGGAGGCGGGGCAGCTTCAGGACAGCACCCA
Source organism: Novacetimonas pomaceti (assembly GCF_003207955.1). Lineage (NCBI taxonomy): Bacteria > Pseudomonadati > Pseudomonadota > Alphaproteobacteria > Acetobacterales > Acetobacteraceae > Novacetimonas > Novacetimonas pomaceti. The sequence goes on from NZ_NOXG01000007.1 coordinate 115,491, forward strand.
GTGGACACAGGCCCCCGCCGGCGCGCGGCAGGCCCTTGCCACGCCACAGCAGCAGGCCGCGCCCCCGGCCATGACCATCGACGAACGGCATGACGGATGGGTGGCCATCCATCATTCCCCCGACCATGGGCTGCATACCGACCTGTGCATCGCAGGCGCGGAAAACGAGGTGCTGATGGTCCGTGCCGACGCGGATTCCCTGCAACTGCGCAGCGCGGACGACCACTGGACCCTGACCCCGGGGTCAAAGGGCGACATGACGGTGCGCATCGGCGCGTACCAGCATGTCTTTCACATGCAGGCCAACGACGCGACCACCCTGTCGGTGGACCTGAAGCCAAAGGAAATGGCCGCGCTGCTGGACGGGATGGAACAGGGGCGCAATGCCTCGGTCGAATATGGGTCGCGCACGGTGGTCAACATGGCCCTGACCGGCAGCGCGCCGGTGCTGGACCGTTTCCGTGGATGCGCGGAAACCAACCACTTCGCCGACCTTGGCCGCGCCCCGGATGCGCGCGCGACGCCGTTCTGACGGCCCGCGCGGCTGATGTCTCGCGCGCCACGATGGGGTGGCGCGCGGTCAGCGCATGACAGCTCGCCCGTCGTCCCGTGGTGACAATGCGGATGGGATGGGAAAAAATCCCGCCCATCATTGCATCGACCCCCACGGAGGACAGACAAGGTGAATCGACTGTTTCATGGGCGCGCATGGCGTGTGGCGGGCATCGCACCGGCGCTGTGCGCGGGCTGGATCACTCTTGCAAACGCGGCCCATGCCACCAGCCCCCGCCATGCCGCCACCCCCGCCGCCGCCACGGTGCCGGTCATGGACGTGCCCACCCTGCTGTCGCAGGGGCCGTCGCTGGTGGGCAAGCGCGTGACCCTGACCTGTTACATCGCATCGGCCAGTTCGGGCGGCGCGGCCTGTTCGGCCTTTCGCATTGATGACCTGCCCGATCACGTGAACTGGAACGGCAGCGTGCCGCTGGATGGCGCGTCGATGGATGGCGCGTCGCTGGACAAGGCGCAGCAGATGTGCGGCGACACCGGCATGCACCCGCAGTGCAAGGCCGAGGTGACGGGCATCGTCTATGACCCGTTCGGCGACATGGGCGTGCAGGGGAAGCGCAATTTCGAACTGCGCGACGCGCGCATCCACTGGCTGGCCCTGCCGGAAAAGACCACCCGCACCACCCGCCACCGCTGATCCGCACTTTTTGGCAGGGATGCGCCGGCCCGGGCCGGTTCATTCCTGCGGTCAGGGTGCCCCCGATGGATGCCGCGTTTATTGGATAGTGGGCTTTGGGGGGGAAGTAGAACGTCTGCGAACGGGCTGAATGAACAGAATAGCTGACATCCATTGCAGCCGCGTTTCTCGAACCTAATCCCTTCCAGAAAACCCTGGCTGTCCGAAAAAGCGGGTCCACCTCTCTTCTCAGGACTGAATCAGAACAAGCAGTTCGCGTCACTTCACAGAATGAGACAGAGATAGTATCATCAGGGATTAGGCCAAGCTCGATGAGAAGCGTTCGGAGCTGGAGCCGATATTTCGGTTGATACCTCTAGCATCCTAAAGCAGCACGTCGAACTGATCACTGCCTAATGGTCGACAGCTAGTTAGATTTTTATACGTAATCGCGTGATCTATACTAAAGATATCCAATTGCTTTACCGTAGTTAAAAAGTTTTGTTAAAGTATAATTGGCTATATCGGCACGCCCCACTCTCTTTCGCCACATAACTTCGATACGAATTCTTCCCACGGATATCTCAGCGAGGAGGTCTGTCCTTCTAGTTAATCCAGCCCCAAAATCTTGTTCTACTTTGTATGATTCAATAAAACGCGCGGCTACGAGTGCTTCTCCTAAAGATTTGTTCAAAAGAGCGTCATTAGTCGTCGCTATGTCTACAAGTTTTTCAAATGCTTCGACACTTGACGATCCAAGTTTTGCCCCTCGAGCTAAGGTTCCTTGTGATCCTGCGCGGAATATCGATCCAAGCTCAGTATTATTCAATCGCTCTATGGCGTTATCTTGATTACCACTTATAGAAAGCTTATTCCTCGTCATTCGATCCTTTAAGTCTTCACTCCCAAAAGCCCTTGCGATCTCCAATGCTGCCAAGACTGGAAGATGAAAAATTTTTGCATCGAGAACACTTCCTAATAGTCCAATCTTGTCAGGATAATTTCTAAGATTGGCTACGATATTCGCGCCCGTAGAAGTCAACAGACGCTCGGTATCTATTGCGGCATATTGACCCCTCGTGAGACCGTTTACCTCACCTTCAGGATTGTTCCCCGCTATCACTAACACCCACAGGCGACACTTTTCTCTCTCAATAAGCTTCTGCACAACCTTGCTACGCTTAGTTATAAGCGAACTTAAGTTAGTCATAAATCCGCCAATCGTACGCGAATTTGCCGCGCATTGATCGACGTCGTCGACAGTCAATCCTAGGTCAGAAAGTCCCGATCCCTGGTTCAAGGTCGCAAGAGTGCGTTCGGCGATATCCAAGTATTGCTCTTTACGAGGCCCTGTAAACTCCGGTATCATTGAAGAGTCTCCCAAAAGAGATTCAGCTCCAATCCTTTCTGCAAGATAAACAATACGCTCCCGAAGCTCATCAGTGTTGCATGGCCATACTACTAGTGCATTCTCACCGTTAGCCGACCGTATGTAACCGTTGATGGAGTGAAGCCAGTCCTCTAGCTCTCTATCAGAGTAGGACCTCAACGCTTCGCGCTCTTCGAGAACGTGAACTATTAATCCGTTTCTCCTCACGGGTGCATTTCGAAAATAATTTTTTATGTCTTGGGAGCCCTCAACTGAGTGCGTCTCAACGTCTTCTCGAAAGAAGTGCAATGTGTGGAGAAATGTTGATTTTCCTGCCCCTGAAGCGCCTTTAAGAATTAGAAAAGCGCCGCGACCCGTTGAATACATTCTGGCATAAACGGTATCGATTATTTCCAACGCGCTGGTGATAGGAACGACAATGGTTCCGATATCAGAGCGCGCTTTGCGCTCAAGGTTTTCAAAACGATCAGGAAGAATAGGTTTGATAACTGTCATGACGAGCCTTTATCGATGTTTTGCAATCTGTCTAATCTGTCCACTCTTGTCGCCCTCTCCGAAACCGCTGAACGTCTGAGTTGAGGCGACAGCAGCCAACGTTCCTTCAATCTGTTAACATTGGCGCGCCCTGCTTAAACTAGGCGCGTTTTATTTTGTCGCCTTCCAGCTCGTATATACCAATGACATCCAGCGTAACTCGCCCTTTGGGAAAGTTCCGGGTCACGACTTCACGATCTATCACTAGTCCGCCCACATCCACTCGGCTGATCAATTCGGCAAACAGATCTGGCTCTTTAAAGCGTTCAACATGTCGCGTTCTGATGGCCTCCGCGCCCGCAGCAAGCAAAGTATCTGGCCAGGCATAAACCTCTGCATCTGGTGCCCAGCATGCCATAAAGGCTTTGATGTCACGTGCATTATAGGCATCCAACTGCCGACGGATAATTTCAGCTTCGCCGCATGACTGCATATCGATTTCCAACGTTATCAGCCCCCTATTTGCACAGAACGACCATCTTCATCGAAGTCTGCTTTCAGGATAAAGTTAGCAGACTTGAAATGACCGTAAAGAGGCGACTGCCGACCCTCCCAAATGCAGCGTAAAAATTGGGGACAGCCATCTGCGGCACCTGATGATATGCTGACGCAGGGTCCGTCCCCTGAAACGGTGCGGAAATTTCAGGCCACCCGCACAGGAAATATTCTCCAGCCTGACAGGCGGTTCCTGCCGACACTCCGCTTCGATCGCGGATGCTGCCTTGAGCGGAAAAGCAAAGGCCCGGTCATGACTGATCTGAAAACACGACCGGACAGGCGTGGTCAGCCAAAATCCTGCAGGATGCATCGCCCATGCGATGATAGGGCCGACAGGATGTTCATTGCCTCTCCCGCCACGCCAGAAGGCACAGGGCCTGCATGCATACCGCCCCCAGCGGCAGCCACACAAATCCCGCCACGATCCAGAATGACAGATCCGGCGGCTGCGCAACCCCGTCCCCGCCCTCGACATAATGGCCCTGCGACAGGAACTGCGCCAGGACGAAGCCGGTCAGGCCCATCGCCAGCTTCGTGACCCATGTGTTGATCGAATACGCCAGTCCCGCCGACCCGGTGGAGGTCCGGGGATCGCCATCATCCACGGCGTCCGCCAGCACGGTGTAATACAGCGGGGACATCACGCCCTGCGCCAGCGCCAGCAGGGCCACGGACAGGAAAAAGCCAGTCATGGACGCCCCCGCCACGGCCATCGCCAGATACGCCACGCCCTGCGCGATCAGGCACATGATCCCGCAGCGGACGGTGCCCACGCGCCTTGCCAGCGGCAGGCACGCGGGCACGCCCGCGAACAGCAGGACGGTGATGAAGGTAATGATATTGGCGCCAAGCTGCTCCGTCCCCCCAAGGACGATGCGCGCGTAATACAGGGCAAACCCGAACAGGGCCGCCTGCCCCACGAAATAGAAGAATGCGAGCAGGTTGCTCAGCACCCATTGCCGGTTCCCGAAAAGATTTCGCAGCGTGACCATAAGGTCCTGCCGCACGGGGGCCGGCGGGTGCCGCACGGTGCAGCCACGCGCCACGCACAGCCACAGGAGGCTGCCCATAACCGACAGGACCAGCACATAGACCGCCATGCCATACCGGTGCTGCGCCGCGCTTTCGCCGCCACCCAGCCACGTGATGGCGGGAATGGTCAGCAGCGCCACCAGCAGCGACCCGGCCTGGCACCCCATCATGCGGAACGCATTCAGGCCCACGCGCCCGGTGGCGGACCGGCTGATCATGACCGCCAGCGCGCCATAGGGCGTATTGATGCAGGAATAGACGGCGCCGAACACGATATAGGTCGCGCCCGCCCACACGACCTTCCCCATGGGCGAAAGCGGCAGGGCCACAAAGCACAGGAATCCCGTGATGCCAAAGGGAATGGCAAGCGCACGGATCAGGCGCGGCACGATCAGCCCGCCGACCCGGTCCACGGCATAGCCGATGGCCGGATCGCAGAAGGCGTCCACCACACGCGCCACCAGCAGTATCCACGACACGGCAGCCAGCGGCAGTCCATAGATATCCGTGTAATAATACATCAGGTAGGAGGACGTCATGCCCCACATCATGTTGGAGGCGGCATCGCCACAGCCATAGGCCGCCTTTTCTTGCACGGAAAGCGCCTGTCCGTTCGCCATTACCCCGCTTTCCCCGAAATCGTGGATCACGCCGTACGCTACCATGTGGGCGTGAAACGACAAGCCGGGGCGGACGCCATCACCCCGCTGTCGTGGCCATTTCCTGCAAAAGACGCGGCCACCCCACCGACCGCCCCTGTTTCCCGCCATCCGGTCAGCGCAGCGTCCGGTCGAAGAACGCCACGATCCGGCCATCGAAATCGCGATGGAACGCGGCGCGGTCGAATCCCGGCGCGCTGCGGCAGATCGGCGTGGGCGCGGCGCAGGGGGCGAGGAAGTCGAAATGCCCGGCCCCCGGCACGCCATGGAATTCCGGCGCGCGGGGCAGGTCGGCGCGCACCGCGTCGGCATAAAGCGGCGCGGGCAGGATATGGTCGTCATCCGCGCGCCACAGCTGCACGGGGATCGTCACATCCCGCAGCCCTTCCTTTCCGAACGCGTACCCCAGCGCCGGGGCCGCCACCGCGATCGCCCTGATCCGGGGATCGTGGCTGTCGGACCATGTGGGCAGCGGACCGGGATGTTCCCTGATCAGCCGACAGTCATAATATTGCGGATACCGCGCGCAATGCGTGCCCACGCGGGTCAGGTCCGGCCGCGCGCCCGCCGCCGCCAGCACCGTGAACCCGCCGGAGGAAAACCCGAATGCGCCGATCCGGGCCGGGTCGATGACCGCATGCCCCGGCCATGTCGCAAGCATGTAGGTAATCAGTCCGCCCAGCGCCTTTGGCCGTTCCTCCATATGGATGGCGCGGCTGTCATCGCGCCAGCTGTCGCCGGGATGGGTCAGGGCCGCCACCACAAACCCCGCACGCGCCAGCGCGACAGCGGTGTCGAGATGGCCGGAAAACGCGCCGCCATGGCCGTGCGAAATGACAACCAGCGGCAGGCCACGACCCGATGGGGGCGCATCCGGCACCACGTCCTGTTCATAAATGCCCAGCCGCTGGTGCACCGGCGTGCCGGCCGCCGGATACCAGATGCCGATTTCGGTGCCGTCGGGCATGTGCCGGTACTGGAACCCGGCTTCGTCCGGCGCGGCGGCGGCAATGCCGTATGATGCGATCAGAAGCAGCAGGGCAGGCAGCGCCGCAAGGGCGGGCAGTCGTATGGGCATGGTGGGAACACCTGGTTCGATGTGAAAACCACACCTGCCCGGCCCATGTTCGAAAAGGCGGAAAACCGGGCTTTTCGTAAATGGGCGAACGGGCGCGCGGATGGGTGGGACGGTAGCATCGAAACAGGGTGTCGAACAGGATTTGCGGTGATGGCCGGGGGTGTTTTCCCGTCCGTGCCATGACGGGGGCGGGCAGGATGCGTTCGGGTGCCGGCAATCCCCGAAATCATGAAAGTTTCTGGTGCAGATTTTGTTTTTTGGCAACAGCCTGTCTCCAGCACATCGGGACCTGACGGGGAGTATTGTTGTCCATAAGTAACAAAAGTTTTTGGGTGTCGCCTTTTTTTAAAAAGGTGACGTCTTATTGAAGCTTTTTGAAAAAAGCTTCACCAAAAACTTTCATGACTTCAGGACTGTCTTTTCAGACAGCACCGGGAAACATCCACGGCGGGCCGGCGTTTGCCGCCGGAGGGCACGTGCCCGGATTCTTCCCGCAGGAAAGACGCAACACAGGATGGGCGGCAAAACCACATCTGGACGAACGGAACTGCCGCGCCGCGCGCTGCTGGGGATCGGCGCGGCGCTGCCGTTCCTTGGCCCCCCGGCATCACAGGGCGTCGCCCGGGCCGACACGCGCTCCGCCCCCGGCGCATGGCCTGACGCGGCCGTGTGGCAGTCCCTGCGGGCGCAGGTGGGGGGACGCCTGTCCGCCATCGCCGCGCCGGATTTCAACGATCCCCATCTGGCGGGGCAGTTGTCCAGCCCGTTCTTCATCCGCGATCAGGCCGCCCTGACGCAGTCGTCGGGCTGGGTCGATGGGTGGCAGGCCGCTCCCGGCGCATACGCTGTTCGCGCGCGCGATGCGTCCGACGTGGCCGCGACCGTGCGCTTTGCGGCGCGGCACGGGGTGCGGCCTGTGATCCGGGGTGGCGGGCACAGCTACCTTGGCGGGTCGAACGCGGCGGGCGGGCTGCTGGTGTGGACGCGCGACATGAACGGCATCGTCATGCATGACCGCTTCGTCCCCGCCGGGTCGCAGGCCGCCCCGGTGCAGGCGGTCTCGCTCGGGGCCGGGTGCATCTGGCTGGAGGCCTATGACGCGGTGACCACGCGGGCGGGACGCTATGTGCAGGGCGGCGGCTGCACGACGGTCGGGGTGGCCGGGTTCGTGCAGGGCGGCGGCTTCGGCAGTTTTTCCAAACAGTACGGCACCGGGGCGGGCAGCCTGCTGGAAGCGGAAATCGTGACGGCGGACGGTCGCGTCCGCACCGTCAATGACGCGCGTGAGCCTGACCTGTTCCGGGCGCTGAAGGGGGGCGGGGGCGGCACCTTTGGCGTGCTGACGCGCCTGACGCTGCAGACGCACCCCCTGCCGGCGACGTTCGGCCTTGTCCACTGGCAGGTGAGGGCGCGCAGCGATGCGGGATTCCGGCGATTGCTGGCGGCGTTCGTCGATACCTATGCCACGCGCCTTTTCAACCGGCACTGGGGCGAACAGGCCAGGGCGGGGTCGGGCAACCGGCTCGAACTCTTCATGACGCTGCAGGACCTTGACGCGCGGGCGGCGCGGGAATGCTGGCGTGACCTTGAACGTTTCGTCGCGGACAATGCGCGGGAATACGAAATCGAGGCCCCGTTTGAACTGACCGTCCTGCCCGCGCGCCGGATATGGGATGGCGACTGGCTCCGCCTTCACGCGCCGTCCCTTGTCATGGCCGACACGCGTCCCGGCGCGTCGCCGGGGCAGTGGTGGTGGGCGGGCAATACAGGGGAGGTCGGGACGTTCTGGCATGGATACCAGTCGATGTGGCTGCCGGCGTCCCTGCTGGACCGGGGGCGGCGCGGCGCGTTCACCGACGCCTGGTTCGCGTCGAGCCGCCACTGGCCCGTTTCCCTGCATTTCAACAAGGGGCTGGCGGGTGGGACGGAGGAGGCGATCATGCGCACCCGCCAGACCGTCATGAACCCGCAGGTGCTGGACGCATTCGCCCTGGCGATCATCGCGGGGGAGGGAAAGCCGGCCTATGCCGGGGTGTCGGGCGAGGCGCTGGCACAGGCGCGGTCCGACCGGGAACGGATTGACCGGGCGTCCGCGCGGTTGCGGCGCATTGTTCCGGGGGCCGGCAGCTATATCTCCGAAAGCGATTACCATCTGGCGGGCTGGCGGCAGGCGTGCTGGGGGGCGCATTACGAACATCTGGCGCGGGTCAGGCGTCGTTACGACCCGCAGGGACTGTTTCGCGTCCACCATGGCGTCGGGACCTGACGGAATATTGTTGTTGAAAAGTAATAAAAGTTTTCGGGTGTCGCCTTTTTTCAAAAAGGTGACGTCTTCCAAAGCTTTTTGAAAAAAGCTTCACCAAAAACTTTCATGATTCCAGCATGTCCCCGCGCCCGCCCCGGGTGGAATGCCCTGTTCATGCGCGCGAAAAGCGGGCATCCTTCGGTCCATGCGGCTCTATCCTGTCCTTCTCGCCTTCCTGCTCCCCTGCGCGGGCGCCCATGCGGCGGCGCCTGGCCCTGCGGAGATCGTCGCCCATGCGCCGGACAGCGCGTGGCGGACGCTTTCCCCGGACCGGCTCCTGCTGATGACGACCGCCGATGGCAGGCGCATCGTGATCGAGCTTGCTTCCGACTTCGCGCCCGTCCATGTCGCGAATGTCGTGCGCCTTGCGCAAACCCACGCGTGGGACGGCGGGGCCATCATCCGCGTGCAGGACAATTATGTCGTGCAATGGCGCGTGCGCGATGAAAAGGCGCCGCTGCCCAAGGGATTCGTGAAAAACCCGCCCGCCGAATATGACCGGCCCGTGGCGGGCATCGGGTTCCGTCCCCTCGGCTATCCCGATTCCTATGCGCCGCAGGCCGGGTTCGCGGCGGGATGGCCCGTGGGTGGCGACGGCACCCGGATCTGGCCCGCGCAGTGTTACGCAACCGTGGCCGTGGCGCGCGACATGCCGCCGGATACGGGAAACGGGCAGGAACTTTACGCCGTCAATGGCGAGGCCCCGCGACAGCTTGACCGCAACCTTGCGGTGGTCGGGCGGGTGCTGGTGGGGATGGACCAGCTCGGCGCGCTGCCACGCGGGACCGGGGCGATGGGCTTTTACACCGACGCGCACCAGGACGTTGCGATCAGGCGCGTTGTGCGCGCCGCCGACCTGCCGCCCGCAGAACGCCCGAAGATCCAGGCGATGCGCACCGAAAGCCCGTCATTCGACGCCTACCTCGCGGCACGCGCGGCGCGGACCGATCCGTTCTTTGTCCACCCGGCCCATGGCGTCGCCCTGTGCAACGCGCCCGTCCCGTCGCGGGAGGTGCGCTAGCGCCCGTGGCGTGACGCGCGGTCGTTTTTGCAAAGCGGGGATGGGGGGGCAGCCTGTCTGTTCCATTAGTTTAGGACGGATGAGCTGAAGGTGTGTTCGGTGAAATGTTGACAGCAAAAATAGACAGGACACCAAAAGCCACACAAGTATGTTACGATTTTAGAATCCTGTTACATATCATGAAGTCATACGGTTTTTCTGGTTCCCGGCAGGCGGGTTGTCTCTGAATGTTTTGTAGGTAAATGATAGGTCATTTGCGGTCAGGGCCATATCATTCCGTGGGAACGGACAGGGCACCCGTTTCAAAAATGGACATCTTCTACTGAATCTATAATGCTCCATATTCTTCAAATTATTTTATAAATTCCCATATATCATATAAATAATATTATTATACGTAAATATAAGCAATATATATAATCATATTGCGTGAAAATTTATTAAGGGAAAATATTTCGAAAATGATTTTTCTAAATGAATCTACCGCGCTTCATGAAATCAAAAATATACTGGCTGCAACCGATCACGCCAAACTGGCAGTGGCCTTCTGGGGCAATGGCGCAATCGACGCGGATTTCTCACACTTGAGGCAATTTCGGGTCATTTTGTAGAATTCAGTCATCCCACAGGAGCCCGATCTGGAATATTGACGATATTCTGCTTCTGGCGGCGGGT
>NZ_NOXG01000080.1:0-1958 GCF_003207955.1 Novacetimonas pomaceti
CTCCGGCTGCGCTTTCGCCCCTGAACCCAGGACTTCGGACAGACGGCACAAGGGCGCAACGGGAACAGAACCTGCCTGCATTCCTTCCCTGCGGGTCCTCAGGACCGCGTTCCAGTCCTCTCCCGGCCCTTTCGGAGATATCCGCCCAGACCAGAGACCGACGTCCTGCGCCATCGCAGCGAATTTCCCGGCATAACGATCCCCCTGCAGGTCGTTATCAACGGCAACAACCAGTCGCGCTTCAGGCTGGGCGGCGACCTGCGTCATGACCCGCTTCAGGTTCGCTTCGCTCTCTGGGCTCATGCCGCCACCCGTCGAGGTATAGAGCGTTCCTTTCGGAAAGCGATCGAGTGCAGCAAAGGACAATGCATCAATGGCCGCCTCGGTGACGACAAGGCGCGTCACCGGTTCTTCTCCCCCGTCGGCCCGGAAACCAAAGAGACGCTTGCCAACCCCGCCCGTCGAAAACCCCTTGTAATCCGGCCCCCGCATTTCCATGCCGGTGAACTGCCCGTCCGCATCCCGGTGGCCGAACCAGGCAGTTCCGTGCGGGCCTTCCTTCAGCGCCCCCTGCTGTCCGGCAATCGCGACAAGATGGTCGGGCAACCCACGGATCTCCGTCAGATAGCGCCATGCAGCCGTCCCCTGTCCAGGTGCGGCACGACGGTTCCACAGTTCAGCGGGATCGCGCCGCGGTCTGTCATCGGCTCCCTTCGTACGCTCGGCAACTTCGAGCGTCGGGCTCCTGCCGATCAGGGCGCGAAGTTCCTGCCTGACATGACCGAGGTTCTTCGAGGGATCGAGATACTGGACAAGCTTGAAGACATCACCTTTGCCGTCGCCCTTGGGGTCCCACCAGCCCTTGCCATCGTGATTGACAATAATGGCCTCACTGTCACGGCGAAATTTCAGGTTACGTGCGGAACGCTGCGCGGTGGCCTGCCGATCCAGCCGGAACCCGGCTTTCTCCAGCACAACGGCGCAGTTTACAGCATTGCGAAGCTCATCAAGTTCTCTTTGCTGTGCTTCTGGGGAAGACGTGTAAGCCATGAAAGACACTCCTTCACAAACAGCATGGATTGTGTTTCAGACCGCTCCGGTATTTACGGTGAGTATTTGAGATGATCGCGCGGAAACACACGACGACCTCTGTATGGTTCGTCGAGATATTGCGTCCTGATATTCCGCGTTGAGGATTTTTATTCTGCGTGAACTGCAAAAGAATACAGGACGCACGAATGGCCGCAGTTTACGCGCGGCAGCAAACGGCATGTGTCCGCGCCACTGCGCACGCATTACCGGGACTATGGACGAGCGGGCATTCACGACGCCAGATACTCCCTGTGGAGGATCCCGTCTGCGCCCACATCATGCGACTGACGAAAAAATAAGGTTCACGAGCCCGTATAAAGGTCGATGGAGAAACAGGAGAGACACAGTTCATCCCCGATGTGGACGGACGACCGGCGTTCCGGTGTCGGCCGACAGGCTTTCCCGATCGCCCGCGCCATCAGGCCTGTCAGTCCTCACAAGTATTCATGACGAGAACTGGGGCAGCAGAAATCGCATTTTCTTCTCCCTGAACAGGCACAATGCTCCGGGTCGCTGACGACCCGGAACACCGAACGACCTAAAACGGGATTTCATCATCCACGTCCTGCGCGTTGGAAGTTGCGGCAGGAACGGGGCGCTGTGCAGCGCTCCGCGAGGGACGCTCTTCATCAAAACGTCCATCGCCCGTGCTTCGACCATTGGCCAGCACCTTCAGGTTTCCATCAAACCGATCAATGATGATCTCGGTCACATAACGGTCCTGTCCCTGCTGATCGGTCCATTTGCGTGTCTCGAGATGGCCTTCGACGCGGAAATCTCACAGAAGGGTTGTACATCGGGTTAGATTATGAAAAAGTCTGTTTTGCACAAAAGAAATTTTCGTAAGCTATAAGAAAACCCGATGC
>NZ_NOXG01000081.1:0-1913 GCF_003207955.1 Novacetimonas pomaceti
CGTAAGCCCCGTTCCCTGAACTGGGCTGAAGCCGCGGCACTGCCGCTGACAGCGATCACCGCCTGGGAGATGCTGTTCGATCGCCTGGATATCCGTCGGCCAGTCCCTGGCGTGAAGCCAGCCGTGCTGATTATCGGCGGCGCTGGCGGCGTCAGCTCCATCGCCATCCAGCTGGCCCGGGTCCTGACCGATGTCACGGTCATCGCCACCGCCTCCCGGCCAGAAACGCGCGACTGGGTAATATCTCTCGGGGCACACCATGTGGTGGATCACAGCAGGCCTCTTGCCGCGCAGGTCGCGGCCCTTCCGACCGGCGCTCCCGGCTTCGTCTTTTCCACGACGCAGACCGATCGGCATATGCCAGAGATTGTCGAGCTGATCGCGCCCCAGGGGCATTTCGGCCTGATTGATGACCCGGCTGTGCTCGACGCCCTGCCGCTGAAGAAGAAAAGCCTGTCGCTGCACTGGGAGCTGATGTTCACCCGCCCGCTGTTCGGCACAGCCGATATGGGCAGGCAGGGCGAGATTCTCAACGACGTCTCACGCCTCGTGGATGACGGGCGTATCCGCACCACGCTTGGCAGGAACCTCGGCCTGATCACCGCGGCGAACCTGCGGCAGGCCCATGCCCTGATCGAGAGCGGTCAGGCAAAGGGCAAGATCGTGCTCGAAGGTTTTCCTGGCTGAAATGGAGAAGACCATGAAAGCGCTCGTCGAGACATGGTATGGAACATGGGCGGAGACCAGGCCTCATGACTGATGAAGAGCATCTGATGACCCTGAACCGTACCGGTGGACGGTTCGATCTCAACAGGATTGCCGCGGCATTCCCGGAAACCGCGGATACGATGCTGCTGGATACCTATCTGACCGACAGGCCTGAAGCCAGTATCAGGGTGTTCCGGATCTATCGGGACGTGCCGCCGCATTATCATACCCAGTGTGATGAAGTCCTCCATGTCCTTTCCGGAGAAGGGACATTCTGGATTGATGATCCGGCTGAGGAAGCGCCGTTTGTCCCCGGGCACCTGCTGGTCTTTCCGCGGCGTGCGGTGCATGCGGTGCCGCGTATCCTGCGTGATCCTGTCATTTTTCTTGCCATCGACACACCGCGCCGGGCACCGGATGACGTGGTGTTTGTCGATCCTGCCGAAGGCACGCCTTCCGGCTTCATCAAGAGTATCTGAAGGAATGTCGCGGGTCACAGACGAACGGGAGCTGTGGCCCTGCAGCGCATGCCCGCAAAACGCGGCGCAGGTACAGGGCGTCTGGATACGGTTTCCTCTCCCGAAAGGGCCGGTCCGGGAAACATCTCTGTTCAACAGGAAAAAAAGAAAATCAGGGCGGCCCCTTCGGGGTTCTCTCACTCTGGTTCGCTAAGCGGCTGCGCCGCTAACCTCACTGGAGCCCCCTGCGGGGTCTCCACGCTTTCGCGCAACGGTTCGACCGCTCGCCCTGGTGTTCTACAGGATGAATACTTACGCAACACTTGATAAGATCGCACGTTATGAAATGGGCATAAGGAAATAAAGAGGAGAAAACCATAAGTAAACTAATGTTTATTACTGATATATTGTCTTTTTTATTGTATTTATATTCTGTCTGTACTATTCTTTATTTGTGGAGAGGGAAATGGTTCCCGCCACAGACGCCCCGCCCGGTGCTCGAACACCGGACAGGGCTGACGCCAGACAGAAAGGTCAAGTTTCATGTCCAACGCTACCAACACAATGACCGCCGCCCTCGCTTCCGCGCAAGAGAAGAAAGCCGCCAGCAAGGCAAAATCGGGCCAGAAGGCCCCCGCCGCCCGCCGCTTCGAGGAAGCGGCCCGGCGCGCGCCTGTCATCACCATCGAGGCCGCCGAAGCCCTGATCCCCGTTCCCGACCAGATCACCAAGATCGTTTCCCATTTC
>NZ_NOXG01000082.1:0-1814 GCF_003207955.1 Novacetimonas pomaceti
CGTAAGCCCCGTTCCCTGAACTGGGCTGAAGCCGCGGCACTGCCGCTGACAGCGATCACCGCCTGGGAGATGCTGTTCGATCGCCTGGATATCCGTCGGTCAGTCCCCGGCGTGAAGCCAGCCGTGCTGATTATCGGCGGCGCTGGCGGCGTCAGCTCCATCGCCATCCAGTTGGCGCGGGTCCTGACCGATGTCACGGTCATCGCCACCGCCTCCCGGCCAGAAACGCGCGACTGGGTAAAATCCCTCGGGGCACATCATGTGGTGGATCACAGCAGGCCGCTTGCCGCGCAGGTCGCCGCCCTTCCGACCGGCGCGCCCGGCTTCGTCTTTTCCACGACGCAGACCGATCGGCATATGCCAGAGATTATCGCGCTGATCGCGCCCCAGGGGCATTTCGGCCTGATTGATGACCCGGCCGCGCTCGACGCCCTGCCGCTGAAGAAGAAAAGCCTGTCGCTGCATTGGGAGCTGATGTTCACCCGCCCGCTGTTCGGCACAGCCGATATGGGCAGGCAGGGCGAGATTCTCAACGAAGTCTCACGCCTCGTGGATGACGGGCGTATCCGCACCACGCTTGGCAGGAACCTCGGCCTGATCACGGCGGCGAACCTGCGGCAGGCCCATGCCCTGATCGAGAGCGGCCAGGCAAAGGGCAAGATCGTGCTCGAAGGTTTTCCTGGCTGAAATGGAGAAGACCATGACTGAATCCGCAAAAGCGCTCGTCGAGACATGGTGTGGAACATGGGCGGAGAACAGGCCTCATGACTGATGAAGAGCATCTGATGACCCTGAACCGTACCGGTGGACGGTTCGATCTCAACAGGATTGTGGCAGCGTTCCCGCACACTGCGGATACGATGCTGCTGGATACCTATCTGACCGACAGGCCGGAAGCCAGTATCAGGGTGTTCCGGATCTATCGGGACGTGCCGCCGCATTATCATACCCAGTGTGATGAAGTCCTCCATGTGCTTTCCGGCGAAGGGACATTCTGGATTGATGATCCGGCTGAAGAAGCGCCGTTTGTTCCCGGGCACCTGCTGGTCTTTCCGCGGCGTGCGGTGCATGCGGTGCCGCGTATCCTGCGTGATCCTGTCACTTTTCTTGCCATCGACACACCGCGCCGGGCACCGGATGACGTGGTGTTTGTCGATCCTGCCGAAGGCACGCCTTCCGGCTTCATCAAGAGTATCTGAAGGAATGTCGCGGGTCACAGACGAACGGGAGCTGTGGCCCTGCAGCGCATGGCCGCAAAACGCGGCGCAGGTACAGGGCGTCTGGATACGGTTTCCTCTCCCGAAAGGGCCGGTCCGGGAAACATCTCTGTTCAACAGGAAAAAAAGAAAATCAGGGGCGGCCCCTTCGGGGTTCTCTCACTCTGGTTCGCTAAGCGGCTGCGCCGCTAACCTCACTGGAGCCCCCTGCGGGGTCTCCACGCTTTCACGCAACGGTTCGACCGCTCGCCCTGGGGTTCTTCAGGATGAATACTTATGAGATTCCTGATAATACTGCGATTAATAAAATGGGCATAAGGAAATAAAGGGAATAAAAACAATAGTAAACTAATGTTTACTCATAATATATTGTCTTTTTTATTGTATTTATATTCTGTCTGTACTATTCTTTATTTGTGGAGAGGGAAATGGTTCCCGCCACAGACGCCCCGCCCGGTGCTGACACACCGGACAGGGCTGACGCCAGACAGAAAGGCCTAGCCCATCTTATTCACGGCATTGAGTATTTTGCGTGGATTTTTCCGTTTCTATGGTTTGGGCGCGCGGGATCGCACCGGGTTGAGGCGGTGTCATTTT
>NZ_NOXG01000083.1:0-1802 GCF_003207955.1 Novacetimonas pomaceti
ATCCAGAATGCCTCCTTCAGAGAATGGTCTGCATCCTATGAATCACATTTTTAAACCGATGGGTACCCCGTGAGTCAGGCCAAACAATGGTTGGTATTACGTATGGAGACCGGGATATCGGAGATCGATCGCCTGCGGGCGGCCCTGGCAGCGTCCGAGGTGGCCCGTCAGGAGGCTGAACGGCGCGCAACGGGTGCCGAGGCGATGGTCGCGCATCTGAAATTGCTGATCGCAAAGATGCGGCAGGATCGCTTCGGTGCGTCCTCTGAGCGCGGCCGACGCCTGCTTGAGCAGTTGGAACTCGAACTCGAGGATCTGGAAACGGCGATCGCCGAAGACGATCCCGCCAACGCGCCAGAGACCATGGCCAGGGCATCGGAAACGGGTGTTGAGCGGCAGCGCCCGGCGCGCCGGCCATTCCCTGCGGCTCTGCCGCGTGAAAGGGTCGTTATCCCAGCCCCCGTGCACTGCCCATGCTGTGGCTCATCCCGTCTGGCA
This sequence comes from Novacetimonas pomaceti, assembly GCF_003207955.1. Lineage (NCBI taxonomy): Bacteria > Pseudomonadati > Pseudomonadota > Alphaproteobacteria > Acetobacterales > Acetobacteraceae > Novacetimonas > Novacetimonas pomaceti. Next base: position 499 of record NZ_NOXG01000083.1, read on the forward strand.
AAACTGGGCGAGAGCATGACCGAGACGCTGGAAGTCGTCCCCAGACAATTCAGGGTAATCCAGACGGTGCGGGAGAAATTCTCCTGCAGGGACTGCGAAAGCATCACCCAGCCGCCGGCACCGTTCCATCCGATCGCTCGGGGCCGCGCCGGGCCATGGCTGCTGTCGACGATCCTGACCGGCAAATTTGCCGATCACCTGCCGCTGAACCGCCAAAGCGAGGCCTTTGCCCGCGAAGGAATCGATCTCGACACCTCCACGCTGGCTGACTGGGTGGGTGCCAGCACCGCCACCCTGGCGCCGCTGATCGCGCAGATCCGCGCCCATGTGCTGGCGGCACACCGGCTGCATGGCGACGACACCACGGTGCCGGTGCTGGCGAAAAGCCGCACCGTGACCGGGCGATTGTGGACCTATGTGCGCGATGACCGGCCATTCGGCGGCCCCGCACCGCCCGCGGCCTGGTTCCGCTACTCCCGTGACCGCAAGGGCGAACATCCCACGGCGCATCTCGCCGGCTGGAGCGGTATCCTGCAATCCGACGCCTATGGCGGCTACAACCGGCTGTTCGACGCCGACCGCAAACCGGCACCCGTCATGCCGGCGGGCTGCTGGGCGCATGCCCGACGCGGCCTGTTCAGGCTGGCCGAACTCGGCCGCGCACCTCTTGCCGTGGAGGCCGTGCGCAGGATCGACGCAATCTTTGAGGCTGAGCGCGCCATCAATGGCGCAACGTCGGCGCAGCGTCTCGCTGTGCGACAGGAAAGCATCGCTCCCATGGTCGATGGCCTGCTCGCCTGGATGCGCGAAAGTTGCGCCCGCCTGTCGAAGAAGACCCCCGTTGCCACAGCCATGGCCTATATCCTGCGCAGGCCAGAGAGTTTTACCCGGTTCCTCTCCGACGGACGGATCTGCCTGACCAACAATGCCGCTGAACGCGCACTACGCGGCATCGCCCTTGGCAGGAAAGCCTGGCTGTTCGCCGGTTCCGATCGGGGCGGCCAGCGCGCGGCCGATATGTATTCCCTCATCGTCACCGCAAAGCTCAACGACGTCGATCCCCAGGCCTGGCTCGCCGACGTTCTCGCCCGGATCAACGACCAGCCCGTCTCACGCCTGCACGAACTGCTCCCCTGGAACTGGAAAAACACCCGTCACGCCAATCATACACAGGCGGCCTGACGCATGCCTGTGGTCCTCGTCGGCTTGCAGTTACCCATAAATTTTTTCTTCTGTAATTTGATAGGAGAGAGCACCTGTAACGATATCTGCCAGGCGAGACATTCCTCTCCAGATAACAGTTG
>NZ_NOXG01000084.1:0-1750 GCF_003207955.1 Novacetimonas pomaceti
TCGAGGCAACAATCTCGTCATCCCACGCGTGGTTGATGATTGCCCATATCCGCAGAGTTCTGCGAAAAATCAATCAAACCGCTTTCTGATTCAGGCTCTCAGATCTGACGCACGCTTTGGTCATTTGCGCAACGAAGTCGGCTGGGTATCGTTAGGCAGGCGGGGAGCAGCAGATAGCAGGCCAATGATGGATGATGTGTCTTTCCGGGGAGATCCTGATCCATTCGACTGCTGGTTGAAGAACGAATTGCGTGCCCGGTTCAATGATGTTGTGCGTGAACCGATCCCTGAAAGTCTGTCGCGCATTATTGGCGCGACTGAAGCTTCCAGACATGTGCACGCCTCAAGACCTTCCTGGACCGAGGAGGAACGTGTGTCTGAGTGCCCGGCTGACACCGGCTCCGGATGATTTCGTATTGCAGATATGGCGTCTTGATGCTGTGCGGGCAACAGGTAACAGGCTTGCGGTAGAAAGCAAGAAGTGTTGACGATCAGATAAAATACAGATGAGCAGGCACAGGATCCTATTGGATATCTGCTCAAGAGCATACCTGTTCTGCAATCTGCCAAATCCTCGAAAACGTCGAGGACTATTCCCAATAGCGGTGTTATATACAGGGCCACAGTTTTTTCGTCTGTTAAGGTGATGAACAATGCCCGAAGAACAACAAAGACAGCTGGTGCTGACCGTGGAAATCATAACCGCTTATGTATCGGGAAACAAAATATCGCCGGATGAACTTATCAGGCTGATTGGGGCTGTTTACAATTCATTGTCCGTCCCGACTACTTCGGGAGTAAAAGAACAGATACCTGCCGTTTCCATCAAGCGGTCCGTATTTCCGGATTATATCATATGCCTTGAAGATGGGAAAAAGCTGAAAATGCTTAAACGGCATCTGCAGGCATCCTATGGCATGACGCCTGAAGAATATCGGCGGAAATGGGGACTTCCGTCTCATTATCCTATGGTCGCTCCCAATTACACAGCACGCCGATCGGAACTTGCACGAGAGATTGGACTGGGGCGGGATATAACGTCCACTGCCACCAAATCTGGTGATGAGGGCACGACAGAGCCTGCATTGCCTGACAGGCCGCAAGGACGCCGCCGGGGTAGAAAGAAGGCCGCCCACTAAAAGGGGAACGCGCCGTCGGACTGGGCGGCGCGGCGATCTCCTGGCTCAGGAACGCGGCAATATACGAAGGCAGCGCTTCTTCGCTACGCCGTAGGGTGCCGACTGCGGCTGTTCCTGTTTGACCGGACCATGATCCAGTTCGGGGCGTTACGTCGATAAATCCGGACGAAAGATGCCTTTTATACAATCCAGATTGCGGATTGCGATCCTAAGCCCTTGCGTTATGCACCTTGTGGAAGAATTCAGTTCTCAGTGAAAATCCATAGGCGATGACTACAAAGTTGTGCTCTCACGAGGGCAGCCTGCCTTTTCAGCTCGGACAACCCTTTTTCAGATCCCATATCTGGTGACGGACAACTTTCTACTTATCACGGTCGGTCCACGCGCAATCATTCAGAGAATGAACGCCTCAGCGCCTCAGAGATGGCGTTCCAAAGCCTGAATTTTTCGATCATGGGATATTTTTTCTGAATCTTGCCGCTTGGTATGAAATGAGTGTCCCGTAATGACCGGATGATGCGGTCGGCATCCATATCCGGCATTTCAACAAGCTCCTTGAGTGCCTGCCGGGCATTATGGTGCGACCGGAGATATATGGCTTCCTCTTTCAT
>NZ_NOXG01000085.1:0-1685 GCF_003207955.1 Novacetimonas pomaceti
GCCGGCGATTGCCATACCGACCTTTCCGGGCGAACGGTTCTGTTCGTTGCGGCTCTGCCAGGCCGCCCATACGCCGCCGATGAAGCAGATGAAGGCAGCAACATACATGCAGGCGGCAGCAACAAAGCCGCCTGCGGTCAATCCTTCCTGGGCGGTAGCCTGCATCTGCGCTCCGATACCGTTCGCGCTACCGGTTGCGGACTGGGCCAGCGCGTGGCTGGCAATGAGGATCGGGACGGACAAGGTGCCGAGTGCCGTGACGGCGCACTGTCTGTATCCGGCCCGTTGGGTCACCAGACGCGTCAGTCGCGCCGCGCTGGGGGTGCTTGTGCGAGAGAGGTTCATGGTCAAGGGCTCCGTTAAAGAGGGAGGCATGTCCCTCGGGGGAGTCTTCGGCCAGTAACATGCGACTGCGAATGTTTTTTCCGAAAAAATCTGTCTTATCGAACGGTATACTATGACTTCGGTATAAAAATGGCTATCCGGCGTTTGGGGTTGATGGGCTGAATCCCCGGTTCGTTGGGAAGGCAGCTCAGGCCACCGCCTGAGCTACCATATCGGGGTGCCGTCCGATGACCCGAACGTAGGCTACAGCGAAGTCGGGGGCCATCGCCCGTGCCTGCTCCCAGTCCCGTAACGTGCCGACAGGAACGCGGAAACGGCTGGCAAACTCGACCTGAGACAGACCGAGATCGTTACGGGTTTTACGGATCAACCGCGCCCTTTGCCCACGCTCCATGCCTTCGATGGATACCGCGCGGTCTTTGGAATCCGCCGGATCAGCAGGCAGAATGATATGCTCTCTCTTCACCTTTGTTGCTCCTTCTCACGGAAATGAAGCGGGGCAGATCGTCCCGCCAGACAAACACACCGGTGAACAGCTTCTCGCCCACGACGCCAACCACTTTGTAGCGATCCTCCTCATCCTCAATGCGGATGGTGGGCAAGATCAGGTGATTATCGTCCTCGAAAATACGGTCGCCAAAGGCCAGAGACAGTTTGTGCTTTTTTTGGTTGGCGAGGTCTTTTGCGGGGTCAAACCTGTCATCCATGAGACGATAATACGGGATTACCGTAGTTACTGTAAAGTGAAAACTACGGGCATCCCGTAACTTTTAGCCATTTCGACAGGTCGCCATCAACCTCGTATGCCCGATAGCATAAAAATCCGGGGCATATATCTTTATCCAGAATCGCTCGAATCCTTAGTAATAACGAAATATTTCTTGTTTAATTTCTGGAAAATATGAACAGTAAGCGAAAGTGATCGAGCGTAGTTTAGGTACTACCGCGAATACACCCCTATTTTCGTACGGACCTCAATTTTGATGGGTCTGTTACCCTCATTATAAACAAGTTTCACACGGTCAACCGTTGGTTGGAATGGACGATAAATTTTCAATTATCCTTGATAGGCATTTTAGAAATACCATAACCAAGAACGCCAATGATGATTGGCATGCCAATGAAGGCGAAGAACTGCATAAAGGTCATTCTCGAAGCCCTCCTAAAACGGCTTGTGCCCGTTGAGGGAGAAAATACGCCATTCCCAGCCAGAAAGCGACTCCCAAGATAACGATATGAGCAGGAATGCGGTTGGCTGTCAGATTAAAAAATGACGCAGCCAAAGGAGATAGAACACCTAGCGAAAGGCAAGATCCTGCAGCGGTATTCAGCAGGTTTGC
>NZ_NOXG01000086.1:0-1681 GCF_003207955.1 Novacetimonas pomaceti
GTGCGTCGTGCCACGGAGCAGGTCGGCACGGAATTCGCGACCCCTAATGCGCGCCCGGCGATCCGTGTCTCCTTTGCGCCTGGTCAGCAGACAAGCCTGATCTTTACGACAAAAGGCTATCCGACCGCATTGTCCTTCGTGGACAGCACGGGACAGCCCTGGCCGATCGCATGGAATACATCTGGCAATTCCGCCAACCCGGACGGCAGCACGAACTGTGCTTCCGGCAAAAGCGGCGCATCAGCCGGGAATCCTGCGGTTGAGACAACAGGTTTCTATACCTGCGTCCCCTTCAAGGGTTCCAATACCATCAATATCGAACCGATGTCGCTCCAGCCCAGAGGTGGACTGCTCGTAACGCTTCAGAACGCGCCAAAGCCGGTCTCCTTCCTGTTGATCGCGGGGCGTGGATCCTACGATGACAACCTGACCGTTCGCATGTCCGAGGGAGGACCCAATGCCCGGGAGCCGGTCGACAGCCGCCCCGGAGTGCCTGCGACAGGCGAGCCCTACATGAACGCCATGCTAAGCGGCATCCCACCAGCGTCAGCCATTCCGCTGGCCGTCGAGGGTATTTCACCCGATGACGTGCGCGCATGGCGGATTGGAAACGAGGTCTATCTTCGCACGCGCCTTCACCTCATGACGCCTTCATCGGACAGCATGGAGCACGGTGAAGGGGGATACACGCTCTATGCCTTCCATGAGTCTCCCGTTGTCCTTCTCTCCGACGCGGGACGGACGGTCTCGGCCCATATCAGGGACGCACAGTGATGAAACCCAGATTCAACCAGCTGTTCAGTGATGCGTCGCGGGGCGGAAACCGGCGTCTGCTCGCAATCCTTGGGAGTATCGGCACCGTTCTTGGCGTCACGCTACTCATCTCCACCATCCACCGTAAGGAGCTTCCACGCTCGGACCCCGGCAGGCCGCCTGCCGCCAACCCCCTGCCCGGCGGCCTGAATTCCAATCCGCGTCAGCAGGAACTCCGCGAAGATCAGATCCGCGACGAGGCTGGTCGGGCACAGACTGCGGGACAGTCGTATTCACCTGATATTGCGCCGGGCACGCTCGCCCATCCCGACGACAAGCCTCCCCCGCCCGCAGTCGCCCAGGAGGTCGGGGCGGACGCCAACCCGGCGATGGCCAGGGCCGCCGCGGCGCCAGCCCCGCACGCACCTGAGGTCGTGCCAAGCGTTCCCGTCGTACCCGTGCAGACGGATGCAGCCTTCCGCGCCGCCTTGCCACGTGACCCGCAGCTCCAGAAAGACGCCATCACCGCATACAGACATGCGATCATGGATCTCGCGGGCCGTCTTGATGGACGCTTTCCGGTCACAAATGTCCTGTATGAAAAGACGGAAACCGGAAGGGAGCAGACAAAAAAACCGGTGGTCTCCCCTTCAATAACTTCGGCGGCGACAGCAAATTCCCAGACGGCCCTCTCCCGCGTCCTTGTTCCTGCCGGGCGGGGGATTTACGCCCATACGGTTTCAGCAACCAACAGCGATCTCGGGGGAGAAATCATCCTGGAAGCTGATTCAGGTCCACTCGCTGGCGACAGGATGAAAGCATCCGTCAGAAGGGCCGGGGGACATCTGAACAGGCTGGTTGTCCGCGTTGATCAGGTCTTCCATAAGAATGATCCGACCCCGATCCAGGTCGAAGGTATGGTGGTTGC
>NZ_NOXG01000087.1:0-1631 GCF_003207955.1 Novacetimonas pomaceti
CCCATCTTATTCACGGGGGCGGTCGAGACTGGGCGGCGGGTATCGCCTAAACTTTTGATTGGGTTTACGAATTGGGTGTCAAAGCCATCCGTTTCTCCGATCACGCCGAGCCACACCCGCCATGTCCGACGATACGAGCCAGCCGTTCCTGTTTCCAGCCATCCGACACAAGAAAATCACGGCTGATTTTGATGGTGGCCGGATCACCTCGGATGGTGGTGTCCTGTTGCTGGCTGCCGCCGAGCGGCGGATCGGCATGGCCGATCGCCTCGCCCGGCTCATAGCCGATCCACGCAATCCGCGACGGGTGGCACACGGCGTGGCCGATATTCTGCGCGCCCGTATGCTGGCCATTGCCTGCGGCTACGAGGACGCCGACGACCTCGATCACCTGCGGTGCGATCCGGGTTTCAAGCTCGCCTGCGGACGACTGCCCGATACGGGTCGGGATCTGTGCTCGCAACCCACGATCTCGCGTTGGGAGAACGCCCCGACTTTGCGCGAGGTCATTCGCCTGACCTATGCCCTGGTCGATACATGGTGCGACAGCTACGCCCGGCCACCCGCCGCGGTGACGCTCGACATCGACGATACGGTCGATGTGGTGCACGGTCATCAGCAACTCGCCCTGTTCAACGCGCATCATGACGAGCGGTGCTTTATGCCGATCCATGTTTACGATGCCGCCACGTCGAGGCCGGTTGCCATTATCATCCGCCCGGGCAAGACCCCGTCCGGACAGGAAATTCGCGGTCACCTGCGTCGTCTGATCCGCCGTATCCGCAGCCACTGGCCCAACACCCGGCTGACCATTCGTGGGGATGGTCATTACGGACGTCCCGAAGTCATGGCCTGGTGCGAGGCGCATGACGTCGATTATATCTTCGGCCTGCCGGGCAACAGCGTGCTGCACCGGCTTCTCGAACCCTCGGCCGATGACATCCGCGTCCGGCGTGCCGAGACGCGGGCGCAATCCCTGCGCGGCTATGCCGAAATCCGTTATGGCGCGAAATCCTGGAAGCAACAGCGGCGCGTGGCCGCCCGGATCGAAGCCACGACGCTGGGGCTCGACATACGCTGCGTGGTCACCAGCCTGCGAGGCGGCAACGCCGAATGGCTCTACGGTGCCCTCTACTGTGCCCGTGGACAGGCCGAAAACCTGATCAAGCGTCACAAGGGCCAACTGGCATCCGACCGCACAAGCTGTCGATCGCCACTGGCCAACCAGGTCCGCCTGGTGCTGCACACTGCCGCATACTGGCTGATGCTCACCCTGCGGGACGCCATCCCAGCCCCACAGCCGCTCGCCTCGGCCGAGTTCACCACGTTACGAAATCGTCTTCTGAAAATCGCCGGGCGTATCCTGGAAACCGCGACCCGTGTCCGTATCGCGTTTGCCGCAGCCTGTCCCGAAGCGGCGCTGTTCCGCAGTCTCGCCATCTCTATGCAGGCTGCCGGCCCGTGACAGACGGGGCTATCGCCCCCGAACGTGCCCCGTCCTCGCAACCCCAGCCGCAGCCATCCACCGTTTCAAAATGACACCGCCTCAACCCGGTGCGATCCCGCGCGCCCAAACCATAGAAACGGAAAAATCCACGCAAAATACTCAATGCCGTGAATAAGATGGGCTA
>NZ_NOXG01000088.1:0-1613 GCF_003207955.1 Novacetimonas pomaceti
AGGAGACAGGCCGGGGCAGGTATGGATCTGGAGAGAGGTTCAGTTACGGTTCCTGAACCGCCAGCTTTCGTTCCCTGTCTCGATGATGTCGCAGTGATGGGTCAGACGGTCGAGCAGTGCCGTGGTCATCTTGGCGTCGGCGAATACACTGGCCCATTCACCGAAGGACAGGTTCGTGGTGACAATGACCGAGGTCTGTTCATAAAGGCGGCTGATCATATGGAACAGCAACTGTCCGCCAGACTGGGCAAAGGGCAGGTATCCCAGTTCGTCGAGGATGACAAAGTCCAGTCGGCCGAGTTGTTCGGCCAGCCGACCCGCCCTTGCCGCCCGACTGTCAGCCTCAAGCCGGTTGACCAGGTCCACCACGTTGAAGAACCGGCCACGCCGACCTGTGCGGATGCAGCTCCGGCCAATGGCCGTGGCCAGGTGGGTTTTGCCGGTACCTGTGCCCCCCACAAGCACGACATTACGCTTGAGGTCGAGGAATTCGCCCCGAGCCAGGTCACGGACAAGGGTTTCGTTGACGGGCGTATCCGCGAACTGAAAGTCCTCGACATCCTGTGCCCGCGGCATCCGGGCAATGGTCATCTGGTAGCGTACCGACCGGGCCTGCTTTTCATGTATTTCGGCCTGGAGCAGTTCTCCTATGACCTGCTGGGGCAGATACTGTCGTTTGACCGCATGGGTCACCAGTTCATCATAGGCGGCTTTCATACCGTAGAGTTTCAGTTCCGCCATCGCCTGGAGGATCGGCCCACGTTCCATCATGGGCGTGTCCTCAGGATATCATACCGGCTGCAGTCAGCCACAGGAGCATGATGCAGGACCAGAGGTTCGGGAAGGGCAGGCAGGACGGGATTTGTGGCTTCATCCCGGCGTGACAGGATGTTGAGAATGACATCAACGGAATGCATGCCATCTTCCAGGGCCTCCCGGCAGGCCTGATCCACGCAGGTCAGGCCATGCTCGTTCACGGCAACCAGAAGACGTACGACCTGTCTGTCGCCACCTGGCCTGTCAGCCAGTCGCCTGCGGATCCGTTCAATGGAGACGGGCAGGATCCAGTCCCGGAATGGGGCGCCATTGCGCAGGGCACCCGGCTTGCGCTCCAGCACCCCGATATAATGCCATGGATCATAAACCGTCCGGTCCCGCTCGAACGAGCGGGCATGGACCCCAACCGTCCGGCCATCCTGCCGGATTTCGATGCGCCCGGCATAGGCCCTGAGTTCCACAGGGCGACCAACCGCACTGCTGGAGACGGAATACCGGTTGTTGTCAAAGCGGACCAGGCAGGTTTTCGTGACGGATGCCATGCGGGCATGGAACCCGTCAAAGGAACCGGCATAAGGAACCAGAGCCGCGCGCTCGGCCAGGAACATCTCCCACACCGTTTTCTCCGGGACATCCGGATGGGCATGCGTTCTGGCCAGTTGGATGCATCGATCCACAAGCCATCCATTGAGTTCCTCATAGTCACGGAACTTCAGACGCGGGGAGAACACGCGTCCACGCGCATATTTCACCTGGCTTTCAACCTGGCCTTTCTCCCATCCTGCCGCCGGCGTGCAGGCCTGCGGTTCAACCAGATAATGGGCGCACATCTGTAA
>NZ_NOXG01000089.1:0-1527 GCF_003207955.1 Novacetimonas pomaceti
GCTTGCAGTTACCCACAAATCTGCTGTTCTTGAATTTTGTGCTTGATGCAGATGAATCTGTTGTGATTCCTTTTCTGTCACCTTTATGCAGGCGGGGTGTGAGAATGGTACAGGATTGGGTCATACAGGAAATATCCGGATCTGACCTTGGCGACGAGCGCCTGAACAGGCGTCTGGGCACGATGCTCGCGGCACTTGCTGAACGACCGGGCAAGTCTCTCCCGACGGCATTTCAGGATTGGTCTGCGACCAAGGCAGCATATAGATTTTTTGCAAATGCAAATGTAAGCGAAGACAAAATCCTTGAAGGGCATTTTTCTGCTACCGCCCAGCGTTTCGATGCGACTGCAGGGCCAGTCCTGATCCTGCAGGATACAACGGAGTTTTCCTTCACCCGAGCATCTCCCGAAAAGATCGGGTTTACCAAGGTCTCTACGGGAGGCAGGGAAAAAACAGGGCGTTTCCGATTGCACACGCTTTGTGGTCTGTTGATGCACGCCAGTCTGGCCGTCACTCCGGAAGGGCTTCCGCTTGGTCTGACTGCCGCCAAATTCTGGTCGCGGAGCAAGTTCAAAGGAACCGCAGCCCTGAAACGCAGGATTAACCCGACCCGCATGCCCATAGAGCAGAAAGAAAGCATGCGCTGGCTCGACAACCTGCGCCGCTCCTGCGATCTGACTGGGGCCCCGGAACGATGCGTCCATGTTGGCGATCGGGAAAGTGACATTTACGAACTCTATTGCCTGGCTAACGAACTTGGAACAAACTTTCTGGTCAGAAGCTGCGTAGATCGTCTGGCAGAAGACGGGAATACCACGATCGCTCAGGTGATGGCTACAACTGAACCCTGCGGGATACATACAATCCGGTTTCGGGATGGAAAGGGTAAATTACAGGAAGCCAGATTATCCATCCGCTATGCCACAATGACCGTCTGTCCTCCCATCGGGAAACAGAAAAAATATAAACATCAGCATCTTCAGGTCATTCATGCCCAGGAAGTCGACCCACCGGGAGATCGGGCTGCCATCATGTGGAAACTGCTGACAAACCTGCCTGTCTCTTCTTATGAGGACGCCGTAGGCAAACTGGAATGGTATGCCCTACGCTGGAAAATAGAGACATTTTTCAGAACGTTGAAAACAGGATGCAAGCTTGAAGAGCTCCGCCTAACGACCGCAGGCCGGCTCGCAAACTGTATCGCCTTATGCTGCGTGGTGGCCTGGCGTATCTCATGGATAACAATGCTCAGGCGTGAATTACCAGGGACGTCGCCTTCTACCGTTTTTACAGATGTGGAACGCCAAATACTCGAACAGTTCACACCCATACGCAAACTCAGCACTTCACCAGACCTGGATTTTTACATCCGGGCAGTCGCCAGACTGGGTGGTTACCTTGATCGCGCTTCCGATGCTCCGCCCGGAACAACTGTTATCTGGAGAGGAATGTCTCGCCTGGCAGATATCGTTACAGGTGCTCTCTCCTATCAAATTACAGAAGAAAAAATTTATGGGTAACTGCAAG
>NZ_NOXG01000008.1:0-113307 GCF_003207955.1 Novacetimonas pomaceti
CAGAAGCAGAATATCGTCAATATTCCAGATCGGGCTCCTGTGGGATGACTGAATTCTACAAAATGACCCGAAATTGCCTCAAGTGTGAGAAATCCGCGTGGAGCGTGAAACTTCTGATGACAGAAAGGCATCTGGCGTTTTGTGCCGGGGACGGATTGCATAATGGACGTATCCAAGCCAGTTTACGCATCACAATGAAGAAACTCCTTCTCCCGCTTCTCCTGGGGACATTCGCCCCCGTGTTCGCCTGTCCTGCGCCGTCGGCATGGGCGACATCCCTGCCGGCGGAATGCGCCATCTCCACCGCCACCACCACCCAGCCACACGGCGCAGGCAGCCTCATGTCACGTGGCTATGACCTGCGGCTGGTGGGGGAACATGCCCATCAGGAACTCCAGGCGGGCGATATCATCGTCAGCGGGAACGGACTGGATGCCGGCTCCCTGCAGGATCTGGAGGACGCGGCGTCGCTGGTGATGGTGGCGAGCCTGTCGGGGCATCATTCGGATCACTGTCCCAATGCCTATTTCCTGCAGGCCGTGGCCCCGGTCCTTGATGGGGTGCAGTCCGGCAAGAGCTATGACCTGGTGTGGGATAATGGGGTCATGTCCACCGGCACGGTCCACCTCTCCTTCCGGCGCGCCCACCTGCGCCTGACCGGCGGCAGCACCCCCGACGCGCCGGCGGTCATGACGCTGGAAACGCAGGGGGTGAATATCAATGGCAGCAAGAACCACCTGCTGGAGGCCACGATGCCCCAGCAGGCCTCGGCATCCGCGTCAATGCCGGTCTCCTCTATGGGGCCGCTTGCGGCGGCCATCGTGGGGCATGCCGCCGAAAGTGTCGCGGTGCCGGTGGAACTGACATCCGTCAAGGCCGTGCGCGATACGATGCAGATTTCCGGCAATGGCAAGGCGACCCTGACGGGCAATGCCGACGCATCCGCCGGCGAAGGGCATATCGCGGTCCAGCATCTGGACGATATCATCGCCACCCTGCGTGACAGCGGACAGACGAAGGCAAGTGCTGCGCTGGTGCTGGCAAAGCTGTTTGGCCATCGGGGTACCAATGGCACGTCATGGGACGTGAACTGGGATGCCGGGGTCCTGACGGTCAACCATATCCCGCTGCCCATTCACTGACATCACGGCGGCCATTCACGTTGATTTCCCGGGCCATTGCAGCGTCCGCTGATCCATGAAGTTTACGTCATGGAATGGACCGATGAGATGTAGGTCGAATGGCGCTATATCGACCCGGTGACTTCCCGGCGGAACTGGCCGATCGAAAGCTTTAACGGCCGCTGGGAATGAATGTCTTAACGAGGCCATTGTCATCAAAAGCCGGGAAAACTTCTTGGGGCTGGCATATGGCAGCGCTTTCCTTCCGCAAGGCTGATTCAGGGAAAAAGCAAGATAACCCTGAGCGGGATTTTCCGCTATTGCCGCACAAAATGGAAAAGGGACGAAGGATGCCATCTTCCTTCGTCCCCTCTGCATGGCTCCGAAATAGGCCGTGACGTGTCAGGCGGCCGTATCCTCGGCCAGCCTGTTGAGTGCGGTCAGTGCCCTGCGGGCCTCCGTGATGCGCTGTGCGTTGGTCATCTCGCGAATGATCGCCAGCTTGTGGTCGGGACGCAGCCGGACCTTGCTGTCCTTCTGTTGCGCAATCCATGTGACCAGGCCGGCGGGATTGACGAAACTGTTGTTGCGGAACTGGATCACCATGCCCTTTGGCCCGGCCTCCAGCCGTTCCACGCCCGCAGCCCGGCACATGCGCTTGAGTGCTACGACATCCAGCAGGTTGCGGACCTCGTCCGGCAGGGGGCCGAAACGGTCGATCAGTTCCGCCTCCATCGCCTCGATTTCCGCGTCGTTGGCAAGGGCGGAAATACGTCGGTAAAGCCCCAGCCGCACCGGCAGGTCGGGCACGTAGGTATCGGGGATCAGGACCGGCAGGCCCAGTATGATGTTGGGGGTCCAGTCGCGATCTTCTGCCTTGCGCCGTCCCTTTTCATGACGCAGGTCGGCCACCGCGTCCTCAAGCATCTGTTGGTAAAGTTCGATCCCGACCTCGCGGATATGCCCCGACTGCTCGTCGCCAAGCAGGTTCCCCGCCCCGCGCAGGTCCAGATCGTGGGAGGCCAGCGTAAAGCCCGCCCCCAGCGTATCGAGCGTCTGCATGACTTCCAGCCGTTTCTGCGCGGCAGCCGACAGGACATGCGTCTGCGGCCATGTCAGGTAGGCATATCCACGCTGCTTGCCACGTCCCACGCGCCCGCGTAGCTGATAGAGCTGTCCCAGCCCGAACATGTCGGCGCGATGGATGATCAGCGTGTTGACCGCGGGCATGTCCAGCCCGCTTTCCACGATGTTGGTGGACAGCAGGATGTCATACTTGCCATCGCTGAATTCCGTCATGACCCGTTCCAGTTCAGTCGGCGTCAGACGGCCATGCGCCTGCACGATCCGGGCGTCGGGCACGATCTCATTCAGCCGCGTCGCCATGCGGTCCAGATCCTCGATACGCGGCACGACGCAGAACACCTGTCCCCCACGGAAACGCTCACGCTGGATGGCCTCGCGGATCACGACGCTGTCGAAGGGCATGATGAAGGTGCGCACCGCCAGCCGGTCCGTCGGCGGGGTCGCGATCAGGCTCATTTCCCGCACGCCCGTCAGGGCCAGCTGCAACGTGCGCGGCAGCGGCGTGGCCGACAGGGTCAGCACATGCACGCCCTCGCGCAGGGCCTTGAGCTTTTCCTTGTGCGCGACGCCGAAATGCTGCTCCTCATCGACAATCAGCAGGCCGAGATCCGCGAATTTGACGGTCTTGGCCAGCAGGGCGTGCGTGCCGATCACGATATTGATCGTGCCATCCGCCAGTCCCTTGCGCACGGCGGTCGCCTCCTTGGCCGTGACCATGCGCGACAGCTGCGCGACCTTGATCGGCAGGTCCGCGAAACGGGCGGAAAATGTGCGGAAATGCTGCCGCGCCAGCAGGGTGGTGGGCACGACAACCGCAACCTGCCCCCCCGACATGGCGGCGACGAACGCCGCGCGCAGGGCGACTTCCGTCTTGCCGAACCCGACGTCGCCACATACCAGCCGGTCCATCGGGCGACCGGACGCCATGTCGTCCAGGACATCGGCAATGGCGCGTGACTGGTCCTCGGTCTCCACGAACGGGAAGCGGGCGCAGAATTCGTCCCACAGCCCCTCGGCCGGGGTCAGGGCCGGCGCCTCGCGCAGGGCACGGGCGGCGGCCGTGCGGATCAGCTCACCCGCCATGTCGCGGATGCGCTGCTTCATCTTCGCCTTGCGCGACTGCCACGACACGCCGCCCAGCCTGTCCAGCGCGACCCCGGTCTGTTCGGAGCCGAAGCGGCTGAGCAGTTCGATGTTTTCGACCGGCAGGAACAGCTTTTCATTGCCGTCGTAAATCAGGCGCAGGCAGTCATGCGGGGCGGATCCCACGCCGATCGTCTCCAGCCCGTCATAGCGGCCGATGCCGTAATCCTGATGCACGACGAGGTCGCCTTCAGCGATCTCCGACGCTTCCGCGATGAACTGGTCGGCCTTCTTGCGGCGGCGCGGCGGGCGGGAGATACGTTCCCCCAGCAGGTCCTGTTCGGAGACGAAGGCCATGTCGTCGGCCACGAATCCGCGCTCCAGTCCCAGCGTCAGCAGGCCGATCGTGCCCGCCTTCATACGCGCCGCTTCGTGCCACGTCGCGAACGACTGCACCGGCAGGCGGTATTCACGCAGCAGTACGCCCAGGCGTTCGGCGGACCCGCGGCTCCATGCCGTCACGAACGTGCGCCGTCCCGTCTGCGCCCATTCGTTCATGCGCGCGCCCAGCATGGGAAATACGTTTTCGCGCATCCCATCGGTCGCGGTCCTGGCGAACATCTGGCCCGGCCGCCCGCCGGCGTCGATGCCGGAGGCACCGTCGGGCTTGGCAAAGGGCATGAAGACCATCGCCGGACGACCCGACAGCATGGCGTCCCATGCCTTGCGATCCAGATACATCAGGTGCGGGGGCAGCGCGCGATACGGCACCTCCCCTTCGCGGGTAAGCTGGCGGCGGGCATCGAAATGATCCGCGATCATTTCAAGCCGTGCCGTGAACGCCTCTTCCGCCTGATGCGCCAGCGAGATGGAAACGCCCGGCAGGTAATCCAGCAGCGTTTCCATGTTTTCGTGGAACAGGGGCAGCCAGTGCTCCATCCCCGCATGCCGCCGTCCTTCGGAGACGTGCAGGTACATCGGATCCTCGGCCGCGGCGGGACCGAACAGGTCGCGCCAGCCGGTGCGAAAGCGCGAGATGCTGTCGGCGTCCAGGCTGAAATCAGCCACGGGCCGCATGACAAGGGATGTCTTCTGCGTCGTGGAACGCTGTGTCGCGGGATCAAATCCGCGAATGTTTTCCACTTCGTCGCCAAACAGGTCAAGGCGGACAGGTTCGGTCTCACCCGCCGGAAAGATATCGAAAATTCCCCCGCGCGTCGCGAATTCGCCCGGTTCCATGACCGTGTCGGTCCGGTTGTAGCCGTTGGCGATCAGCAGTTCGATCAGGAATTCCTGGTCCAGCGCCTCCCCGGTCGCGATGTTCAGCGACTGTCCCTCGAACGCGCGGCGCGGGGGGACGCGCTGGATCAGTCCATTGACCGTCGTCAGCACGATGCGCGGACGTTTCGGTTTTTCCAGCAGGCATGTCAGCGTCGCGACGCGTTCGGCCACGATGGCCGGGTTTGGTGAAACCCGGTCATATGGCAGGCAGTCCCAGGCCGGGAAACGCAGGATTTCCGCGTCGGGGGCGATAAAGGACAGCAGGTCGCCAATCCGCGCCATTTCCGCGTCGTCGCGCGCGACATGGAGCAGCGGGCCCTCATGTTCCGACATGCGGCGGGCGAGAAGAAACGCGTCATATCCCTCTGGCACGCCCCATATCTGGGTCAGGCCGGATGTCTGTCGCGCGGCGCGGATTTCGTTCATTTGGGACCTCGGATCGCGGCCAGGCGCGCGGGGTCGTTCGCGTCCGCCAGGATGGCGCGCATCATGGGGGTGTCCACCTCCGGCGGGATGGGCCGGCGACCGCTGAGCCAGTCGGCGAGGTCGGCGTCGGGAAGCTCCATCACTTCCTCCAGCGCATCAAGCTCGGCATCGGTCATGGTGGCAAGGCGCGGAGCGACAAAGCCGCCGATCAGGACATCGGTTTCATGTGTGCCCCGATGCACCGCGCGGTAATAGATACGGCGCCGGCGCGGATCGAGGTGCGACATATCAGGATTGTTGGTTTGCATTGCGTTCCACCCCGTCATGGTTGCGTTTTGTTCTGTAACGCATTTGTCCTATAGCCGTCCCCGGGCTGTCTGTCAGCCCGGACGACCAGCATGCCAACCTGCCGGATGAACCGACGCGTGTCACCCTGTCCCCCTTCCCCGCCCGAACATGACGACGCGCTCCTTGCGCCATTGCTGGCCGGCGTGGATACCCTGCCGGGCATCGGCCCGTCGGTTGCGCGCCTGATCGGGCGCGTGGCGCGTGGCGGCCGGGTGATCGACCTCCTGTTCCACCTGCCCGACGGGCTGGTGGACCGGCGGTACCGTCCCGCGCTGGCGCAGGCGCAGGCAGGCCGGGTCTGCACGTTTTGCGCGCGGGTCATGCGGATCATCGCCCCGGAGGGCAGTCGCGGCCGCAAGCCGTGGCGTATCGTCGTCAGCGACGGGACAGGCCAGGCTGAACTGGTTTTCTTCTCCCCCTATCAGGCGCAGCGGCTGCGGGTGGACATGCAGATATGCGTATCGGGCATGCTGGAACGTTTTGGCGATCGCCTCAGCATGCCGCATCCCGATTACATGGTTCCCGCCGAACAGGCCGCCACGATTCCCCTGCTGGATCCGGTCTGGCCCCTGACGGGCGGGCTGTTTCCACGCCACCTGCGCACCGCCCTGCAGGGGGCCTTTGCCCGGTTCCCCGCCTTGCCGGAATGGCTGGACCCGGACATGGTGCGACAGCGCAAGTGGCCGGGTTTCGAACAGGCCCTGAGGATACTGCACCGTCCCGCGGATTTTCCCGACCTGATGGAAGGCGAACGCTATGCCGCCGCGAGCGAGCGTGCGCGGGCCCGCCTGTCCTATGACGAGCTTCTGGCGATGCAGATCGCGATGGCGCGTGCCCGGATGGACAACCGCGAACGTCCCGGCCGCGCGATTGCAGGAACAGGCGCATTGCGTGGCGTTGCCCTGTCACGCTTTGGCCACGAACCCACCACGGCACAGACCCGCGTGCTGGAAGAAATCGGCCGCGACCTTGCCGCCCCCCATCGCATGACGCGCCTGCTGCAGGGGGACGTGGGCGCGGGCAAGACGCTGGTGGCGCTGCTTTCGATGCTGGGCGTGGTGGAGGCGGGGCATCAGGCCGTGCTGATGGCGCCGACCGAAATCCTTGCACGGCAGCATCTGGCGACATTCCAGAAACTGTCGCCGGTGCCGGTCGCGTTCCTGAGCGGATCCGTGCGTGGCCGCGCGCGCAGGCAGGCGCTCGAAGACATCCGCACCGGTGCCGCGCCACTTGTCATAGGCACGCACGCCCTGTTTCAGGACAAGGTGGAATTCGCCGACCTTGCCCTTGTCGTCATTGATGAACAGCATCGCTTTGGCGTGGCGCAGCGCATGATGCTGGGGGAAAAGGGCGACAGGACCGACATGCTGGTCATGACGGCAACCCCTATCCCGCGCACACTGCTGCTGACGCAGTGGGGGGACATGCAGGTCAGTCGCCTCGACGTGAAACCGGCGGGGCGCAAGCCCGTGCGCACGTCCCTGCACGCGCTGTCGGCCATGCCCGAACTGGTGGCGGGCCTGCGCCGGGCGCTGGATCGCGGCGCGCAGGTTTTCTGGGTCTGTCCCCTCGTCTCCGAAAGCGAGGCGCTGGATATCGCGGCGGCGGAAGCGCGGTATGCGATGCTGCGTGAACATTTCGGCGATCTGGTCGGCCTTGCCCATGGCCAGCAGGACATCGCCGTGCGCGAGGAAGCGATCAGCGCCTTCGCCAGTGGCCGGACCCGTATCCTTGTCGCGACCACCGTGATCGAGGTCGGGGTGGATATTCCCTCCGCGACGGTCATGATGATCGAACATGCCGAACGCTTCGGCCTTGCGCAATTGCATCAGCTGCGTGGCCGCGTGGGGCGCGGGCAGGCGGAATCCTTCTGCCTCCTGCTTCATGACAGCCAACTGGGCCAGACCGCGCGCCGTCGCCTGGCCCTGCTGCGCGATACGGAAGACGGGTTTGTCATCGCGGATGAGGATTTCCGCATTCGCGGCGGTGGGGACCTGGCGGGACATCGGCAGTCGGGACTGCCGGATTTCCGCATGGCGGCAGGCGTGCATATCGAGCAGATGTTGCGTGCGGCGGCGCAGGATGCCCGGCGCGTCGTGGAGGACGGGGCGCCCGGCGTGCGCAGACGTCATGCGGCCATCGGGCTGCTGCTGGAACTGTTTTCGCGCACCGATGCGCAGCGGATCATGAAGGCGGGCTGAGGATGGGGGCAGTGTCCTTCAGGCCGCATTCGGTTTCCACCATTTCGAGAAAGATGTCCGAAAACAGGCTCATCGGCTGGACCGACCGCTCAAGGCGCGCGCGCAGGATCGCCCCTTCCCACCCTATCCAGAAAAACTCCGCCCAGCGCAGGCAGATATGGCTGCACGCGGGCGATGGCGTGTCGAATATGGCCATCAGGCACGTGGCCACGCGGCGTTCCCATCCGACCAGCACACCGCGCAGTTCCTGATGGAATGAGGCCGGAAGAATCGGCAGTTCCTGACCCAGGTTGCCGATCAGGCAGCCCCGCCTGTAGCTGTGGCGCATGATGCCCGCCTTGGCGTCCTCCATGAAATGACGCAGGCGTTGCAGGGGGGGATAGGCCTCGTCGCCCAGCCATCTGTCGAGCTTCGCATTGAAATGCCGGGCGTAGCTTTCGATGACGGCGCTGCCGAAATCCTCCTTGTTCCTGAAATAATGGTAGAAGGAGCCTTTCGCCACATTGGCGGCGTGCAGGATGTCGTCGAGTCCGCTTGCCGAAAATCCCTTTTCCGTCAGGGCGATGGTGCCCGCCTGTATGAGCTGCTGGCGGATGTCGTGCTGTTCGGAGACGTCCTTGCGCGGCCGTCCCCGTCCGCGCCTCCCGGGGGGCCTTGTGGATGCGGTCGGGTTCATGTCAGGCATCTCTCCCTGTTTCGGGAAAATGGCGGTGTTTCGCGATGGAACATGGTGCGGCGACTTTTCCTGACAGGGTTAAGGCCGCTTCGCCACCCCGGGTTTGTCACAAAAATGTTCAGAGTCGAAAAATGCTGTGGAATCCTGCGCTCGGAATATGCTTTAGATGTTGGTGATACCGATGCAGTTCATGCTAGGATCAAAAACAGGACGGAGAATATGTTTCCCGGCGGGCCGCCTGAATCACGGCAGTGCCAGACAGGCAAAACTCTATTCTGCGAACAAGCGTTTTCATATCGGCGGCTTCCCGAGACAGGGACCCGCCACCTAGACCTCGGGATTACGACCGTTGAGAAGTAACAGGACCGACCGCAGCTCCCGCTCACCGCGCCGCGGCGGATTTGACGATGATTTCATGTCGGCACCGTCATTCAATGACCGCGCCAGCGCACCCCGTCGCCCCTTTGCCGGCAGCGGAGGTCCGCAGATCGTCGCATCCGGGCCGGAGATTGGCGCCACTGTCAAGTGGTTCAATAGCGAAAAGGGATTCGGCTTTGTCGAACTGTCGGATGGATCGGGCGACGTGTTCCTGCATGCGAATGCACTGAACCCGACCGGTTTCGAGACGGTCTCCCCCGGCAGCACGCTTGTCGTGCGTATCGGTCAGGGCCCGAAGGGACGTCAGGTCGCCGCCGTGGTGTCCGTTGACGAAAGCACGGCGCAGCCGGAACGGCCCCGTGGCTTTGGTGGCCCGCGTGCCGGTGGCGGCTTCTCCCGCTCCGGTCGTCCCGCCCCCGACCTGTCGCAGGCACAGGACATGCGCGGCGTCGTGAAGTGGTACAACGCCACCAAGGGCTTTGGCTTCATCACGCCCGAAAGCGGTGGCAAGGACATCTTCGTGCATGCCTCCGCCCTGGAACGTTCGGGCCTGACCAGCCTTGCCGAAGGCCAGACGGCCAACGTGCAGGTGGTCGAGGGCCAGAAGGGTCCGGAAGCCGCTGCCATCAGCGTTGACTGATTTTATCTACTGATTTTCCCGTGGCCTGATGAAAAACATCAGGCCACGTCAGGAATCAGAACAGGGCGTTCCTTGCGGGACGCCCTGTTTTTTTATGCCCGGTGGACGGGGTATCGTCAGTCCTCGCGCCCCTTGTTGCGCATCAGGCGTGCCTTGTCGCGTTGCCAGTCCCGTTCCGCGATGGCGTGGCGCTTGTCGGCTTTCTTACGCCCCTCCCCTATTCCCAGCGTCAGCTTGGCAATGCCACGGCTGTTGAAATGGATGTCCAGCGGGACAAGGGTGACGCCATTGCGGGCGGTTTCCCCCAGCAGCCTGTCAATCTGCTTTCCATGCAGCAGGAGCTTGCGCGGGGCACGGGGTTCGAAGCGCGACAGGACCCCGCCCTGATATTCGGGGATGTAGCTGTTGAACAGCCACAGTTCACCGTCCCGTTCGGCGGCATAGGCCTCGGTAATGGTGGCGCGCCCCATCCGCAGGCTCTTGACCTCCGGTCCCTTGAGGACCAGCCCGGCCTCCAGGGTTTCAAGGATGGTATAGTTGAAGCGACCCTTGCGGTTCTGCGCGGCGATCCCAGTGGAGATCATGCCGCTGCCGTTTCTCTGTTTCGCTGCCATGGGTCAGTCCAGCAATCCCGCCATCGACATGGCGTCCTTCACGCGCGCGCGTGAGGCGTCGCTGAGGGGGGCAAGCGGAAGGCGGCAGGTTTCCCCCATCAGGCCCAGCACGCTTGCGGCGAATTTCACGGGCACGGGGTTGCTTTCACAGAACAGCGCCTCATGCAGCGGGAAAAGCCGGTCATGTTTTTCCATGGCTTCCATGACGCGCCCGTCGTTCCACGCGGCCTGGATTTCGGCGCACTGCGTCGGGGCGACGTTGGAGGTCACGCTGATGCACCCGTCCCCGCCAGAGGCCAGGAACGCCACTGCCGTCGCGTCCTCGCCCGAAAGCTGGATGAACGGCTTGCTGATGGCATGACGTGTCTGCAGCGGCCGCACCAGATTGGCCGTCGCGTCCTTGACGCCGATGATATTGGGGTGTTTTGCCAGCCGTGCCATCGTTTCCACCGAAATGTCGATGACCGAGCGTCCGGGGATGTTGTACAGGATAAGCGGGATCGTAATGGCGTCGGCCACCGCCATGAAATGGCGATAGATCCCTTCCTGCACGGGCTTGTTGTAATAGGGGGCGACCACCAGCACGCCGGAAGCCCCCGCCGACTGTGCATCCCGGGCCATCTTGATGGCCTCCGCCGTGCTGTTGGAGCCCGCGCCGGCAAGGACGGGAACGCGGCCATTGGTCGTTTTGATGGTAAATTCGACCACCTGCGCATGTTCTTCGGGGGTAAGGGTCGGGCTTTCGCCCGTGGTGCCGACAGGAACCAGCGCGGAACTTCCCTGCTGGATCTGCCAGTCGATGAAGCCACCCATGGAGGCCAGGTCGAGCGACCCGTCCTGGTTCATTGGCGTAATCAGGGCGGTAATGGAACCCTTGAACATGGTTGTTTCCACTTGCTTGTCAGATCCCGCCACCCGGATTCAGGCGAGCGGAGCGCGATGGCGGAGGATCTTTTTTCTGTCTGAACTCTGTGGGCGGGATACAGGCCCCGACCGCGACTGTCCCCTCACATATAGGTACGGGGACCGGGGATGGCAAAGCATCCCGATCTGGATCGTCCTGTCATTTCATGACGGGCGTTCCGGATCGCGGCGGGGACACGCTGTCGTGGCGGAAGGGGGACGCGGGATAGACGCCGAGGAGATCGACCTGTTCGGCGAAAAATGAAAGTTCACGCAGGGCCGCGGACAGCGCGGGATCATCCGGGTGTCCCTCCACGTCAAGAAGGAACTGCGTGGCGGCGAACGATCCCTCCAGCATGTAGCTTTCAAGCCGGGTCATGTTGATCCCGTTGGTGGCGAACCCGCCCAGGACCTTGTACAACGCGCCGGGCTGGTTGCTGACCCGGAACAGCAGCGTCGTCATGCTGTCACGGATGCCACGGGGCAGTTCGGCCGGCGTGCGCGCGGCGATATAGAAACGGGTCGTGTTGTGGGCCGCGTCCTCGACATTGTGACGCAGGATCACCAGCCCGTTCAGGTCCGCCGCAAGGGACGAGGCCACGGCCACGTCTTCCTTCCTGCCCCATTCACGGACCAGTTCCGCGGATCCCGCCGTATCGAATTCCACGACGGGCTTCAGGCCCGTTTCGCGGATCAGCCCCCTGATCTGCGCCATGGCGACCGGGTGGGTGTGGATGCGGCGCGCATCCTGCAGGGTCGTGCCGGGAATGCCCATCAGGCAATGTTCGACACGCTGGAAATGTTCGCCCACGATGAACAGGTTCGACTGCGGCAGCAGCGCATGGATATCGGGCACGCGCCCCGCCAGACTGTTTTCACAGGCCAGCATTGCCGCGTCGGCCCGGCCGTCATGCACGGCTGCGATCGTGTCGGCAAAGGTTTCGCAGGGCAATGTCGTCCAGCTTGGCCGGGCTTCACGGCAGGCAAGGTCGGAATAGGCCCCGGGCCTACCCTGGAACGCGATGGTTCCGGTGGCGTGCGCGTCTGTCATGTCAGGGCGCAGGAGGACTGTCGGGCCGTCGTGCGGGCGCGTTCAAGGTCCGCGGGCGTATCGACGCCAAAGGGCGCATGGGCGATCCGGGCGCATCCGATGCGCATGCCCGCCTCCAGCGCGCGAAGCTGTTCCAGACGCTCGCGCCGTTCGAGGGGGGATTCCGGCGTGCTGACGAATCGCTGCAGCGCGGCGCGGCGATAGGCATAGATGCCGACATGATGCCATAGGGGACCCGGTCCCCACGGAACGGGCATCCGGGAAAAATAGAGCGCGCGCGCGACGTCCGCGCCACTGTCGAAGGCGCATGCGACCTTGACCACGGACTCCGCCGCCGCTTCCGCCGCGTCGCGGACGGGTGCCGCCAGCGTGGCGATATCCACCTGCGCGTCGTCCAGCGGCTGCAGGACCCTGTGCAGGACATCCGGCTTTACCTCCGGCAGGTCGCCCTGGAGGTTGATGACGATGTCATGCCGCCCCGCCGGGTCGATCCGCTCCAGCGCCTGCCATACGCGGTCCGAGCCCGATGGCAGGTCGGGGTCGGTCATGACGGGCATTCCCCCTGCCCTTTCCACCGCTTCGGCAACGGCGGCGTCGCAGACGGCGACAGCCACCGGCCCGATACCGGCGGCCAGGGCGCGTTCAAGAACATGGGCGATCATCGGGCGGCCGGCGATATCGGCCAGTGGTTTTCCGGGCAGGCGCGATGACGCCATGCGGGCCGGTATTATGACAATCGGGTTCATGAAATCAGGTTTTGGCCCATCGGTTCATCTGAGGCGACACGTCACGTGCGCGCTTGTGGATGCTTCACACAAGCTGCGCGGCAGTCTAGGTAATGAAGCAAAGTCATGCAACCGCGCACGAAAGGTGTCTTTAAGGTATGAACACTCTACGGCTTAACCAGATGGGGGCAGCCTGTCTGGTTGCGGCGGTTGCATTCGGCGGCAGCTGGGTTCTGGGCGATGTCCTCGTACCCCATCACGCTGCGGCGCAGACGGCGGTTCCCATGCCGCAATCCACGCCAGACGATGGACAGGATCCCCCGATCGAGACGCTGCTGGCGCATGCCGACGTGGCAAAGGGACGCGAACTGGCGGATCATCAGTGCGGGATGTGCCACAGCTTTGCCCCGCATGGCCCGTCCGTCATCGGCCCGGACCTGTTTGGCGTGATGGGCACGCACATAGGCGACATCCCCGGCTACGAATTTTCCGAAGCCCTGAGCGCGCGCAAGAAAGACGTCTGGACCCCTGCCCTGCTGTCGGAATGGATCAAGAAGCCCGATGCGTTCGCGCCGGGCACCAAGATGGCCTTCCCGGGCGTTTCCTCGCCGGTTGAACGCGCCAATCTCGTGGCGTTCATCCGCTCGCTTCATGATGGGGATAACTGATGTCCGGATCATTGCCACAACGCGATCGGCTGCTGGACGCGGCGCTGGCGGCGGCGGATGTGGCCGGGTGCATCGTGCGGCCGTTTTTCCGCGTGGGCGTCGCGGCCGATGACAAGGCTGACCAGAGCCCCGTCACCATCGCCGACCGTTCCGCCGAACGCGCGATCCGCGCCGTTCTGGGCGAACGCCTGCCGGAACATGGGATCATGGGCGAGGAATTCGGCCTGGAACGCGCCGGTGCGTCCTATCGCTGGGTGATTGACCCGGTTGACGGCACGCGGGCGTTCCTGACCGGTCGTCCCACCTTTGGCACCCTGATCGCCCTGCTGCATGACGGGGTGCCGGTGCTTGGCGTGATTGACCAGCCGATCACCGGCGAAAGGTGGATCGGGATCCGGGGCGAACGCACGCGCTACGTCTCGTCCTTTCCGGGGCGGGCGGGAACGCGGGCATGCCCCGCGCTGGACCGGGCCGAACTGTCATGCACGTCGCCGGAAATCCTCGAAGGGGCCTATCGGGCGCGATGGGACCGTCTGTCGCGTGCCGTCAAGCGCACCTCGTGGGGGGGGGACTGCTATGCCTATGGCCTGCTGGCGCTGGGACAGGTGGATGTCATCGCCGAATGCACCATGAAGCCATGGGACTGGGCCGCCCTTGTTCCCGTGATCGAGGGCGCGGGCGGCAGCGTGACCGACTGGGCGGGCCGTCCCCTGCGGCTGGATGGCGACGGGACCGTCCTGGCGCTGGGCAACCCGGCCCTGCTTTCCCCTGTCCGGGACCTGCTGGCGGATTAGGACATTATTCCTTCCTTAATCCCTGTCCCGCGTGAAACCGCCCTAGCCATGCGCCATGCAATCAGATAGGGCATCCCTTTGATCGAACAAGCGTGAGCACTCGACATGACTCAGCCCTCCGTCAGCCATCTTTCCCTCTCCAAGGACAAGATCCGCATTCTCCTCCTCGAAGGGGTACATGACAGCGCGGTCGCGCTGCTCAGGGAAAATGGGTACGAGAACGTTACCCGCCTCAAGACCGCGCTCGAGGGCGAAGCCCTGCGCAAGGCGCTGGAGGGGGTGCATATCGTGGGCATCCGTTCGCGCACGCAGCTGACGCGGCAGGTGATCGAGGGCGCGGACCGCCTGATCGCCATTGGCTGTTTCTGCATCGGCACCAATCAGGTCGACCTGGTCGCGGCCCGTGAAAGCGGCATTCCCGTTTTCAACGCGCCGTTCAGCAACACGCGTTCCGTTGCCGAACTGGTGATGGGCGAGATTGTCATGCTGATGCGCCGGATCTTTCCCAAGTCGGTCGAATGCCATGAGGGCATATGGAACAAATCCGCGCACAACAGCTGGGAAGTCCGGGGCAAGACGCTGGGGATCGTGGGATACGGCTCCATCGGGTCGCAGCTTTCCGTGCTGGCCGAAGCCTTTGGCATGCGCGTGTTCTATTACGACATTATTGACAAGCTGGTGCATGGCAATGCCCATCCCGTCGCCACGCTTGAGGAACTGCTGGCGCTGAGCGATGTCGTCAGCCTTCATGTGCCGCAGACGCCCGAAACCGCGAACATGATGGGCGAGGCGCAGATCCGCGCGATGAAGCCGGGGTCTTTCCTGATCAACAATGCCCGCGGGAACGTGGTGGACCTGTCCGCCCTGGCCGCGGCACTCAAGGACGGGCATCTGCTCGGCGCGGCGATCGACGTGTTCCCCAAGGAGCCCAAGGCCGCGGGCGAAAGCCTGGAGACGCCGCTGCGCGGGCTGGACAATGTCATCCTGACGCCGCACATCGGCGGTTCCACGGCCGAGGCACAGGAACGGATCGGTCAGGAAGTGGCCCGCAAGCTGCTGGAATATTCCGATATCGGCTCCACACTGGGGGCGGTAAATTTTCCTACCGTGCAGCTGCCGGAAAATCCGCACGGCACCCGCTTCATGCACGTACATACCAATGCGCCGGGCGTCATGCTGCAGATCAATGAGATCTTCTCGCGCGAGGA
This sequence comes from Novacetimonas pomaceti, assembly GCF_003207955.1. Classification (NCBI taxonomy): domain Bacteria; kingdom Pseudomonadati; phylum Pseudomonadota; class Alphaproteobacteria; order Acetobacterales; family Acetobacteraceae; genus Novacetimonas; species Novacetimonas pomaceti. Next base: position 15,204 of record NZ_NOXG01000008.1, read on the forward strand.
TTGCAACGTTACCGCCCAGTACCTGCAGACCGCAGGCGAACTGGGATACGTGGTGGTCGAGGCCGATACGGGCGGGGACGTGGAAAAGGACAACCGCATCCTGTCCATGCTGCGGGACCTGAAGGGAACGATCCGCGCCCGCCTGCTCTATCAGCAGCGCTGAGCGGTAAACCGCCCTTCCCTGTTGCGCGAATGAAAGAAGGGGCACGTTCTTCCGGCGTGTCCCTTTCTTTCGTTTCTACACGGTGACGGCAGGCAGGTGCGGCAATAGCTGGTCCGGCGTGATGGGAAAGCTGCGGACGCGTATTCCCGTCGCGTTGAAGATGGCGTTGCCGATCGCAGCCGGCGCCCCGCATATCCCGACCTCCCCCAGTCCCTTGATATGCAGGGGATTGGAAACAGGCTCGTCTTCGGCGATCATGACGACGTCCATTTCGGGCATGTCGGCATGCGTGGAGACATGGTAATTCGCGAGATCATGCGCCATGAACTGTCCGGTACGGGGATCGGGGGCGTTTTCCTCATGCAGGGCATTTGACACGCCCCACACCATTCCGCCCAGCAGCTGCGATCGCGCGGTGCGGCGGTTGAGGATACGCCCGCAGGCAAAGACGCCCAGCATCCTTCGCACGCGGGTTTCCCCGGTCACGGCGCTGACCGCCACTTCGACAAAGTGCGTGCCGAAGGAAGCCTGTGACCATTTAAGGGAGGCCGCGTCGGCTTCGATCTGTCCGTGGGCGTCCACGCCATGGGGAAACGCCCGTTCCATCAGCGCGGACAGGGATTCATGCCGGTTTCCTGCATGGATGTTCCCGCCGCCAAGATGAAGCTGTTCCCGCGGCAGCCCATGCAGGGGGGAACGTTCGTCCGCGACGCAGGCCTGCAACAGCAGTTCGCGCAGGTTTTCACAGGCGCGCAGCACGGCTGAACCCGCACTTTCCGCCCCGAACGACCCGCCCGATCCCGGCGCGGGAGGATAGGCCGTATCGCCCATTTCGACATGGACCTGCGTGGGCGAAAGGCCCATGGCGGCCGCCGCGATCTGGGTCAGGATGGTCTGGGTGCCCGTGCCCGGATCCGTCATGGCAAGCTGCACCGTCAGGTTCCCCCCGACGTCGAGATGCGCCAGCGCCTGGCATGGCTTGAGCAGGTTGTAGCGCATCGCGCAGGCCATCCCCATCCCGATCAGCCACTCCCCTTCGCGCGTCTGTCCCGGAAGCGGATTTCGCGCCGCCCATTCGAAACGGCGCGCGCCTTCCTCCAGGCATTCCTTCAGGTGACGGCTGCTGAAGGGTTTGTGGGCGGTAAGATCGTCTGGCGTATCGTTGAGCAGCCGCAGTTCCACCGGGTCGATGCCGGTGGCATGCGCGACCTCGTCCATGGCGCATTCCAGCCCGATCATCCCCACGGCGTCGCCGGGCGAGCGCATGGAATCCGAGCGTGGCAGGTCAAGATGGTTGAGGTGGGCCGTCGTGCGGATGGCATCGGCACGATACAGGCCACGGGTGATGGTGGTCGTATCCTCGACAAAATTATCGAACGATGCGCAGTGCGACAGCGCGTCATGGCTGATGGCGCGCAGGCGGCCGGAGCGGTCCGCGCCGATGCGCAGGGTCTGGCGGGTCGCGGTGCGATGGGTCGTGGCGGAGAACATCTGGGGCCGGGTCATGCCGACCTTGACGGGCTTGCCCAATGACCGCGCCGCCAGCCCAGCCAGGATCGCATCCGCGAAATAAGGCAGTTTTCCGCCGAACCCACCGCCGACATACGGGCTGATGACCCGGACGCGATGGGGCGAGATCTGCAGCGTCGCGGCAATGCCATTGCGGATCGAGACCAGATTCTGCGCCGAGGTATGAAGGATCAGCGTATCGCCCTGCCACATCGCCGTGGTGGCATGGGGTTCCATCTGTGCATGGTTCTGGTGCGGGGTTTCGTATATGGCCTCCACACGGATTTCTGAACCTGCGTAGCTGGTATCGAACGCGCCGAATTCCGTTTTGGCCGGTTTGAAGCCGTTGAGGAATTCCGGCTCCGTCGCGCGGGCGGCATCCAGAAGGACGTCGTGCGGCAACCTGTCATAACGGACGTCGACAGCCATGGCGGCGGCGCGTGCTTCCTCCAGCGTGTCGGCCACGACAAGGGCGACAGGTTCCCCATAATAATGGACGTCCGTTCCCCGCAGGACGGGCTGCGCCCGTGCGAAGCGGTCTTTGGCAACCAGAGGCCCCCATGGCGCCTGCGCTGGGGCATTGTCCGCCGTCATGATCAGTCGCACGCCCGGCATGGCCTGGGCCGTCGCGGTCCGTGTCGCGGTGATCCGGCCCCGCGCGATGGTCGAAAGCACCATGACACCGACAAGGGGTTCGGTCGTGACGCCCAATGTCGCGGCATCCATTTCATAGGCATAGCGTGCCTCGCCCCGGACTTTCAGCGCGCTTTCCACGCGCTGCATCCCTGCCCCGATCAGCGGGGCGGCCGTATCGGGCATGTCGGCTGGTGGCATGACGCGATCATTCATCCTCAGTCTCCCGCGCCAGCGTGGACAGGACGTGGATCAGCGTGCGTCGCGCAAGCGGGATTTTGAAATCGTTATCCCCATGCCCCTGCGCCCCGGCCAGCGCGATATCCGCCGCATGCGACAGGGCAGGCAGCGATACCTTCTGTCCCGTCAGGACCTGTTCCGCCGCCTCGATCCGCCATGGCCGGGGGGCGATTCCGCCAAGGGCGAAGCGGACCGTGCGCATGTATCCGTCGCTGGCCTGCATGATCGCCGCGACCGAAACCAGTGCGAAGGCATAGGACGCGCGATCGCGTACCTTGCGATACGCATGGCGTCCCGGCGGGGCGGGCGGCAGGATGAGGGTCGTGATCATTTCATCCCCCTGCAATGCCGTTTCCACCTGCGGTGTGGCGCCGGGCAACAGGTGAAAGTCGGCCATGGGAATCTCGCGCGTTGCGCCCCCTGCCCGTCGCGTCCGGACGCGCGCGTCCAGCAGGCGCAGCGCGACCGCCATGTCGGACGGATTGACCGCGATGCAGTGTTCGCTGCCGCCGATGATGGCGTTCATCCGGTTGCCGCCGCCCATGGCGTCGCATCCCGTGCCCGGCTGGCGTTTGTTGCACGATGCGGCGGTATCGTAAAAAGCGACGCAGCGCGTGCGTTGCAGCAGGTTCCCGCCGGTCGTGGCCATGTTGCGGATCTGCCCCGATGCGCCCGCCAGGATGGCATGCGCCAGCACGGGGTAATGGCGCAGGATCGTCGGATGCGCCGCCACGTCGGAATTGGTGACCAGCGCGCCGACATGCGTATTGCCCGCGTCATCGGTCGTGATGTCGCGCAATCCGTCAATCCGGTTGATATCGGCCAGACGATCCGGCTGCATCACCTGAAGCTTCATCAGGTCCAGCAGGTTTGTCCCGCCTGCCAGCAGGGTCGCCCCCGTGGTTTTTTCCCGCGTCGCGGCGTCCAGGCTGGTCGTGCGTGCATAGGAAAACGGTTTCATGCCGAATGTTCCGCAACATCCAGGATGGCTGCCGTAATGTTGGGATAGGCGCTGCATCGGCAGAGGTTGCCCGCCATGCGTTCGCGCAGGTCGGCGATGTCCAGATGAGGATGGCGTTCCATCTGTTCCATCGTGACCAGACTGGGCCAGCCTGCCTTCCATTCCGCCAGCATGCCGATTGCCGAACATATCTGTCCCGGGGTGCAGTATCCGCACTGAAAGCCGTCATGATCGACAAAGGCCTGCTGCATGGGATGTAGGTGGCCGCCCTGTGCAAGTCCTTCGATCGTGGTGATTTCCGCCCCGTCATGGGATGCGGCCAGCGACAGGCAGGACAGGACCCGGCGTCCGTCAATCAGGATGGTGCAGGCCCCGCACTGTCCATGGTCGCACCCCTTTTTCGTTCCGCTCAGATGCAGATGCTCGCGCAGCAGGTCGAGAAGCGTGGTGCGCGTGTCAATCTCGACCTCGCGGGCCGTCCCGTTGACCGTAAGGCGCACCGTGATCCCATGCTGCGCATTGCCGGGAGTGGCCCGGGCCGATCGTGTAATCCGGCCCGGCGATGTGCGTGCCAAAGACAGGGAGGCATCCACCATCCCGGTTACCGCCGCGCCGGCCTGAAGCACGATGCGGCGTGAAAGGGAGGTGCGGAGCAGGCCGATGGATTTACGGGGAAACGTCACGTTCAAGTGCTGCCTTTCGCCACGAATGGAAAAAAGGGAATACGGGGTATTAAATCGGGGCCTGACCCATGGTTGCCCCGGAGAGTTCCCCGGGATGCCGGATATGTCGGATGATTGGCTGATTGTCCCTGCGATGCATCATGGTCCATCCTTGCGCGTGATGGCATCAGGTTCACGTCAATGTGTCGCCTTTTTCCAAAAAGGGAATGTCTTTTAAAGCTTTTTGGAAAAAGCTTCACCAAAAAACCTTTATGATTCCAAGGTATTATCGGGCCGCACTTTTCAGGCAGGCTCAAAAGCCGTTCCGCCCCGACAGGGGCGTGGCGCGGAGGGGGATTTTTCCACGCGACAGGCAATGCGATGGATAAAATCCCCTCTTCCGAGGTCATGCCGACATTGATCGCGCGCCTGAAATCAGGCGCGCCTTTCATGTCCGGTCAGGGCACGCGTAGGGTGTTGTCGGCGCGGTCGATATCGGGAATGGCATGATCGGGGTCGAGTGTGACCGTCTTCAGCACGCCATGGGTCGCGACCGGCACGTCGATGGCGTCGTGCTGGTACCATGCCTCGGTCGGGATGGTCCTGCGCTGCGTTGAACCATCCATGTACGTCATCTGCATGACGACCGGAATTGGCAGGCCCCCCTTGTTCCTGACAGTCACCCTGTATCCGTTCGTGTCGGGATGGATCGCCGTGCAGGCGTAATCGGGGGCCTGGTTTTCAAAATACCATCCCCGCCAGAACCATGACAGGTCCTCCCCGGTTTCGCTGCCGAGGAAACGGAAGAAGTCCGAGGGGGTGGGATGATGGAAGGCCCAGACCTGGATGTAGCGCCGGAATGCCGGATCAAAACGTTCCGGCCCGATGATCTGTTCCCGCAGCAGTTTCAGGCCATACGCGCCTTTGAAATAGGTAACCGGGTGGCGATATTTCTCCTGCACCAGATCCGATGGCGTCATGAGGGTCGGGGCATCCCTGTCGCGCAGGAGCGGCACGATATCATCGGCGGGATTGCCGGTCTTGGGCGCGAATTCGTTGTCCTTCTTGGGGGCGAATTCCCCATGGTTGAAATGGTCGGAGGCATAGACGTCGATGAAGGTATTGAATCCCTCGTCCATGAAGGCGTTGCGCCGTTCATTGGAACCGACGATCATGGGGAACCATCCATGCCCCAGTTCATGCGTGGTGATCCAGAACAGCGGGGGGCCGCGATCCTCCATCCCGTCAAACACGATGCCGGGATATTCCATCCCCGCCCCATGGCCGCCAAGATTGATCGCGTTCTGCCAGGGATAGGGATACCACTGGGCCGAGAAATATTCGATCGCATGCTTCACATACTCGGTGGAGCGATCCCAGCCGTCGGCCCCTACCCCTTCGACCGGATAGACCGACATGGCCAGGTGCGGTCCCTTCGTCACGCCGCGTACCGATGGCAGGTTCATCCGGGCCGCGTCCCAGATGAATGCCGGCGACGCCGCAAAGGCCACGTCACGGGTATTGTCCATGCGGAAATGCCATGTGGCGTTTCCATGGTCGTGGCGGTGGCTGGCCGGGTCCGTGACGTCCTGCGCGGTGCGGATCATGACGCGCGTGTCGCTGTGGGCGGCCTGTGACAGGCGCCTGCGTTCGACCGTGCTCAGCACCCTGTCGGGGTTGAGCAGCGTGCCCGACCCGGCCACCGTGTAATTCCACGGCACCGTCACCCGGTAATCAATATTTCCATATTCGAGATAGAATTCCTGCCCCAGATAAGGTGCGGTGTCCCATCCCCGGATATCGTCGTACACCGCCATGCGCGGATACCACTGGGCGATTTCGTAAATATCGCCATTTCTGCTGGGCGTGACGGAGGTGCGTCCCCCCCACGGTCCCGGAACGACGTAATGCCATGTCACATGGATCCGCGCCCGTCCCCCCTTTGCCCGCAACGTGGCAGGCAGGCGCAGCTGCATGCGGGTGTCGCTGATGACCGGGGTGATCTCTTTTTTGGTTCCCTGATATTCAACGACGACTTTTTCAATCCGGACGCCATCGGTGCGCGAGGCGGAGAAGCGATCAGACGCAAATTGGGAACGCGCACCGGGCTGGTAGATGTTCTGGTCCAGATTCAGCCATACCTCATCCAGCCCGTCCGGGCTGTTGTTGGTATAGGTGATGGTTTCCTCCCCCGAAAGGGTCCGGGTTTCGGGCGTGATGGTGGCGTGGATGGCATAGTCCGCCCGGTTCTGCCAGTAGGCACGGCCCGGCACCCCCGCGGCGGAGCGGAAAACGGTTGGCCGGTCAGGCATTGGCTGGGGCATGAAAATCGCCGGAGCCCTGGATGTCATGCCCGATGGATGTTCTTCGCGTGCCCATGCCGAAGGGGCGGATGCGATACAGGCCACGCAGCCCAGAAGCAGGAGACGGTATCTCGCTGAACGTTCATGAAAATTCATAAGTGTCTGGAAACCTTCTTCCTGCGGGAGCATGAAATGTCATGATATCAAAAAGATCCCTGAAAACCATATCGGTTCCCGATCAATTCGGCATGTTGATGTAACGAATGCCGACAGGTCTGCCTGTTTCATTCAGGGGATGCATGGCTGCCGCGTGTCGCGGCAGGGCGTATTTGGGATATAATTCGCGGCCATGAGAATAAATGCCCGCTTTCCTTCCTATACCCTGTTCGAACGTGTGGTGGATTTTGCCGTCCATATCGTGGGGGTCGCCGTCATGGTCGCCGGCGCGGGATGGCTGGGCGCTTCCGTGCCGCGCGATGCGTCCTGGGCGGCGCGTCAGTCCGTGTTCCTTTACGGAAGCTGCCTGATCCTGGTCTGTTTCTGTTCGGCGGCCTATAATTTCTGCCCGGCCTGCCGTCTCAAGGGCGGATTGCAGCGGGTCGATCAGGCAATGATCTTCATCGCGATCGCCAGCACCTATACCCCCTTCATCATCATGGGGGGAAGCGGCGCGCTCAGCCTGTGGTTCTGCATGCTGTTATGGCTGTGCGCACTGGCGGGAATGGCCATGAAACTGTTCTGGTTCGCCAAAAGCCAGAAATATCAGGTCATCCCCTATCTGGCCGTGGCATGGATGTTTTTCCTGTGCCCTGATCCGGTATTCTGGCACCTCCCATTTCAGGTGGTGCTGCTTATTATTCTTGGCCTGGCGTTTTATTCCATCGGGACAGTATTTTATAATCACGAAGACATGCCGTTTTCGAATGTATTGTGGCATGTCTTCGTCGTGCTGGGTGCTTCCACCCATATCTACGCCGTCAAGCGGATGATCGATCTTGCGACCTGAGGGCGGATCGTGGATGTCAGGCAGGACGGTCGGTGGGGCCTGCCCCGTCGTCCCTGTGGGCACGCAGGTATTTCCGGCGTCCCTTTTCCCCGATCCATAGCATGATCGGGAGCAGGCGTTGCCACAGGGCCGGGAAGATCAGCAGGATCTGCCCGAAGATCCCGTCCGAGGACGGAACAAACACATCCCGGCTGCCGCGGCGCAGGGTACGCAGGATGATGTTGGCGATGATCTGCGGCTGAACGGGCAGTGTCACGAAATTCAGGGCGGACCCGCCGTTCTGCATCTCGCGCTGCAGCATGGGGGTATCAACCGCGCCCGGGAAAACGGACGACACGCGTATGCCGCGTGACTTCACTTCCTCGCGCAGGGACAGGGCAAAGCCGCGCAGGCCGAATTTCGTGGCCGCATAGACGCTGCTTCCGGCAAGCGGGACGATGGCCGCCATCGAATTGACGAACACGATGTGTCCCCCGCGCGGCATCAGGTCCAGCAGGTGGGTGGTCAGGATGACGGGCGCCTGCAGGTTGACCTTCATCTGTTCCGCGACGGCCGCGTCATCAAGATCCGACACGGTTTGCGGCACGATTACGCCCGCGCAGTGGATCAGCACCTGAACCGGCGCGCCCATGGCACGGATTTGCGCCGTGACCGGAACAATGGAGTGCGTATCGCCCAGATCGCAGCGCAGCGTGGTCAGGTCAGGTGAATCCGGCAGCATCGGGATCTGTCCCCGCCGCGTTATCGCCACGACATGATACCCGGCCGCAAGCAGGCCCCTGATCACAAGGCGACCAATTCCCCCAGCGCCGCCGGTAATGACCGCCAGTGGATGCCGCGTCGAACATGATGGAAGCGGATCCGTCATGGCAATCTCGCGCTGGGTGGGAAAGTGATGATTTTCAACCTGATATGCTTACGGCTCATGTTACCTGTTGTAACATATCGTCATCAGTGCGTCGAAGGCAAATTGTACGCCTGCCCCTTTCACCGTGACTTTGATGTGCCCGATTTTTCATCATTGCCGCTCATGTCGTCGCGCGCTTCCTGCATTGCCTTTTCCGTCAGGCGTTTTTCATTCCGCCGCAGGAAAATGGCCGAACCGCCAACGCCCACGACGACGCCGATCACGCCGATGACACTCGCGGGGCCGGACAACTGCATGATCTTGTGGCCCAGGTAATAGGTCAGCATGGCATAGCCACCGGCCCAGCAGATGCCGCCGGCGGCGTTGAAAATCAGGAAACGCGGCCACGTCATGTGGTTTGCGCCCGCCAGCAGCGCCACGAACACGCGCACGACTGCGATAAAACGGCCGAAAAAGACGATTTCGCTGCCATGGCGACGAAACAGGAACCTGCCCAGCAGCAGGCGGTCCGGCGTCATGCCGATCCGCGTGCCGTAACGTTGCAGCAGGGGGATGCCCACGGCCCTGCCAATCATGTAGCCGATATTGTCCCCTATGATCGCGCCGATGATGGCGGCAACCGCCACCCATCCGATATTCATGTGGTGGGTCGCCGCGCAATAGAGCGAGGCCGAGATGATCAGCGTTTCCGCAGGCAGCGGCAGGCCCATGCTTTCCAGCATGACGATGAAGGTGATTACGCCATATCCATAATGCTGGAACAGGGAGTCCATGTGGTGAAGCAGCTTACAATCTCCTTGCGCGTGGCATGCGCGGGGCGCCTTTCATGCGGCCGGAAATGGCTACCATCACCTGTTATGCGGGATCCCCAGTCGCCTGACATGCCATGTGGACACCGCAATGCGGGAATTTGCAACCCGTGGGAACCCCATTTTTCAAATAGCTGCTTTCCATCATGTCGAGGGTGTCGGGCGGAAATGGATCGCAGAAGGCAGACGGGAAAAACAACCGATCTTCTGCGATCCCGTGGGCGGCGTTTCCTATTCGGCGCGGATCATGATCTCCACGACATTCGCGCGGCCTGACGCGATCCCTGCCTGGATGGCCGGGCCGATGTCGGCGGCGCGGGTAACGCGGATGGCCGACAGTCCGTAGGAAGTCGCCATCGCCTGATAATCTATGGCCGGGTCATTCAGGTCCATGGCAAGGTAATTGCCATTGCGGCTGGAGACGTAATGCGTCTGCCGCCGCATGAAGCCCTTCAGGACATTATATTCCTGATTGTTCATGATGACGAAGGTGACGGGCAGCTTCTCATGCGCCGCCGTCCAGATCGCCTGCGGGGAATAGAGCGAGGCCCCGTCCCCCACCAGACAGACGACAGGTTCCCTGCCCAGCCCCAGCGAGGCCCCGACAGCCGCGGGCATGCCCCATCCCAGCGCGCCGCCCCGCAGGAAGGAATATTGCGCCGGCCAGTCACTGTCGAGGAACGAGCGCACATGGGAAGACGTGGCGATGGCTTCATCGACGATCGCGACATCGGGACCGATGGCGCGCACGGCCTCGTAGGCCGCGACACAGGGGGCGATGACGGGCTCATCCATGTGCTGCAGCGCGGTTTTGATCGCATGACGGCGACGCCCTGCGTTCCGGTCGGCCACTTCCTTGCGGTTTTTGGCGTATGCCTCCCGGTTGGCCACGGTGGCCTGTTCCAGCAGGGGCAGTAATGCCTCCAGCGAGGACCTGATATGCCCGACCAGCGACAGCGGCGTGTAAAAGGTGCGGCCCAGATCCCCGATATCGGCCGAAACCTGATAGATCGCGCAGCCCGGCGGCACGGCGGAGCCTTCGGAATACAGGATGGTAATCAGGGATTTGCCACCCAGGGCGAAAATCGCGTCATAATCGCGCAGCTTTGCCGCGATGTCCGCGGCACGGGGCGGCAGGTTCCCCTCCCACAGCGGATGGGACGTCGCAAAGGGAATGCGCGAAGGCCAGGATGATCCGAATACCGGCGCGCCCAGAAGTTCCGCCACCGCCGCGACCTGTGCCGAGGCACCGGCGGCATGGACTTCGTCGCCCGCGATGATGCCCAGCCGTCCCGGCGCAATCCGCGCCAGCGCCTGCGCCAGTTCCGGCAGGCCGCCTGCAATCGACTGCCGGTCGATATGCGAGGGCGGTGTGGAGGCGACGTTGCTCATTTCCTCCATCACGTCCATGGGCAATGACAGGAACACCGGTCCCGTGGGCGCCGCCATGGCATCGTTGAACGCGCGATGCACCAGTATCGGCAACTGGTCCGCATGCATCACTTCCTGCGCCCATTTGACCGCGGGTGTCGCGATGCTGACCAGATCACCGAACAGCAGGGGGTCGGAAATTGTATGGCGTGAATCCTGCTGGCCCGCCGTAACGACCAGTGGCGTCTGCGACACGCTGGCGTTGAGCAGGTTGCCCATGCCATGTCCCAGGCCGCCCGCGGTATGCAGGTTCAGAAAGCCCGGACGTCCCGCGGCCTGCGCATATCCATCCGCCATGGCGACCGCGCTGGCTTCCTGCAGGGCAAGGACATAATGCAGGTCGGGGCGTTTCTGCAGGGCATCAATCAGCGGCAGTTCAGTGGTGCCGGGATTGCCAAAAATATACCTGACCCCCTCGCTTTCAAGAAGTTCGAGCAGGATGTCAGCGCCCCTGCGGCTGCGCTGACCGTCGATATCACTGACTGCCGTGATCTGCATGAATGGCCTCTTTCATACTGGTGTCGTTGCGACTGTAATATGAAAACAGGGATTGTCATCCGTCCAATATGGCCCCGACGCATATAAGACAGACGAGAACAGTTTGGATGTGATTATCGGTTATTTATATTCAAAAACATATTTCAGAATATAATGTTATGATCTCATGCCCGGGCCGGCCCGCCCGGCATGTGGCGGATGTGCCCCTCCCCGTCCCGAGGGGCAGCCTTTCTCCCGAAACATGATGCGGGATGGGGAAGGTCCATGTCCTTCCCGCTGCCATGTCGCCCAGCCAACGGAACGGGGCCGGGTGGACATGTGACATGATGCCCCCGCGCGGCGTTTTGCGAGGGCGCGTGGAAACGGACCGCCTTACATCTGGCTGAGCGTGGCGTTGAGGCGCTGCATAAGTTCAGGCAGCTGCATGTCCTTGAGTTCGTTAAGCGGCACGGCGTTCTTGTTGTCCGATTTCAGGTTGAAGGCCGGAAGATTGTCCGTGTCCAGCAGGGCCGCCAGATGTGCCTGCTTATCCGACAGGCCGGCCCGACGGGCCTGGTTTTCCTTGATGGCAATCATTCCGTCCTTTTGGGTATCGGACCCATCCACGGGAAGCGGCGTATTGGGCAGTTCCTTTTCCCGCCTGGTCTGGGGCGTCGTGTCGATCGTTATGTCCTCGTTCTGCACACCGATCCGCGACAGGCTCTGCAGGATGTTGAAGACGAGGAAACCGTTGATGCCCCGTTTGTTCTGCGACAGCAGAGCAAACAGCGAAGGGTCGAGCAGGACTGACGAGAACTGGGAAAGTTCGACATGGCCTTTCCAGCTTGCGTAATCATCCAGCGTGGCGCTGGTCCGGATATCCATCAACGACTTGGCATCCTGCAGCTTGTAGGCCAGTTCAAACGAACCGCGCAGGTTGTTGTATCCGTCGCGCGCCGTCGCGTGGACAAGCTTGTTCAGGATATCGGGCATCATCATGCCCGATCCGCTGTTGAGAAGTTTCTGGACAGGGATATCCATTCCCGAAGCCGAGATATCCAGATGGTGCGGAACCGGATGCGCCGTATCGATATTGGAAATACCAAGGCTGGAAATCGTGATGTCGGCATTCGGCGTCACGTGCCATTTCACACCGGACAGCCACACGGTGCCAAAGGGAGACGCGCTGACCCCATCATATTGCACCACGTCCAGAAGATGGGCGGACAGCAGGGCGTCATGGACGGATTTCGTCGCCTTTTCCGTCGCCAGATGATGCATCACGCCCCATCCGGCCAGCAGCAGGCAGCCCATGCCCCCTGCCCCGGCCATCAGCCACCGGCGGTATTTCTGCACGAAGGAACGGCGGTTTTCCGCATTGCCCAGTTCATGGGCCGCCTTGTTCATGTATTCGGTGGCGGAACGCTGGGCCGCGCGGACCTTGGGCGCCTGCGATGCGACGAAGCTGGAGGTGCGGGCGGAAAATTCCTTCAGCCCCTTGCCCAGCTGCTCCAGCGTTTCATCCGCCTTCAGCGTGGCGCCCATGTCACCGCCAGCGGCGGTCTGGGCGATCCCGCCTGCCGCCAGCAGGGTCCCAGAGGGAATCAGGGGGCTGATTGGCGGCAGCAGTTCGCCAAGTGGCGGCAGCAACATGGAGGAATCAAGCGCAGCAGCGCCTGGCGGAGGAGGTGTGCCGGGGGTCAGCATGGCCGTCATCGTCCCTTTGTCTGCTCTGCCGGATCAGGCGACGCGCTTTTGCGCGTTTTCGCGCTGCCATGCCAGTTCGTCACGGATCATGAACACCACCAGCACGGTTTCACAGGCGATGCGCGTCAGGATGATGCTCAGGACGGTGATGATAAGGGCGGCTATCCCCCCGATGAACAGACCGGCAAGGGCGGCCAGCGTCGTGGACTGTCCCAGCATTTCCGCTGAATTGATGAAAAGCCCAAGTATTCCGACGAACGTGCCCAGTCCGGACAGAACACAGCTCACGACGCCGATATAATAGAATATCTTCATGAACTGGGGCGTAATAAGCGTATTGAAGGACAGGAGGCTCTTCATTGCATTTGGTCCTTGTCAGGAAAAAAACATAACGGTTGGTGTCAGAAGCAAAAGGGGCCGGATTCAGGAAAATCAGGGTGCCGGAGCACCCGTCGCCGCCTGTGTGGCATTGGCGATCTTGCGGTTTTCGATTTCCGTGGGGTCGGTTGCGTCGGCGCACTGCGCCTGCTTGCAGGCATACGCACGCACGACCGTCATCTGCGCGTCGGGGAAATCACCCGTCGTGGGGGTCGAAAGGGTACCGCGCACCAGATACCAGCCGGCATCCCCGAACGTGGCTTTTTCATCAGCCATTGTCAGGTCAAGGTGACCGGGCCAGGTGGTGGCGACGTCCTTGTGGCCGGAACCGTCTGTCTGGACCAGGAAACTGGCCTCCACCGGGCTGCCATTGTTCTGCATCGATGCGAAACGGGTATCGCGGATATTGTTAAGCGAACGGAACAGCTCGACCGGTTTGTCATCGTTGATCCAGTTCGCCATGCGTACTGGCGGCGGGGCGTTGGACAGCTGCTGGATTTCGCTGTCCCGACGGGCCATGAGCTGTTTCTGCCGCTTTTCGGCAGCGACCTTTGCCGCCTGCGCGCGCTGTGCCGCGATCTGTTCCGGACCCGCCTGGTAAATCGGCGTTTCCATATGGCTGTTTCCATAGACGGCATATCCGCGAAGCGTGGCGGAATATGCCGTCTGTCCACCATTGCCGCTGGCGCTCTTGGGATTGACTTCGAAAGTCATCAGGACCCAGATGCGGCGGTTCATCCAGCCAAAGTTTTCGCGTTTGCGTTCGAAATTACGTGCATCCTCAGGCGACATTGCAAAACCGGTGATGCTCTGCATGTCCGGTACATGCAGCGGAACGCGCGAGGGAATGCCATCGCCCGCGCAGGATCCTGACAGGTTGAGCGTATCCCCATGGATTTCGATGGGAAACGTGCCTGTCTGGAAATCGTAATGTCCGAATTCGGTCTCGATGCTTGCGTAAATGAGGTTCGGCCCGATCACGCTGCTCTGGGCCTGCATGTCCTGGCCGGCTTTTTCCAGGATTTCATGCTGGCGGAAATCGTCGCTGCCGGCACGGAACCATTCGGATTGCATATGGCCCTGCGCCCAGCAGCGCTGGACGTCGGGATTGGCAAGGAACGAGGGGTCATTTTTGCCGGCGAACAGCAGATAGCCCCAGTAATTCTGGTCACCCACGGGCGGTATCGTGATTGATGGCGCGGCTGGCGCGGGCGCAGGTTCTGGCGGTGTCGCGGCAGGTGTTGGCTGTGCCGGCGTGGCGTCCGCGCCCTGTGGCGTGCTGCCGTCAGGCGACAGCGCCCATGGCGGGGGCGGCTCGGCGGAAGATGATGCCGGGGATGTGGATGCGGGAGGCGTCACGGCCGCGAAAGTCCAGCCGGAGCTGCGTTCCGCGTGAAAATGGCCGGTAATGTTTCCATCTTCGGACACGTTGGCGTCCGCGCGTTCCGCTGTCGGGCAGGTCTGTTCAAATTCCCGGCGCATCTTGTCCAGAAGCTCGACCTGTGCCGCGGGATTGCCCCTGTCCGCGCTTTCGCTTGTCAGGACCATCCTGAGGTGCAGGCTGGGCTGGCACCAGTTGGCGCCACCTGCGGCATAGACCTCGATATGGCGGGCGCTGGAACGTGCGATCAGGGCTTCGTCATCGGCCCGTGCCGCCATGGGGATCAACGCCATCGCCAGCGCCACCCCGGCCACAAGGCGCTGGCGCGCGCCGGGGGTATGCAGGACCGACCGGATCATGCGCTTGCTCCTCACGTCAGTTGAGTTCCCACACGCCCTGCGGCGAACGGCATGCCGTTTCGGTCGCGGTGCTGGATTTCCCCTTGTCCGTGGCGACGGTCTTCAGGTCGCGGCAGGTGACGCTTGCATTGACGGTAGACGACACGGTCTTGCTGGCCGGGGCCGACGGCGCGGCATCAAGGTCAAACGTGCCGCTGCTGGCCGCGTGACGGCTGGCTGCGGTCATGGGATGCAGGGCGGATGCCGTGACATATCCGACCGCGCGTCCCTGCTGTGAAACCAGCATCCAGTTCTGCCCTGTCAGCTGGCCCACAACCATGATGGTGGACTGCGTCGGAAGCGTCATGGCAACCGTGGCTGACGTGGAGGGGGAAAGATAGACGGGGGCCGCCGATGTCACCTGATAACGCGCGCCAATCGCATGAATGGATCCGGGTGCCGCGACATTGGCGTTACGCACGATGCGGATCGACTTTTCTTCCTGGCGGGTGTTCGACGTCGTGATGGTGGCGCGCATGGCCGAATGGTCCGACTGCCATGTGACCGTGCGGTTATCGCCCTGCGCCATCAGGAGCTGCTGCTGTTTGCGGGCCAGCGCCTTGCGATCCATGTTGTCGAGCATGTTGCCGATGCTCGAACCAAAGGATTCACCGCCAATCAGGCTTGCCAGGCCAGCCACGACGTGATTGCGGGTGGTATGGACACCGGGTTCCGTTCCGGTCTGGGCAGTATTTCCTGACTGGTCCGTCACACACCCCGAAATCGAAACGGAAATGCAGAGGATGGAAAAAGTTTTTGCGCCAATCCTGTAAAAGTCACGCATTACCGATCTTTTCCTAATGTATTATGCAAGTTGAAATTTCGGACGGGGATAACGTTGCTTCAACGGATCGTCAATCAAAAAAATAGACCGGATGTACATCTAACCAGGAAATTTCAGGTTGAATACGTGAAAGATGAAGATATAAAAACGGAAAAATAAATATTATCTTTTTGAATTTTCTTCTCTAAACGCGATTGACATGCATGATCGGTCAGTATTCCGGATTTTGGGTTCTCCTTGTTCGAAAGGGCATTGTGTTACAGATTTTTGACATGTATTTGGGAATTTCTGACGGATTTCCAGAATCCTCCGTATAATGTTCCATTAAAGAAATGATTAACGGGCTGCCCGGAAATGTCTGGGGAGAGATCGTGGTCGATATCCTGACCGGATAATACGTCGCCATGGTTGCCGGTTGAAACCTGCCCATGGAAAATCGGTGCCGGGAGTATCGGGATGAAAAATCCCGAAATATGATCCAGCATAAAATGAGGTGGAATATTTACACGATACTTTGGGTGTCGTGCTGGATGCATTGAAAAATACAATACATGATGAAATATTTATTTCATGAATTGTGGATCAGAGGGTTGTCGTAGCCTCGTCCGCGGGCTGACCTTCTTCAGGAGCAGGAGCAGGAGCAGGAGCAGGAGCAGGAGCAGGAGCAGGAGCAGGAGCAGGAGCAGGAGCAGGAGCAGGAGCAGGAGCAGGAGCAGGAGCAGGAGCAGGAGCAGGAGCAGGAGCAGGATTTGCCGATTGTGCAAGGAACTTTGCAAAATCGTCCTGTATCTTGCGCGCCAGTTGCGGATCGGAAACCAGCGCATCCACCTGCGAGGAATCGATCACGACGACCTTGTCCCCCGCGAGGGAGGCGGACACATGCCCCGCCCCCAGCAACGCCTGCAGGCCCCGCGCCTCGTGCCCGTCACGGATAAGGTTATCCAGGTCGCGGTCAATCAGGCCGTGACGGTCAAGGAATGTATTGAAACGCGAGGGGATGCGTATGCACCCTTCGGAATCAGAGCGGCCCAGCCGCTGTTCCAGCAGGTCCGGATCGGTTGCATGCATTTCCAGCCGCACGACGGCAACCGCGCCTTTCCTGCGCCAGTCCTCGGTCGTCTGCCAGCCGAAATCCCATACCCGCATGCCCTTGCCGCCGTTGCCCCTGACGCCGAATTCATTTTTCGTGCCCTGCGCGCGATATCCATAAATCTGCCCGTCATTGGTAAAGATGCCGACCGGGGTCCGGAAATGTTCCGCGCGGCCGGGGCGTCCCGTGCTGACGCGCACCGTGCCAAGGGAGGTCAGGGTGCCAAGGTCCCCTCCCCCAACGGTAACCCACAGTCTCTGCACCCGTTCGGAACGGTCCACCACCAGGATGACCTGCGGGCTGTCGGGCCAGAGATGGGCATTGTCCAGAAGCTGCTTCGCCAGCGACAGGCTGTGGCTGGTCAGGGCTGGGCTGGTCCGTACGATCTGCGTTCCCACCTCGGCCTTCATGGCCGTCTGGAGAGCGCCTATTTCGCGTGAGACATCGGGCGTTGAAGGCTCCGCCCTCCCCTGTTCCATCGCGCAGCCCAGAATGAGGAACACCCCGGCCGCGCATGAAACCATCCACATGTGGTTTTTGACATGATGACCCGATGATCCAGCGTTATTCCGTGCCATCTTGAAAAAGTCGTTCAGGGACATGTCTGTATATTCAATTGTCTATTGATTTTGATGTCCTTGTCATCGGGGCGGAATGGGACATGGCGCAAGGCGGGATCAGGCGCGCGAGCATCCATGGCGGCCAAATTACGCCACGGATGCGCGATGGGACCCGATCAGGTGTCCTGGGGCCGATCCGTGGCCTCGAAACGCAGGGGCTCGCCAATGGCCGTGCCCGGCAGTTCGCCTTCCCACATGACGGTATGGCCCCGGATGATGGTCCCCACCGGCCGTCCCGTCAGCGTGCGCCCGACAAAGGGCGACCACCCGCAGCGCGAGGCCAGCCAGTCCTGCCTGACTTCCCATCGGGCATTGAGGTCCACGATGGAAAAATCCGCGTCATACCCAACGGCGATACGTCCCTTTCGCACCAGTCCGAAAAGGCGCTGCGGACCCGCGGATGTCATGTCCACCACGCGACGTAGCGTCAGGCGTCCATGGGCGACATGGTCAAGCATCAGGGGAAGCAGCGTCTGCACCCCCGGCATGCCGGACGGGGACGCGGGATAGGCGCGTTCCTTCGCGGTCGTGGTATGGGGGGCATGGTCGGAGCCGATGATGTCGGGAACCCCCTGCCCCATCCAGAACCACAGCCCGTCGCGGGCGGCACGGTTGCGGATGGGCGGGTTCATCTGCGCCAGCGTGCCCAGTTCGGGATAGGCATCCTCGGCGGCAAGGGTCAGATGCTGCGGCGTGACCTCGCAACTGGCGATATCCTTGTTCGCGGACAGGAACTCCAGCTCCGCTGGCGTCGTGACATGCAGGACATGGATGCGGCGTCCCGTCCTGCGCGCCAGCCGCACGATGCGCCGGGTCGCGCGCATTGCCGTTTCCTCGTCCCGCCAGACCGGGTGCGATGACGGATCGCCCTCCACGCGATGGCCAAGCCGTTCATGGAGGCGTTCCTCATCCTCGGCATGGATCGCCACGCGGCGGGATCCGGAACGCAGCACCCGCTCCAGGATCCGGTCGTCGGAAACCAGCAGGCTGCCGGTCGAGGATCCCATGAAAATCTTGATGCCCGCCGTACCCGGCAGCTTTTCCAGTTCGCCGCACCGGTCGGCATTGTCGGTCGTGGCGCCGACATAAAAAGCATGCTCGCACCACATCCGGCCATGCGCCCGCGCCAGCTTGTCCCGGACGGCTTCGGGGGTATCGGTGGGGGGCTGGGTGTTGGGCATTTCAAAAACGCCGGTCACCCCGCCCAGCACCGCGGCGCGGCTGCCGGATTCAAGGTCTTCGGCATCGCCGGGACCCGGCTCCCTGAAATGGACCTGCGTGTCGATCACGCCGGGCAGGATGGTCAGGCCGGTGCAGTCAATCGTGCGACGGGCCTCCCCCGTGCCGCCAATGCGGGCAATGCGCCCGTCGCGCACGTACAGGTCCGTCGCCACGGTCTGGTCAGGCAGGACAACCGTCCCGTTCTTTAGAAGCAGGTCGTAAAATGTGCCAGGCATCAGCTCTTCCGTCTCGTATGCGTTTGTGGAGCAGATGCTCAACCGGCTCCGGCGTGGAACGGAAAATAATCGACATGCATGCGAACGTCCAGAAGCAGGCATTTCGTTTCATGTTTCGATGCGGCATGAGGCCGCCATGACCTGACGGCGGTCCTATTGCGCAACGAAAAGCATGATGACGCACAGGGTGGCCATCACGATGATGAGGAGATGCCCGGACCAGTAATCCGGTCCCGCATGCCGACCGCCAAGCGGGACGGCTGTCGGGACGATATCGCGATGCCGCTCTGTCATGATCCCTCCTTTGCCCGGATGTGAGGGGCTGTTGCGTCGTCGTATGCGCCTGTGTCTTTCATGACTGCCCCGAGAGCGTGTCCCACAGCAGCCTGAAATTGAGAACGAGGATGGTCGTTGCAACGATCCATGCGAAAATCTTCATCGGGAAGGAAATGGTGAATTCCCCCATTTTCTCCCGATCGGAAACGAACATGATCAGTGGGATGACCGCGAAAGGCAGTTGCATCGACAGGACGACCTGACTGAACATCAGCAGTTCCCCCACCCCCCGCGCGCCATACAGCGGTATGACGACAAGGACCGGCAGCACCGCAAGGCCACGCGTCAGGAGGCGGCGCGCCCAGTGGGGAAGCGTCAGGTGAAGGAAGCCCTCCATGGCGATCTGCCCGGCGAGCGTGCCCGTCACCGTGGAATTGGTGCCCGCCGCCAGCAGCGCCGTCGCAAACAGGGTCGAGGCGATTCCCACGCCAAGGACGGGGGACAGCAGGCGATAGGCATCGGAAATCTCCGCCACGTCCTGATGTCCGTGGGCATGGAATGCCGCCGCCGCGACGATCAGGATGGCGGCATTGATGAACAGCGCCAGCACGAGGGCGATCGTGCTGTCCAGCGTTGCCCACCTGATGGCGTCGCGGCGTCCGGCGACGGTGTGCTGGAAATCACGGGTCTGCACGATGGACGAATGCAGGTACAGGTTATGCGGCATCACCGTGGCGCCGATGATGCCGATGGCGACATACAGCATGGAACTGTTGGTCAGGATCTGCGGAGACGGCATGAAGCCACGCAGGATCGCCGACAGCGATGGAACGGCGGCGACAAGCTGGACCACGAAGCAGCCCGCGATCACCAGCAGCAGCCCGATGACAAATGCCTCCAGATACCGAAAGCCGCGCCGCATCAGCAAAAGCACGAGAAACGCGTCGCCGATGGACAGGATCGTTCCCCCGATCAGGGGAATGCCAAACAGCAGTTGCAGCGCGACCGCCGTGCCGATGACCTCCGCCAGGTCGCAGGCGATGATCGCGAGTTCGCAGGACAGCCATAATGCAATGCTTGCCATGGGCGGGAAATGGTCCCGGCAGGCCTGTGCCAGATCGCGCCCGGTTACAATTCCCAGCCGGGCCGCCAGCGCCTGAAGGACGATGGCCATCAGGTTCGACAGCATGATGACCGACAGCAGGCGATAACCGAACAGGCTTCCCCCCTGCAGGTCCGTCGCCCAGTTTCCCGGGTCCATGTATCCGACGGAGACCATGTATCCCGGCCCCACGAACGCGGCGAAGCGGCGCCACCAGGGGGCCGTGGCCTCGGGGACATGAATGCTGCCGTGGACGTCCGGCAGGCTGGGGCTCGTGCTGTTCCGCCGGGCAAAGCGCCAGCCGGGGGGGGAGGGCACGGATGGGCTGTCGGACATGGCTCGGTGCCTCAGGACGCTGGTATGTGCCCATTGAACGCGACGGTCCGGAAATATGCAATATGCTATATGTTGTGGTAACAACAATTTTTCATGGTGCGTGGATGATCACGCATGGCTGGAAGGGAAAACCATCGTCGGATGTTGGCTCGGGGTGGCGATGTCCGGCCCCTGCCCGTCTGGCGTCTCTGTCTGGCGCCTCTGATGCCGGTGTGATGGGGCGATCCGTGGTCGCGGCGTCGTCAGGACGCGCTGGACCCCGGCCCGGTTCCGTTGCCGGACTGGCATTGATCAGTGCGTGCGCTTCCTGCGCATCGGCACGGCGCAAACGAATGGAATGAATGGGCGTAATGTCAGGCTGTCGCGTTTACTGTCCCATGGCGCGAACAGGAGCGCAGGGCCGTCTTCAGTCCTTGTAATCAGGCTGTTCACGGTCCAGCTTGCGGATCAGTGCCTGCCAGATCAGCTGTCCCTGGTCCGTATCATCCTCGAATTGCTGCCGTGCCCGTAAAATACTGTCCCGGGAGGGGAAATGCAGCGGCATTCCGGTTGATTGCGCCGCGATCTGGATGCGGCATGCCTGTTCAAGATAATACATGCGGTAAAAACATTCCGCCACGCTGCGCCCGACCGTCAGCAGGCCGTGATTTTGCAGGATCAGCCCGTGATGCTGCCCAAGGTCGCGAACCAGACGTTCGCGTTCGCTCAGGTTGTCGTCGGCGGCAATCCCTTCATAGGCGTGAAAGCCAATCCGGTCATGAAATTCCATGCTGATCTGGTTGACCGGCAGGATCCTCTGATCCTGTGCGGCCACCGCCATGCCCGCGACCGTATGGGTGTGCATGACACAGGCCGCGTCGGGACGGGCGCGGTGGATGGCGGAATGGATGACGAAGCCGGCCGGATTGATGGGCCATGCCGTAGGTTGCCGGGGATGGCCGTCCGCATCCACCTTCACCAGCGAACTGGCGGTGATTTCCTCGAACAGGAAGCCATAGGGATTGACCAGATAGGTATGCTGCGGACCGGGCAGCCGCACCGACAGGTGGGTATAGACAAGATCCGTCATCCCGAAATGGGCAATCAGCCGGTAGGCGGCGGCGAGTTCCTGCCTCAGCGCCCTCTCCGGCATGGAGGGCACGTCTGGCGTGGTGGTCGACATGGGCCTGTTGCCCCCCGGTTTCATGCGCGTGGGTTCAGGCGATGACCACGTCAACGGCATTGCAGAAACTGCGCATGTCGCTTTCGGAGCCGACGGTGACGCGTGAGCAGTTCGGCCATATGGACCAGTTGCGCCCGATCACGACGCCCTGTTTTGAAATTGCCTCGCGCACCGGCTGCGCGGGACGTTTCCAGTCCACCATGAACATGTTCGCCGTGCTGGGAATATAGGATATGCCCCGCTGGCGCAGGTGCGCGAGGGTCTTTTCACGGATTTCCGTGGTCTGCGCGCGACGTTGCGCTATTTCCTGCGCCCGCGTGATGCTGGCCAGGCCGGTGGCCAGCCCCACCGTCGACAGCATGAAGGACTGCGCGAAGCCATCATAGCGCATCATCTTCTCATGCAGGTCGGGGCGCGCCATGCTCAGCCCCAGACGCAGCCCGGCCATTCCGAACAGCTTTGAGAAGGTACGCAGTACGACAACATCCTTGCCCGCCGTCACCATCGTGGCGGCGCTGGGTGTGCCTGCGAAATGGATATAGGCCTCATCGACCAGCACGATCGAACCGGCAGGTTTGTTGGCAACCAGCCACGCGATGTCCTCGATCGGGGTCAGCGTCCCGGTGGGATTGTTGGGCGAACAGATGTAATAGACCCCGGCCCGGGGATTGGCGGCAAGCATGGCGCGGACATCCGGGCGCCAGTTGTTTTCGGGGCGCAGCGGTACCTTGGTCAGGGGAACCTGCAGCCATTCCGCCGTTTCCCACGACGGTTCATAGGTGGGATTGACGGTCACAAGCCCACGCTGCGGGGAACAGAAGGTCACGATCGCACGGCACAGCGGATCGCCCGATCCCGGCCATGGCATGATGTGATCGGCGGGTACCCCGTCAACCGACGCCACGGCGTTGATCAGGTCCTGCCGCAGATGACCGGGCCAGTAACGATTTCCCCGCGCCACCATGGCGGAACCGGCGCGCACGCCTTCCTCCATCGGGCCGGTCCACCATTCGTTACTGTCAATTAACACTTTGCCTTCGTTATTGCCTGCCGACGCGACGACGCCACGGGCCTGCGCCGCCCTGCCCGGCAGCGACGCCAGTGCCATCCCTGCCCCCAGCAGCGCGCCGATGCGACCGAACTGGCGACGTGAATATCCACGTTCCAACAGGTCGCGTCGGGCATCAGCCGACAAAGTCGCATGGGTATTCATGTATGCGTTCCTTGTTGTGACAGGGCACGGGCGGAAGGTGGCCCCGATCCATATACAGGTTCGCATATCATGCAAGGTTATTCGTTACGATCAAGATTCGTTGTGAAAAACACTGTCGTAACATGCATGGAACGGTCATTTGCCGCAGCTCGGCAATGGCAGGCGGGACATGCCATTTTCTTTTTGATGGTTGCGCCGGATGCGGATGAGATATTCCATAAATTATATTCTACCATGCAATACGGGTAATGATCATGTCGCGAGGGAGTCCCGCCGCAGAGGCATGGTCATGCAGTGCACGCTGCCGCCACCACGTGAAAACTGATCCAGATTCGGGGTCATTACCTCGATTCCTTCGCCGCGCAGCATCTGGTTGATGCGGGTGCAGTGACGCGGGCTTATGACCCGTCCCCTGCCAAGGGCAAGAACATTGCACCCCATGTCATTCATTGCTTCCTTGTAACTGACTGGCAGCAGACGTATGCCCTGTTCGCGCAGCCATTGCAGGTCGGCATCCGGCAGGACATCCGTGACCGCGATGGCCGTATCGTCGCTGACCATGGTGAAAATGACATCCAGGTGCAGGAAATGCGCCGGAAAACGGATCAGCCGGCATGTCCAGCCTTCCTGCGTGAACCACTGCGCGAATTCGCGCGCGCCCGCTTCATCCGTGCGTCCCCCGCTGACGCCGATCACCAGCAGGCCGGGCCGTATGAAGTGTATGTCCCCGCCCTCGATATGGCCCTGCGTGCAGGTTTTCCAGATTTCGTCCGGGCCATAGAACTGCCTGACCTGCGCCTCTTCCGGGCGGCGTTCTGGCCGGGCCATGTTGGTGACGACCGTGCCGAATGGCGTGGTCTGGGAACTGTCGCGGGTATAGACCTCATAGGGCATCGTGCTTCGGGGCGTCAGGAAATGACAGGTGACATCGGCCATGCGCAGGGCGTCCACCAGTTCATCGAACTGTGACAGCATGACCGCATGATTGACGCGCTGTCCCCCGGCCATGGTCTGGATTGCGATGTCGTTACTGGGAAGCCACGAATAATGATCCGGGCGGCAAAGAAGGACATCAGACAGGTTCCCGCTTTCGCTGTCGATGAACCAGCGATTTGCTCTCATGACGTGAAAATCCTCAACAGATACAGCAACCTGCTTTCCAGGCAGGGAAAAACGCTATCAGCGTCCGGAACGTGACGGGATAAAAATGATAATGAGTTCACTTTGAAATTCCATTAATTTATGGAACCGGAAAACTTGTTTGTGTCCAGAAATATATTGTTGCACTGTCTGGACAAACGAAGGGGGATAAGAGACGATTATGGCACCTTTCAGGTAACATCGTTCCGATTGGACCCATTCAGACAGAACCGCCGCAGGTAACATGGACGGATCCCGACGCACATGACAGCCCAACCGACCACCCTTTCTTCCCCACCCCAGCCTTCCGGGCAGCGCCGGGCGTCAAAACGACGCAGGAGCGGGGGATTTCGCGGTCAGGTTGCCGAAGTTGATCTGCGTCTGCTGCGGGTATTCCGGACCGTGGCGGAGCGCGGGGGTTTTTCCGCCGCGGAAATCGCGCTGGGTAAAAGCAAGTCTTCCATCAGTATTGACATATCGGCGCTGGAAAACCGTCTGAACATAAAACTGTGCCAGCGCGGCCGCAGCGGTTTCGCACTGACGGGCGAAGGGCGCATGGTGCTTGAGGCAACGGAAGAACTTCTGTCGGACATCGACCGTTTCCAGCAGCGCATCAACAGCGCAAGCGGTATCCTGTCGGGGCGTTTTTCCTTCTACATGCCCGATAACATCCTGATCCATGGTGAAACGGCGGTCATCCGCGCGATCAAGATCTTTACCTCGCGCAACCCGTCGGTCTTCATGAACATGTGTTCGGCCTCCCCGCGGGAGGTGGAGCTTGCCGTCCTTGACGGACGCGCCACGGCGGGAATCGTGCTGCATGCCCCCCATCGTCCCGACCTGCAGAGCACGGCGTTATTTACGGAATCCCTCGGCCTGTATTGCGGGGCGAGCCATCCGCTTGCCGGCGTGCCGGAAGAGGAGATCACGCTGGAAACCCTGACGCAGCAGCGTATGATCGAGGTTTCCAGCGCGGTCTCCTCCCCCGCGTGGGACAGGATCAAGGGACAGATGACGTTCTGCGCCGGCGCGGAAAATGTCGATGCGCGCGCGCTGCTGATCCTGTCGGGGAATTATATCGGCTTCCTGCCGGAAGCCTATGCCCGTCCCCTGGTCGAAGACGGGCTTTTGCGTCATATCGGGCCTGAAAGCCTGCGCCTGATGACCAGTTTCCATTTCCTGGTGCGCCCTTCCCCCGACACCAGCCTGATGATCGAAACCTTCCGTACGATCCTGGAAGAATCGTATTGAAATATTCCGTCTGTCGCGTAATTACGGATATCCGGTTGTTCTGCCTTGTTTTTTTTGTATTCCTGTCCCTGATTGCGCGTCCTGTCATGGCGCAGTCGGTGGACCTGCCGGGTTTCGTCCATGATGGCGTCCTGACGCTGTGTACCAATCCGGTCCTCCCCCCGATGACCTTCATGGATCACGCGGATGGGGCTGTCCCGACCGGGGTGGATATCGACCTGGCCCGGGCGCTGGCGACGCACTGGCATGTCCGGCTTGATATCTCTTCCATGGATTTCGCCGGCCTGTTTCCTGCGCTGATGGGCAACAGATGTTCGCTGGTTGCCAGTGGGGTCGCGCGCCTGCCTAGTCGGGAAAGAAACTTTGACGCCGTGCCCTACCTGGATACGGCGATGGTGGTCGTCGCGCCTGTCACGGCGGCCCCGATTGCCGGCATGGAGGATCTGTCGGGACAGCATGTCGCCGTGCAGGCGGGGACAAGTTACGCCGCGATGCTTGAACGCCAGAATGAAATCCTGGTGGCGCGGCATCGCCTTCCCATTGAAATCGACCAGTATCCGACCGAAGACGCCGTGGTGCAGCAGGTGCTTCTGGAACGGGATTTCGCCTTCATCAGCCAGGATGTGGAGGTATCTTTCCGCCAGAAACAGCTGCATGGCAGGGTGCATGTCATCCTGCGCGCGGACGATCCCGATTACCGGCAGTTCGCGTTGTATATCCGCAAGAACCCGCATGATCGCGACGCCCTGCGACGTGCCGTTGGCAGCCTGTCTGGCGACGGGCAGCTCAATGCCATCATCCGCAGGTGGTCGCTGGCCGCCGGGGATGCGACTGCCCTGTCCTCCGGCCACGGCGGCGTTTTCGCGTGGCATGACTTTTTCAGCGCCCTGACGTCCCTGTCGTTCCTGCGTGGCGCGGCGCTGACCCTCGGGCTGGCGCTGGCGTCGCATGCGACGGCCATCGTGATTTCCGTGCCCATGGCGCTCCGCCTGGATGGGCGGCCGGGGCTGCTGCGCTCGTTCCTGCGTCTTTATGTCTATCTGTTCCGTGCCGTGCCGACATTGCTGCAACTGCTGTTCGTATGGAACGCCCTGCCGCAGTTCTGTCCCGTTTTCCGGCATGCCTGGTTCACGCCCTTTCTTGCGGCATGGATATCCCTCTCACTTAACGAAAGCGCCTATCAGGTTGAAATCAACCGCTCCGCCCTCGCTTCTGTCGATGCGGGACAGATTGCCGCCGCGCGTGCGCTGGGGATGCGGGGATGGCAGATCTATCGGCATGTGATTTTTCCGCAGGCGTTGCGGATCGCCCTGCCCCCGACGATCAATGATTTCATCACGCTGCTCAAGACCACGTCGCTGGCATCCGTCATTTCCCTGCATGAACTGCTTTCCGTAGCCCAGGTGGAAGTGGCACGCAGTTTCGAGTTTACGGAGTATTACGCGGCAGCGCTTGTATATTACCTGCTGATGGTCCTGTCCTTCATCATGGTGCAGAAATGGATGGAACGGCGCTTTGGGTGGGATGTGGGGCATGTGCATGAAAGATGATCCCCCAAATGATCCGGCCACATCCGCGATGTCCCGGCCGGTCGTGCTGAGGACGCGCGCGCTCAGCCGGTATCATGGTGATTTCACCGTGCTGGACGCGATTGACCTTGAAATCCGCAAGGGCGAGAAAATAGCCATCCTGGGCCCATCGGGCGCGGGCAAATCGACCCTGATCCGCTGTTTCAACCGGATCGAAGCCCATGACAGCGGTACGCTGTCAATCCATGGGCAGGTGATCGACCGCAATACGGATCTGGTGAAACTGCGGGGCATGGTCGGACTGGTTTTTCAGGATTACAACCTGTTTCCGCATCTGAGCGTCCTGGACAACTGCACGCTGGCCCCGCGTATCGTGCGCCATGCGGACCCCGTGGGTGCCCGCGATCTTGCCCTGCAATTTCTTGAAAAGATGGGGATCGCGGAACAGGCGGCAAAATATCCCGCGCAACTATCGGGCGGGCAGCGGCAGCGCGTTGCGATCGCCCGCGCCCTGTGCATGCAGCCGGAAATCATGCTGTTTGATGAACCGACCGCGGCACTGGACCCCGAGGCCATCAGTGATGTGAAAAACATCATAAACGACCTGTGCGCGGCGGGGATCACGACGGTTTTCGTCACGCACGAAATGGGTTTTGCCCGGCACGTGGCTGATCGTGTCATGTTCATGGACCGTGGGAAGCTTCTTGAAACCGCTCCCGCCGCCACCTTCTTTCACGCGCCCGACAGTCCCCGCGCGCGGGCTTTTCTTGATCGTATGCTCTGCCTCTGACCGGATGGCCTACCCCTGCCCTGTCGCCTGCCGCGCGTGCGCGCTTTCCCATTTCCTGACGATCGGCAGCAGCAGCGCGAAGATCAGCGTCGCCGCGCCCGCCACATATGCAAGGTCACGGAACAGGCTGCCATAGATCATCAGCGTCTGCGCGGGATCAGCTTCCTTTCCCCCGGTATTGTCGATGGCGGCCATGTTGGCGACCATGCTGCCGACATACATCGCAAATCCGATCATCACGTAAAAGCAGCCCGCCATGAGGGCGCTGATACGCGCGGGAACATAGCGCGCGATGGCGGCAAGGCCGAGGCTGTTGAGCATGAGTTCCCCGATGGAAAGCGGACCATATCCGATCAGCATCCACCACGGCGACACATAGGGGGTGGAGGACATGCGCGCGCTGAGCCACCAGATCACGAAGGACAGGGTGACACAGGCGAACCCGACCACGAATTTCCCCGCGATGCTCAGGTCGGCATCGCGGCGCCCCAGCCAGTTGTACGCCCCGATGACCAGGGGGGTGCCCAGCATGATCCATAACGGGTTGAATCCCTGGAACTGTCCGGCTGACAGCGAAAACAGGTTCAGCCCGAACAGGGTGAAATCCTTGCCCACATTGCGCAGCGTGAACAGGGTCAGCGACGTGACCATCTGCTGATAGAAAACGAAATAGAGGGCCACCTCGAAAATCAGCAGATATATGATCTTCAGGCCCGGCCGTTCATGGGACGCCACCCTGAAATAAAGGACGATCCATCCCGCGATGATCAGCAGGCCGGAGGCGATGACCAGCAGGCCCTGAATCGAACTGGATTCGAAAATGCGCGCGATGATCGCGATCGCCAGCAGCATCGTCACGGATATCACCGCCGTGCGCCGCATGGGGACCGGCTGGAAATCCGGTGCCGTGCCGATGGCCGACAGCCGCGCCTGGCGCAGGAAATATCCACAGATCCCCAGCCCCAGGCCCAGGCCACAGGATATGAAGGCCGCGCCCCAGCCATAGGCCTGCTGGATCCACGGGGTCAGGAACAGTGAAAATGTCGATCCGACATTGACGGACATGTAATAGATCGTGAAGGCCACATCGAGTTTGTGTGGCTCGTCACGATAGATGATGTTTACCGTATTGCATGAATTGGGCTTGAACAGGCCATTGCCCACCGAAATGGTCGCCATCCCGATAAAGAGGGAATGGGCGTCCCCACTCATCAGGCCCAGCAGGAGATAGCCGGTCGCAAGGACCATGGCGCCCACCAGCATCGTCCGGCGCGATCCCAGCACCCGGTCGCCAAGCCATCCCCCCACCACCGGGGCGGCATAGGTTATGGCGGCGAAGCTGCCCCACAGCATGTTGGCCTGCGTATCGTGCATGCCCAGCTTCTGGACCATGTAGAGCAACAGGATCGCCTGCATGCCATAGAAGCCGAACCTCTCCCATATCTCGATGGCAAGGACGACGCGGAAGGCGGCGGACCTGTCGGTGGCGGACATGGATTTCATGTCCGCCTTGACGTCGGGAATCTGCATCTGGCTGAACTCAGGGCACGACCGGCAGCCATACTGCGGTCGGGTGCGCCCGGTCATGGTAGATGTCCTGCGTGGCCGTGGTGTAATCCTCCTTGTGGGCCTGCAGGATGTTGGGGACGAATTTCTGCGGGTTGCGGTCATACAGCGGGAAAAGGCTGGACTGGATCTGGATCATGATCCGGTGGCCCGGTTCAAAGACGTGATTGACCGCAGGCAGCGTAAAGCGGTAGCGCGTCACCTGACCCGGGGTGATCGCGGTGGGCTTTGCAAAGTCCTGACGGTAGCGGCCACGGAAGATATCCATGGACACGGCGAGTTCGTATCCCCCCATTTCCGGACGGTCGGCCGTGGTTGGCGGATTGACGTCGATGACCTTGACGACCCAGTCGGAATCCGTGCCCGTGGTGGCGGCATACAGGTCCGCCATGGGAACGCCGCTGACCTTGACCGGGGCGGTCAGCACCGGCGTTTCATAGGTCAGGACATCCGGGCGGCTTTCGGCCTGGCGCTGATCCTGCACCAGCCACGTCTTCCATCGATCTGAATCGGAAACGAAGGAGAACGGGCGCGCGATGAAGGGCACGGGATGCTGCGGGTCGGAAACATAACGGTCCGACGGCTGTTCCTCATGATCCGGCTGGCGGGTGGAAAGCCCATGTTCCGCATGCACGAAGAACGGTTGCAGCGGATGCGGGCAGTGTCCGTCGCACGCCAGCGGCCAGCGATCGAGATAGTCCCAGTGGTTTTTGCCGGTGTTATAGATGATCGCTTCGGGCAGATGGACCGGGGTCGCGCCGGGACGCAGGTACTGATCGAAGAATGGCCGCAGGACGTCATGGCGGAACTGCGAGGCGGTATCGCCATTCCATTGCAGCGGCCCAAGCGACGAACCGTTGTAATTCACCTGGCTGTGCCGCCATGGTCCCATGATCAGGACATTGGGAACGGCAGGCGTCGTGGCCTGAAGGGCCTGCCAGGCATGAATGGCGCCCCACATGTCTTCCTGATCCCACAGCCCCTGCTCCCACAGGGTCGGGACCGTGGCCTTGCGCTGCGCCAGAAGATGGTCAAGGGCCTGCTGCTGCCAGAATTTGTCGTACGCGGGATGGGCCAGCATGCGCTGCCACCACGGGAACTGGTCCAGTCCGGCATCATGCGCGAACTGTTCGGTCGAACCGGCGGCAAGGAAATTGGTATAGTCATCATGGTCGACGCGCGGGATGGCCTTTCCCGATCCGCGTTCGGTCATCTGCATGGTGAAATAGTCCAGGCCACCCTGGCGGAACGCGCCATAATGGTACCAGTCATCGCCCATCCAGCCATCGACCATCGGGCTTTCGGGGGCGGCGACCTTCAGGGCCGGATGCGGGTCCAGCAGCGCCATGACCACCGTATATCCTTCATAGGACGATCCCAGCATGCCGACGCGCCCGTTGCTTTCGGACACGTTATGGGTCAGCCATTCGATCGTATCCCACGCATCCGTCGTCTCGTCCGTCTTGGTCGGGTTGAGCGGACCGCGCGGCGGACGGGTCATGACATAATCCCCTTCCGATCCGTATTTGCCGCGGATGTCCTGAAAGACGCGGATATAGCCGCCTTCGACGAAGGTATCGTCCCCCTGCGGCAGAATCGAACGTATGTCCGGCGCGTCGGGAATGCGGTTCGCCCGGGCCGACGCGTGATAGGGCGTGCGCGTCAGCAGGATCGGCGCCTGCGTGGCCCCTTTCGGAATGACAATGACCGTATGCAGTTTCACGCCGTCGCGCATCGGGATCATGACGTCGCGCTTGATATAGTTGCGCGCGCTGTCAGGGAAAACCACATGGGCGGGAATGTCGTTGCCGGTCTGTACCGTCAGCGCGTCGGCATCGGGGGATCCCGCCTTTGCCGGCGCGGGCGCTGTATCCGCCGCATATGACCTGTCGAACATCGCGCCGGTCGATACGCATGCAATCATGATTGCCAGCGACGGCAGCCGCCGCCAGGAAAGCCGTGTCACGTCATTCCACTCCACTGTTGCCCATGGGACGTTGTTGTCGCACTGCCCTTATCATAGCAACCCGTCATTCCGAACGGTCAAAACGCCAGACCCTCCCCAGGACCGGAAAATGGCGTCCGCCTGCCCTGCCGGCCCCTGCAAAAAACGGGAACACAAGCCTGCGATGAAAGGTCATGGATGGCGGAATTTCGCGGAACGCGTGGCCGGAACTGTATTTATTTTAATGAATTTCACATAAAAAAATATGGAACCGTAACGGTTTATGTCTATGACAGGAGGGGAAATGACATTCCGCAAGGAGGGATATTGTGCGTTTCGCAGATGACGACGCGTCGGGTAAATTTTCAATGCGTCATATATTGTCGGTATTTACCCTGGTCGCAGGGGGGATCGCATGCGTTTCCCCGACCCAGGCAGCCGCGCCTTCTTCTTCCGCTTCCTCTTCCGACCTGACGCCGGGTGGCCTGCCACGGAGCGTCGTTCCGTCAGCCTATCGCATCAGTGTCGATACGGACATGAAGGCCCTCGTGCTGAAGGGGCATGAGGATATCGACCTTACCGTGACAAGTCCCGTGGGGCGGATCGTGCTCAACCAGGCGGGACTGAAGCTGGAGGCCGCCACCGTCGATGGCACCCCGCTGCAGGTCACGCAGGACGAGGCCGCGCAGACCGCCACCCTGACCGTGCCGGTGCCGGGGCAGCTTCCGGCAGGAAAGCACGTGCTGACCATCCGCTATAGCGGGCCGATCCCCCAGACGCCCAATGGCATCTATTACGATGACTACCGCACCGAAAAGGGCAAGAAGAAGCGGATGCTGGTGACCCAGTTCGAGGTCGCCGACGCCCGTCGAATGTTCCCCAGCTGGGATGAGCCGTCCTTCAAGGCGACCTATCAGCTGAGCGTGCGGGTGCCGCGTTCCTATACCGCTGTCAGCAACATGCCCGTCACCTCGGTTTCCAAGGAAAAGGGCGACACGAAATACGTCAATTTCGCAACGACCCCCCGCATGTCCAGCTACCTGCTGGCGGTGGTCGCGGGCGATCTGGGCGCGGTGCATGGCAATGCCGGCGCAACCCCCATCAATGTCTATGCCCCATCGGGTGAGGAAAAGAAGGGCGAATACGCCCTGGGTGCCGCAACCGCGATCCTGCCGTACTACAACCAGTATTTCGGTGTCTCATATCCCCTGCCCAAGCTGGACCTGATCGCCATCCCCGGCAATTACGAAGCCGGCGCGATGGAAAACTGGGGCGCGATGACATTCATCGACAATGCGGTCCTTTTCGATCCCAAGCACAGCTCCCCCGAAACCAAGGAATGGGTCTATCTGGTGGTGGCGCATGAAATGGCGCATCAGTGGTCGGGCGACCTTGTGACCATGGGATGGTGGAATGACATCTGGCTGAACGAAGGTTTCGCCTCGTGGATGGAAACAAAGGCCACCAATCATTTCAATCCCGGATGGGAAATCTGGCCCCGGCAGCATTCCGATCGTGAGGCGGCGATGGCGCTGGATGCGCAGTCGACCACCCATCCGATCCAGCAGACCATCCATGATGTCAGCGAAGCCAGCAGTGCGTTCGACCGCATCAGTTATCAGAAGGGTGAGCAGGTCATCCGCATGATCGAGAACTGGCTGGGCGAAGACCGGTTCCGCGACGGCATGCGCGAATACATGCAGGCCCATGCCTATGGCAACGCCACCAGCGACGACCTTTGGAAGGCGCTGTCGCATGCTTCGGGACAGGATGTCGGTCCCCTCGCCCGCACTTTCGTGGAACAGCCCGGGATTCCGCAGGTCAACGTGGCGCGCCGCTGTGTCGGTGGCAATACGGTCCTGACCCTGACGCAAAGCCGCTTCAGCATCCATGACCCGCATGCAGCGCCGCTGAAGTGGAAGATCCCCGTTGTCGCCGGCAACGCCACGGGTGCCACCGTGCAGAAAACCGTTCTTGGCAAAAGCCCCGTCACGCTGCGTGTCGCGGGATGTGATCAGGCGGTGAAGATCAACCTTGGCGAAAACGGGTATTACCGGACGCGCTATGACGCGGCCTCGCTCGCGCTGCTGCAGAAGGATTTCGCCTCCTTCGGGCCGGCGGATCGCGCCAACATCCTTGGCGACGAATTCGCCCTGTTCCAGTCCGGGCAGGCGTCGCTGAAGGATTACCTGTCGCTGGTGGCCAACCTGCCCGCCACGCATGAAAACGATATCGCCGTATGGCAGGATACGATTTCGCATCTGATGGCGCTGGATACCATGATGACCGGTACGCCGGCGCAGGCACAGTTCCATGCCTTCGCCCGTTCGGTCCTGCAGGGACAGATGCAGCGCCTGGGCTGGGACGTGCGCGCGGACGAACCCTTTACCGACACGCTGCTGCGGCCGAGCGTGATCCGGGCGCTGGGTCAGTTCGGGGATCGTGACATCATCGCCGAGGCACAGGTCCGGTTCCAGAAATACATCAAGAAGCCGAATTCCCTGCCCTCCAGCCTGATTGAGCCGGTCGCCGTCATCGTCGGCAGCGAAGCGACGGAAAAAACGTACGACCAGATCGAGAAGGTCATCCGCACGGCGCCCGACACCGAACAGAAACTTCGTTTCTTCGGCGCACTGGCTTCGGCGCATGATCCCGCGCTGATGCAGCGCAGCGTCGCCCTGGCGTATAGCGGCATCATCCCCAACGGGCGCATAGTCATGTCCCTCGCCACGGTCGCGCGCAGAAGCGGGCATCCCGATCAGGTGTGGGATATCGTCCTGAAGAATCAGGATGCCATTAGGAAGCTTCTGGCCCCCTGGTCGCAGGAAAAACTGCTTCCCGCCGTGGCGGGGGAAAGCGTGAATCCTGATATCGCAACCGCCCTGCTGGCGAATCCCTCAAGCAACTCCTCACGCGGGAGCCTGATCGCGGCACGTCAGGCCGCCGACAAGATACGCTCCAACGCCGAGATCTATGGCCGGGCGCGTACCGAGCTGACAGAGTGGATGCAGTCCAGAAACGTTAAATAAAAACGAATGTAAACTTAAAGGAATGACCCACGTTGTGTTGTCTTTGAGCAACACAACGTGGGGTAAGGTTACACTTTAGTATATTCTTATTGAACGAGGTTGTTTTCGACTGTGTAATGAGAACACCGATAATTCGCCCATCGGCGCATCGCAAAATGTATGCATGTGTTAGCTGTCGACTGGATGTCGTAGGGAGTAGAATTGCTAATGTTCAAATCATCACGCAGGCTGTCGATAGATTCTAGATATTCTCGTTTCTTGCTGGCCTACGTTTCGCTGGGGGTCCTGATGTGGCCGCAGGCCTATGCACAGGCCCAGACGGTTGCGTCGAAAACCACCGACAACAAGGTGACTGTCAAAAAAAGCAAAAAGAAG
This sequence comes from Novacetimonas pomaceti, assembly GCF_003207955.1. Lineage (NCBI taxonomy): Bacteria > Pseudomonadati > Pseudomonadota > Alphaproteobacteria > Acetobacterales > Acetobacteraceae > Novacetimonas > Novacetimonas pomaceti. Next base: position 49,795 of record NZ_NOXG01000008.1, read on the forward strand.
GCAACTACGAACGCGGGCTCGACGAGCACCACCGCGACTTCCACCGGTGCGGCTGCAGTTTCGCAGGCGCAGACGGATGCCTCCGCCAACCCGCCGTCACGGTCTGAAAACATCGTCGTGACCGGCTCGCTGCTGCATGATCCCAACCTGCAGAGCGCATCGCCCATTACGCACATCACAGCCGGCGACATGCAGAAGCGTGGTATCAAGACGGTTACCGACGCCCTGCAGCTTCTGGCTTCCAACGGTTCGGGCAACCTGACGAACGCCTTCTCGGCCAACGGCGCGTTCGCTGGCGGTGCGTCGGCCCCGTCACTGCGCGGACTGAGTACTGACTCCACCCTGGTCCTGATGGATGGACAGCGTCTTTCCTATTATCCGCTGTCGGATGATGGTGAGCGTAACTTCGTCGATACCAACTGGATGCCATCCTCGATCATGCAGACGATCGACGTGATGAACGACGGTGGTTCCGCGACCTATGGTGCTGACGCCGTTGCGGGCGTGATCAACTTCATTACCCGTAAGGAAATCCAGGGTTTTGAAGGAAATGCCGAAGGCGGCGTGAGCCAGCGCGGGGACGCGGGACATCAGCGCCTTTACGCGACCTATGGTCATGGCGATCTTGAGCGCGATGGTTACAACTTCTACATCAACTCCGAATATCAGCAGGATGACGCGCTGTATAACCGTCAGGTCGGTTATCCCTACAGCTCGAGCAACCTGACCGGTATCGGCGGCACCAACGGTGACACCAACGCGCTGGGGGCCGATGGCTCGATCCAGAACTTCGGTGCCACGACGACCCCGGTTGTCCGTCCCAGCGATGGCGGCAACAGCGGAACGGGCGCCTGGCAGCTGCTGAATCCGTCAGCGGGCTGCGCAAGGGGTAAAGAGGTTTCGGGTTATGTCACGGGCACGCCGGCTGGTTCCACCAGCACGACCTGTACTGTGGACAGCACCCACGATTACAGCCAGATTGCTCCGTCGCTCCGCCGTATCGAGGCTACGGCGCATTTCACCGCCAACGTGACGTCGCATTCCCAGCTGACTGCGATGTTCACCTACTCGCAGGCCCTGTCGCAGTATTCCGGCGATCCGCTGAGCTATGACACCGTGCGTAACTACACCCAGTCGGAACTGGCGAATACACTGAGCGTGCCCATTCCGGCGTACCTGCCCAATGGTCAGCTCAACCCCAACGATCCGTATGCCTCCCAGGGCAAGGCGGCGGAAATGGAATATGCCTTTGCCGGCATGGTTCCCAGAACCAGCCAGTACAGCCAGAACTTCCGTGGCTCCGTGCGTTATAACGGCAGCGCGCATTCCAACTGGGGTTCGGACTGGAAATATGATGCCAACTTTGTTGGCATGAACACCGATCTGCAGCAGACCATCACTGGCGTCCCCACGATCAATGGCATTGAAGACGCGATCATAAACGGGACCTACAACTTCCTGGATCCGTCCGCGAATTCGAAGTCGGTTCTCAATTCGATCGCGCCCAAGAACGTGATGAACGCCCAGACGCAGGAATATTCGGGCGAAGTTTCGCTCAGCAAGGGGCTGTTCCGTCTGCCGGGCGGTATGGTTGACCTCGCGATCGGGGCCAACGTCCGTTACGAATCCCTGAACGATCCCAGTGCAAACCAGTCCAATCCGGCGGATCCCGGAGCGCAGTACGCGGGCTACATCAACCCGTTCTATGCTTATGGCAGCCGTTGGGTTGAATCCGGCTTCTTCGAAGTTGGCATTCCCATCGTGAAGATGCTGAACGTCGACGTGTCCGGCCGTTATGACCATTACTCGGAAGGATACAGCCACTTCTCGCCAAAGGTCGGCGTGAACTTCAAGCCGGTCAAGCAGTTCACCCTGCGTGGCACGTTCTCCCGCGGCTTCCGCGTTCCCAGCTTCGCGGAAACGGGTGGCGCGAACGTTGGTTACGTGACCTACACCATTCAGGATCCTGCATGGCATAACCAGCATCTGAACTCCAACGGCACGGCTGACTCGTATGCGCAGGCCTACAGCATGGGTCTGAACACGTCGGGTAACCCTGACCTCAAGCCTGAAATCTCAACCAACTTCACGGGTGGCGCGGTTATCCGTCCCCTTCCCTGGCTGAGCCTGACGGCTGACTACTACTACATCAAGAAGTCCAACTATATCGCCCCCAACCCCGTGTCGTACGACGCGGTTGCGGAAGATTACGTGGAAGGCAAGGCGCTGCCGGCCGGTGTGACGGTCACGCCAGACGTGGTTGACACACTGCACCCGAATGCTCCGGTCCGTCCCGGCATCATCAACATGGGTTATGTCAACACCAACAAGCTTACGACCGATGGTGTTGACCTGCATATTGACGCCAGCCGTCGTCTGCCGGGCTTCCTGCATAACATCCGTTGGTACAGCCGTGGTGAAGCGACGTATGTGCGCAGCTTCAACCTGACCCTGCCGGATGGCCAGGTTGAGCACTTCGCGGGCACCGAAGGGCCGTGGGAAATCACCTCGGCTTCGGGAACGCCGCGCTGGCGTGCGAACTGGCAGAACACCTTCAGCTGGAGGAACCTGTCCGTAACGCCGACCGTGTACTACACCAGTGGCTACAAGACCGTTGCTGAAGATGCGACGGGTCCTGGAACCCGCGGGTCGTGCGCCAACTCGGTGACACAGTATGCCCAGACCTTCGCACCGCAGGGACAGTGCCACGTCAAGAACTACTGGGATGTGGATCTGACGGTTAACTATAACATCAACCGTCGCTGGTCGGTTTATGCCAACGTGTATAACCTGCTTGGCTTCCGCTCTCCGTATGACTATGGAACCTATGGTTCCTACCTCTACAACTCTTCCTGGTCGCAGAAGGGTGTTATCTACCGCTCGTTCCAGTTCGGCGTTAACGTAAAACTCTGATCGGAACGCATTGAAATATCCCGGGTTTTCGAGCAATCGAAAGCCCGGGATTATTTTTTTCTCTCATGTTTCCCTTGAAACAGGGAGCAGGCTGTCTGCGTTGAAGGGGCGCCTGCCTGTCCAGCAAGAGCTGGATGAGGAAAAACAGAAATAAGAACCTGCTGCCGACAGGCAAAGCGTCGTGCCAGACTCTTCCGGGATCGAGATAGGCAGAAAATGCTTTTTCTCTCCTGTCAGGGGCTTCAATCCCCTTCCCTCAGGCAGATGGATAATCCGAAGGCTGCACATGGCTGTTTTTCGGGCATCCGGAAGACAAATCGTTAATTCAAAATCCTTATACTATTTTCGTCATTAAATCGAAATTTGAATAAGTTTCGCATGGGCAGAATTGTGTCGTCTCTCTAAGTTTGCAATATCATTAACTTCAAAACATATTTTTCATATTTTATGTTCGTGAAAATTTCCTAAGGTGTTCAGGATATTACTTTTTTCCTGTTGGCTAGCCCCATTTGGACGCAAAACGTCACAAAACAGAGTTTTCGTGAATTTTTTGTGTCAAGAGAGCCGTCTCTTCAACGGGAAAAACGTTGTATTTTCAAAATGGTAAGCCGATGTCTCGGTTTGGTGCGACTGTGGAATGAGAATTTATCTTTCCTTTTGATTCGGTTTTCTGATATGATTGGGAAATATATTAAATCTATTTTGAAAGGGTTGAAAATAACAGTCAGATAACAGGCTATTTTTCCGCGACGGCATGATGCGGAAAAGTTTGTAAAAATCACATCTGATGTTTTGTAAGATAGGCTGACGAATGTTGCTTTTTGAACACAAAAAGCGCGTTTGCTCGGTGCTGTCTTTTTTCTGCGTTGAATCTTCCCTCTTCTGACCCTGTAATGATTTTCATCGTGAAATCATGCTGCGGTAGTCGGCAATGCCGTACGAGGGGGGATAATGAGTAAGACATTCCGTGCTTTTTCCTCACGCCGTGGCGTGAATATCAACAATATGACGGTGCAGGACACGGAGTAATCCGATGCGGCATCACGTCATGGCTGTGATTGGAAAAAGTCCTCTATGCCAAATATAGCGAGGCGGGAAAAAATTCGTCTGTCCTGTCGGCCGGTGCTGGCAGGTTCTGCATTTTTATGGCTGCTGTCGGTTGGTTCTGCCGCCATGGCTGCGACGCAGGCAGGAAAGGCCACATCCACTGCCGCGACTGCCCATCGTCTTCATCGGCCGGCTGCTGGGGGACAGGCTGCGCATGCCCGCCCTGCCCATAGTCAGAGCACGGCTACCCCGCATTCAGCCCCGGAAACCCTGAAGGTCAGTGTGTCGCGCATCCGTTCCCACGGGGCGGTACAGGCGGTAACGCGTCAGCAGATGGACCATTTCGTCGAAGGCACGAGCCCCAATCAGGTCCTTGCCATGACAACCCCCGGCGTCAGCTTCGCGTCCGATGATGCCTTTGGCCTCGATACCGTGGCGAATACCCTTTATATCCGTGGGTTCAGCCGTAATCAGGTCGGTGCGTCCCTTGATGGCATTCCCATGGGCGAACAGGGGTTCGGGAACATCAACGGCCTGACCGTTGATGAAGCTGTCATTCAGGAAAACCTGTCGGGCATGACGGTTTCTCAGGGGGCCGGGGCCGTGGACACGCCATCCGCGCAGAATCTTGGCGGGGCGCTGACCTACACCACGTCCGATCCGTTGAGCAAGGCAGGCGGGCGTGTGGGGCAGACGTTCGGCAGCTATAATGCCTTTCGCACGTTCGGTCGCGTTGACAGTGGCGTCCTGAATTCGACCGGGACGAAATTCTATGCTTCCTATGCCCGGACCGATCAGGACCTGTGGAAAGGCTTTGGCTATCAGCTGGAACAGCAGGCCAATTTCAAGCTGGTCCAGCCTGTCGGCGATCGGGGCAAGATAACGGCGATTTTCGATTATTCCAATTTTGAACAGTACAACTATATGGGGCTGACAAAGGGGCTTTGGGAAACGCAGGGGCGGAACACGACTTTCCTGAAACCCAATTACGCCCTGGCCAAGGAATACGCCTATTATGCCCAGAATGGCGGCGTGCCCGCCAATCTTCAGGGTATCCTGACGAATGACGAAATTGGCGATTATGCCTATGACGGCACGCAGACGCAGCGTAATTACCTGTCGGCTGTCACGGCGGATTTCCAGCTGTTCCCGAATGTGACGTCCAAGACCGTGGCCTATGCCCATGTGTCCAGCGGCGATTATAGCGGCACCAACCCGTACCTTGTCTCGCCAACCTCTGGTGTCGACATGGCGATGGAAACGGGCCATATGAGCACGCAACGCATCGGCTTTACCCAGAGTTTCGATATCAAGGTCCATGATAACGATATCCAGACCGGCATCTGGTATGAAAATGTCGATTATTCGTATCCGATGCGCCTGTATGAGGACGGCGTGGACCAGGCCCATAACTCGGTCGGGGATTTCCGGGCAAGCCAGGCATCAACCTGGTATTCGGATGCATTTAATACAAATACATTCCAGTTTTACCTGCAGGATACCTATCATATCATTCCCGGCATGACCATCAACGCCGGTTTCCGGTCGTTGCTGCAGACGACGCATGGCGGCACGAAGATGGATGATACGGCCGGCCTTGCGGACTGGAATACCTATTACAGTCATCCGGCGAATGGCAGCATGACCGCCGCGAACGCGTTCCTGCCGCATTTCAACTGGGATTATCATTTCAAGCAAAATCACGAAGTCTATTTCGATATCGCGGAAAACATGCGCGCGTACGACTATTCCACCCAGCAGAGCAGCGGGACCGTCTGGGGTGGACTGGGAAGTGCATCGAACCCGGCCCAGACCGTTTTCAATGAGAACAAGAAAACGCTGCGCCCGGAACGGACCTGGAACTATGTCGTGGGGTATCGCTACAATTCAAAAATGCTGACTGCCAGCGTCGATTTTTACCACACGGATTATTACAACCGTCTGGCGACCGTGACATCCGGCCCAACCACCAACCAGTATAGCGAAGTTGCGAATGTCGGCCGCGAATCAATGAATGGCGCTGACGTGCTGGCGGCCGTGCGTCCGGTAAAGGGACTGGAAATCACAAACAGCTTCAGCTGGAATGATGCAACTTATGAAGGCAGCATCAATGGGACCAGCCTGAAGGGAAGGCATCAGGTCTTTTATCCCAAGTTCATGTACAAGGCGAACCTGAGCTATACTTGGCGTCGCGCCATGTTCAACTTCAACGCGACCTATACGGGCGGGCGTCCCCTCACCTATCTGAATGACCAGTATATTCCGGCCTACTGGACGTCAAACCTCAACGGCAGCTACAATTTCGGCAAGGTCGGGTTTGCCCGCAATATCAAGGCGACGTTCGGGATTACCAACCTTTTCAACAAGAACTATATCGGCGGCGTGTATGGGGCCGCGAGCCTCAAGGGGGATGACAATCCCATCCTTTACGTGGCGGCGCCACGGGAATTCTTCGGATCTGTCTCCGCGCAGTTCTGATCATGGCGCGATCCGGAAACGGGTCGCGCTTTTTTTTGTGATTATCGATACGAATCAACAACGGATAACAGTCCTCGCGGTGTCCCCATTCCGGTTGGAAAGACTGTTATTTGAATATGATACATCCCATTGTCAGATATGCATTTCCCGATGTGAACTTCAGGTTTCTTATATGTGTGGGCGTATTGTCGTGATTCCATTTTGAGGTCAAAATGTCGCGGCTCAATCATGCTCTCGCAACAGGGAAGAGATATAATGGCAGGAAAGACAGGACGTACCATACGCGCCGGATTGATGGGGGCCACGTTGCTGGCGACCTGCGGTGCGGGGGCATCCTTTGCCGCTTCGGACGGCAACGTGGCCGAAAATTTCGGAAGCTGGGGCTTTGACCTTGCCGGCCGCGACGCAGCCGTCGCCCCCGGGAACGACTTTTTCGAATATGCGGACGGCACGGCGGTCCGCTATATCGTCATCCCCCCTGACATGACGTCGTACGGTCCGTTCAACGAACTGGCGGAGCTGTCGCGCACGCGGGTGAAAACCATTCTGGAGGAACTGTCGGCCCATCCCGTGCAGGATCCCCAGACGATCGAACAGAAGCTGGGAACGTTTTACGCAACTTTCCTTGATGAAAAGACCATAGAGACGCGGGGCATCCATCCCCTTTCCGACGACCTGTCGAAAATACGCGCGATCGCAGGCGCCACCGATTTTGCCAGCCTGTCGGGCACGGCGCAGTATGGGTACCAGTTCACGCCTTTCGCGCTGAGCATCCAGCCCGACGCCCGCACGCCCACGAAATATACCCTGACGCTGGATCAGGCGGGCCTGGGCATGCCGGACCGGGATTATTACCTCAAGCCCGAGATGCAGGCCAAGAAAACCGCCTACCAGAACTATGTGTCGCAGGTCCTGAACCTGATCCACTGGCCGGATGCGCGCGGGGCGTCAAACGCGATCGTGAAGCTCGAGACCTCGCTGGCGCAGGCGCACTGGGCCCGCCAGGACATGCGCGATCCTGACAAGATCTATAACCCCATGACGCTGGCTGCCCTGCAGGAAAAGGCGCCCGGTTTCGACTGGCTGTCCTATCTGCAGGCCGCGGGCGTTCCCGATGCCGTCATTCATTCGGACAACATCATCGTGGGCGAGCCTTCCGCCATCACGGCCGAGGCGCACATCCTTGCCCAGACGGACATGAAGACGCTGAAGGCATGGCTGGCTTTCCACCTTGCCGACAACGCGGCTCAGGTCCTGCCCCGCGCGTTCGTCAATGCGTCGTTCAATTTCCATGGCCGCGTCCTGTCGGGACAGCCCCAGCTGACCGCGCGGTGGAAACGTGCCGGACATGCGACCAGCGAAGCGATGGGCATGGCGCTGGGCAAGGTCTATGTCAGCCGGTATTTCCCGGCACCCTATCATGACAAGATGGTGGGCCTGACACAGGAGCTCAAGGCAGCGTTCCGGATCCGTCTCAAGCACAATGGATGGATGGAAAAGGCAACCCGCAAGGCAGCCATCCGCAAGCTGGAAAGTTCCGCGATCCAGATCGGCTATCCCAACAAGTGGCGCGATTATACCGGCCTTGCCGTGCATAAGGACGATGCCTATGGCAATTCGGCGCGGGGCGTCGCGTTTGAATGGAATTACTGGCTGAACCATCTGGGCAAGCCGGTGGATCGCGATGAATGGGACATGACGCCGCAGACGGTCAATGCCTATAACAACCCGGTCTTTAACGAAGTCGTCTTCCCGGCCGCCATTCTCCAGCCGCCCTTCTTCAACCCGTCGGCGGACATGGCCGTCAATTACGGGGCGATCGGTGGCGTGATCGGTCACGAAATGACCCACTCCTTTGACGATGAAGGACGCAAGTTCGACGAAAAGGGGCAGCTGCGCGACTGGTGGACCAAAAAGGACGAGGAGCGCTTCAACCAGCTTGCCGCGCGTTTCGGGACCCAGTACGACGCGTTCGAGGTCCTGCCGGGCGTGCATGTGAACGGCAAGCTGACAATGGGCGAGAATATTGCCGACCTTGGCGGCCTGACGCTTGCGCTGGATGCCTATCATGCTTCCCTCAAGGGCAAGAAGGCGCCGGTCATCGACGGCATGACCGGCGAACAGCGGGTCTTCCTCGGCTGGGCGCAGGTATGGCGTGAAAAGCTGCGTGACGACACGATCCGCCAGCGCGTCATCACCGATCCGCATTCGCCGCCGCGCGCGCGCGTGAACATGCCGATGCATAACATCGATGCGTGGTACAAGGCATGGAATGTCCAGCCGGGACAGTCGCTTTACATCAAGCCGGAAGCCCGTGTGAAAATCTGGTAATTACCCGAATGTAATGGCCCCTCCCTGGCGGGAGCAGGAATGTTTTTTCCTGCTCCGTCCGGGAGGCGGTTTCTGATGTTCGCAATGACCTGTTCAATATTTCTGGAGTATGCGTTTTGCGGTCTATTCTTTTGACAGGCCTGTCAGGACTGGCGGTTTTCGTGGCGATGAATGCCGCTGCTGCGGAGGTCCGCGCGGCCGCTCCGCAGCAGCTCGCCCTGCCCCCCGCGGTTCCCCCCGCCCGTGACGTGCATATGCCGGGCACCATCGCGCTGAAGGTGGACGGAACCGACCTTGCCCGCCACATCTATAATGTGCATGAAACGGTTCCGGTCCCGTCCGAACTTTCCGCCCATGGCGGGGATCTGGTGGTCCGGTATCCGATGTGGCTGCCCGGCGACCATTCGCCTACCGGCCCGATCACGCAGCTTGGCGGCCTGTCCGTCCATGCGGGCAGCCAGAGTGTCGCATGGCTTCGCGATACGGTTGACATCAGCGCCTTTCATATTCCGGTGTCCGCCGGCACCAGCAGCGTGACGCTGGATTTCCAGATCCTGACGCCCGTGTCGCCAGAGGTCGGACGCGTGGTGATGACGCCCGACATGCTCAATGTGCAGTGGAACGCGGTCGCCCTGTACCCGGCGGGATATTACACCCGCGACATAACGGTGTCCCCCACGCTGGTCCTGCCCCATGGGTGGCAGTACGGCACCGCGCTGCGTCCACGCGCGGGTGCCGCGCCCGGGGACAGCGTCACGTTCCAGGATACGTCGTTTGACCGCCTGGTTGATTCGCCCGTCTTTGCCGGTCATTACTTCCGTCGTTTCGACCTGACGCCCGCCCATGGCGCGCCGGTGGCCCTGAACGTCATCGCCGACCGCCCCGAGGAGCTGGAGGCAACGCCGGACCAGATCCAGGCGCACCGCAACCTGGTCCAGCAGGCCAACGCGGTCTTTGGTTCCCACCATTACGAGCATTATGACTTCCTGCTCGCCCTGACGGAGGAGCTGGGCCGTATCGGGCTTGAGCACCATCAGTCCAGCGAAAACAGCGGTCCGCGCGGCTATTTCACGAAATGGGACAAGACCTTCCCCTTCCGCGATCTGCTCCCGCATGAGTTCACCCATTCGTGGAACGGCAAATTCCGTCGCCCCGAGGATCTGTGGGCGGCCGATTTCAATACCCCGCATCGCGGTTCCCTGCTGTGGATTTATGAAGGCCAGACCCAGTACTGGGGATATGTCCTTGCCGCGCGCAGTGGCCTGATGACCCAGCCGCAGGTCCTTGACGCGATTGCGCTGGTGGCGGCGACCTATGACGGGCGTGCCGGCCGCCTGTGGCGTCCGCTGGTCGATACGACCAATGATCCCGTGATCGCGCGGCGTACCTCCCTGTCATGGCGCAGCTGGCAGCGGAGCGAGGATTACTATTCCGAAGGCCAGCTGCTGTGGCTGGAGGCCGATACGCTCCTGCGCCAGCTTTCACACGGGCAGCATTCGCTGGATGACGTGGCGCGGCAGTTCTTCGGCGTCGATGACGGCAGCGTCGTGACGCATACCTATCGCCGCGAGGACATGATCGCGGCACTCAACGCGGTGCAGCCGTACGACTGGGCCAAGTTCCTGCATGACCGCGTGGATGTGGTGACCCAGCACGCACCGCTGGAGGGGCTGACGCGCGGTGGTTACAAGCTGGTTTACGCGAAGGAGCCCTCCGCCTACCAGTCGGCGCGTCAGGCGCTGCTGAAGATGAACGACTACACCTTCTCCCTCGGCTTCGCCGTCAACCAGAAGGGCAAGCTGCTGAACGTCGAATGGAACAGCCCCGCATGGCAGGCCGGCCTGACGATGGACGAGGAAATCGTGGCTGTTAACGACCTGGCATACGACGGGGACACCCTGTCGGATGCGATCACCGCGGCGACCGCGGCAGGAAGCGCGCCGATCCGCCTGCTGATCCGCGCGGGTGACCGTTACAAGACGGTTTCCATCGCCTATCACGGGGGCCTGCGCTATCCCCGGCTGGAACGTATCGCCAACACGCCCGACATGCTGGCCGATATCCTCAAGCCCCGGACGATTGCACAATGAGGCAGTCGGCACGCAACCTGCTGATGGGAAGCCTGCTGCTGGCGGCATGGCATGGCGGGGCGCGGGCGGCCGATACCTCGCTTGACTGCTTTGCGCAGAGTGCCGCCACCCAGGGGTATTCGCTGGGTCTTCCACGTAACGCGACGCTCACGCCCGATGGGCGTGGCGCGCTGTTCCTGCGTAGTGGACCGCGCGATACTGCGCTGCAGCTGTGGCTTTATGACATCGCGAGCGGTCAGGAAACGGCCCTGACGCATGTGGCGTCAAAGGACGAGCACCTGTCGGTTGAGGAAAAGGCCCGGCGCGAACGCGCGCGCCTGACGATGACAGGCGTGACCGCGTTCGAGGTGGCGGACAACGGCAGGTCCGCCATCGCCAGCCAGGCGGGACGGCTGCTGAAGGTGAACCTGACCGATCACGGCGTTTCGGCGCTGCCGGGCGATCAGTGGGGCGCGCCGCGCCTGTCGCCGGATGGACGCTATATCGCCGCGGTCAAGGATAATGATGTCCATGTCATAGCACTTGACAGTGGCAGGTCGCATCGCGTCACGCGTGGCGGCAAGGCGGACCTGACCCATGGCGTGGCGGAATTCGCGGCGGCCGAGGAACTGGACCGTCATGACGGCATGTGGTGGTCGCCCGACAGCCGCTCCCTCGTTTATGAGGAAGCGGATCTTTCGGGGGTGGAGGAGCATTACATCGCGGACCCTGAAAATCCCGCGACGCCGCCGGTTGCCTTTCGCTATCCCAAGGCTGGCACGCCCAACGCCAAGGTGCGTCTGGGCATCATAAAACGCCACGGTGGCCATACCCGCTGGATACGCTGGGACAACAATGCCTACCCCTATGTCGTGCGCGTGGTCTGGTCGAAGGAGACCGGGCGGCTGTCACTGGTGGTGATGAACCGTGCGCAGAGCGAGGAACGGGTGCTGGATGTCAATCCGCGCACGGGCCGGACGACCGAACTGCTGGCGGAACATGACCCGGCATGGGTGAATATCGCGCCCACCGCGCGGACCACGGGCCTGTCCCTGCCCCACTGGCTGAAGGACGGGCAGCATTTTCTGTGGGCATCGGAACGCAGCGGGAAGTGGCAGCTGGAGATGCGGCATGCGAACGGCACGCTCGACCACGTGCTGACTCCCGCGGACCTGCCTTTTGCCTCGCTTGACGATGTTGACGAGGCGCATCATGCGATCACCTTCACGGCGACGCCGGACCGCATGGGAACGGCCGTCTATCGGCAGGATCTGGATACCGGGGCGATAACGCCGCTGGCGACGGATGCCGGGCTGCATCAGGTGCATTTCACGTCGGACCAGCATGACGCGTTTATCGACCGCTTCAACGCCGCCGATGGAAGCGTGCATGTCACGCTGCGGGACCATGACGGCCGGGTAACGGCGACATTGCCCGACGTGGCGCAGGCCCTTCCGGCATTCAACATGCAGTTCCTGACGGTGGGGGCGCAGGGATATGACGCGATGGTCGTCAGGCCCGTCAATTTCCGTCGCGGGCAGCGCCTGCCGGTCATCCTGTCGGTCTATGCCGGGCCGGGATACAAGGAAGTCCTGCGCGCGCCGCGCATGCATGCGGAAAAACAGTGTCTGGCCAATCAGGGTTTCATTGTCGTCAGCCTTGATGGCCGTGGCACGCCGGGCCGTGATCGGGACTGGGAGCGCGCGATCAGGAATGACCTGATCGATGCACCGCTGGAGGATCAGGTCGCCGGGGTGAAGGCCCTGGGGCAGAAGTTCCCCGAAATGGACATGAACCGTGTCGGTGTCTATGGCTGGTCATTCGGTGGGTACTTCACCGCCATGGCGGTCATGCGGCATCCCGAACTGTTCCGCGCAGGCGTGGCTGGCGCGCCGCCGGTCGATTTTTCCGATTATGACACCGCCTATACCGAACGCTATCTCGGACTGCCGGATCAGGATGTCGCTGGCTATCGCACCAGTAATGTCCTGACATACGCAAAGAACCTGTCCCGTCCCCTGATGCTGATCCATGGGGTGACGGATGATAACGTCTATTTCATCAATACCCTGAAGCTGACGCGTGCCCTGATTACGGCGGGACGTCCGTATGATCTGATGCTGCTGCCGGGGACGCACATGCTGTCCGATCCGACATTGCGCGCCAATGTCTCGATTGCCCGCATGCGTTATCTGAAAGACCATCTGCCGCCGGTACGTTCCGGCAAGTCCGGATAAGGGGCTGTCTGGAAACAACCTTCTGAAAAATAACAGAAGTTTTTTGGATGCCGCCTTTTTTTAAAAAGGCGGCATCTTTGTATTTTCCCTGCAAGGGCACTCGGGCCGATCCCGCCGACGATCATAAAAGGTCGTTGGCGGTTTTTTATCCGCCGCATCCATGAAGCAGGATGACGGACGCCCCTTTCCCTATCCTTTCTTCCTGTCAGAAGATCCGGAGGATGCCGTAGCGGTCTGCTGCACCGTCTTTTCGGTCCATCCGCCCCCCAGCGCACGATAAAGCGTGACCAGGTTCTGGTATTTCGAAACCAGCACGAAGATCTGCCACTGCTGGGCCTGATACAGGGAGCGCTGTGATTCAAGGGTGGTCAGGTAGGAATCCGTCCCGGCTTCGTAGCGCATCTTCGCCAGCCGGTAGGCATCGGCCGAGGACGTGACAAGCTGGTCAACCTGCTCGCCTTCATAATGGTAGGCCGAACGTCCCGCCAGCGCGTCGGCTACTTCACGGAACGCTGACTGGACCGTCTTTTCATAGGCCGCGACCTTGACGTTACGTTCCGCACGCGACGCCTTGAGGTTGCCGCTGTTTTGTCCCCAGCTCAGCAGGGGGACCTGCAGCTGCGGGGAAACCCCCCATGTGGTGCCGGCCGCCGTGAACAGGCGATGCGGCTGCAGGCTGCTGATGCCGTCCGATGCCGTCAGGGTGATGCGTGGATAAAACGCTGCCTTTGCCGCGCCGATATCGGCATTGGCCGCCTTCAGGTCATGTTCCGCCGCGATAACGTCCGGGCGGTGTTCCAGTACGTCGGATGGCAGGCCGGGCGGCAGGTCCTGCATCAGGGTCTGCTGACCGAACGGACGCGGCGGCGGCAGGTTGTCCGGGATTGGCGCACCGATCAGAAGCGTGAGGAGGTTCGTATCCTGCTCCACCCGGCGCTGTGAATCCGCCATGAAGGCGGCACTCTGTTCCACCTGCGTTTCGGTCTGCCGCAGGGTGAGCTGGTCCGCCTCCCCATGTTCGAATCTGGCCCGGACCATGTCCAGGGTGGCCTTTTGCGAATTCATGGTTTCTTCAGACAGCTTGAGGGCTTCCTGATCCCCCAGCCACGAGATGTAGGCGTTCGCAACCTGGGCAATGATGCTGATGAGCATGGCGCGCGCATTATCGCGCTGCATCAGCGCATGTTCGGCCGCCTCCCGGGAGAGACTGCGGATACGGCCGAACAGGTCGATTTCATAGGATGAAAAGCCGATGCCCATGTTGAAGTATTTGAACATGGGCGGGTTGGATCCGGCGTCCAGACCTGGCGCGAAGCTCAGACCCGCGGCGCGGGACGGTCCCTGGAACATCGCGCCCCCATTGCCGCCGATCTGGGGAAACAGCCCGGCATGCTGGATGTCGAACTGTCCCTGTGCCCGGCGGACGTTGGCCGCGGCCTGCCGCAGGTCACGATTGTCACGTATGGCAATGGCAATCAGCGCCTTCAGTCGCGGATCGGTAAAGAATTCCGACCAGCCGAGATCGGCGGCCAGCGTATTTTCCATGACCGGCTGGCCTGTGGTCGCATAGGACGGCCAGCTTTTGGAAACCGGGGCCACGGGCCGCTTGTAATGCGGGATCATGGTGCATCCCGTCACAAGCGCGGTTACGGCGCACAGCGCCACACCACGAAGTGAAACCTTGTTCATCAGTGCTCTCCCCCCGGGAGTTCAGGGGCTGTGGTGGGTTGCGCGCGTTCGCTCATGCGGCGCACCTTGAACAGGCGCAGGACCACGACAAAGAACAGCGGCACGAAATAGACAGCCAGCAGTGTCGCCGTCAGCATGCCCCCCACCACGGCGGTGCCGATGGCCACGCGCGCGGCCGAACCTGCGCCCGTTGCGATCGCCAGCGGGAACACGCCGACCACGAACGCGATGGAGGTCATGAGGATGGGACGCAGGCGTTCGCGCCCGGCTTCGAGCACGGATTCTTCCAGCGTGGCGCCATTTTCGAAAAACGCCTTGGCGAATTCCACGATAAGGATGGCGTTCTTCACCGCCAGTCCCACCGTGGTCAGCAGTCCGACCTGGAAATAGACGTCATTGGCCATGCCACGCAGCAGGGTCGCGACAATCGCCCCCAGCACGCCCAGCGGGATGACCAGCAGCACGGCGAATGGGATGGCCCAGCTTTCATACAGGGCGGCAAGGCAGAGCAGGATGACGGCCAGCGCCAGCGCATAGAGCGGCCCGGTGGAGGAACCCGATGCCATCTGTTCGAACGACAGGCCGGTCCATTCGTAACCGATGCCGGGGGGCAGCTTGGCAAGGATTTCCTTCATGGCCGCGATCGAATCACCCGAACTGTAGCCGTAAGCGGGCTGGCCAAGGATTTCGAAGGCGTTAAGGCCGTTATAGTCCTCGACCTTCTGCGGCCCCACGATCCACTGCCCCGAAACGAAGGCATTGAACGGCACCATGCCACCCGTGGCGTTGCGGATATACCATTTGTTCAGGTCGTCGGGGATCATGCGGGAATCCGCTTCGCCCTGGATATAGACCTGCTTCACACGGTCATCTCGCATGAACTGGTTGACATAGATCGAGCCCAGCGCGCCCTCGATGGTGGTATTGATGTCGGCGATGCTGATGCCCAGCGCATTCGCCTTTTCGCGGTCGATGTCCAGATGGAACTGTGGCGCGTCCTCCATGCCATTGGGCCGCACTGCCGCCAGACGGCGGTCTTTTGACGCAAGGCCCAGCACCATGTTGCGCGCCGCCAGCAGCTGGGCATGGCTGACGTGGCCGCGATCCTCCAGCTCCAGGTCAAAGCCGGTGGCATTGCCCAGTTCCAGGACCGCGGGCGGGTTGATGGCAAAGATCTGCGCCACCGGGTCGCCCCAGAAATGCTGCATGATCCGACCGGCAATCGCCGTGGATGTCTGCGACGCCGCCGGGCGTTCGTCCCAGTCCTTGAGCCGGATGAAGAAGGCGCCGGCGCTCTGGCCCTGTCCGGCGAAGTTGAAGCCGTTCATGGCATAGACGGATTCGACGTTCCGGCCCTCGGTCCTGAGGATATAATCGCTGACCTTGCTGTTGACGGCGGCCGTCTGTTCCAGCGTGGAGCCGGGCGGCATGGTGATCTGGCCAAAGATCAGGCCCTGATCCTCATCCGGCAGGAAGCCGCCCGGCAGTTTCATGAACAGCCAGCCAACACCCGCCGTGATCAGCACGAACGCCAGTATGGAAAGACCTGCATGTCCCAGCACGCGGCGCACGCCGTTCTGGTATCCATTGGTCAGGCGCGTGAAATGCCGGTTGAACCAGCCCGCGGCTCCCGTCGTCTTTTCATGCGTGCCGGGCTTGAGCATGGTGGCGCACAGGGCGGGCGTCATGATCATCGCCACCACGACCGACAGCCACATGGCCGCGACAATGGTGATGGAGAACTGCCGGTAAATCACGCCGGTCGAGCCACCAAAGGCGGCCATGGGCAGGAACACCGCCGTCAGCACCAGCACGATGCCGACCAGCGCCCCCGAGATTTCATCCATCGACTGGCGCGCCGCTTCGGCGGGGGAGAGCTTCTTCTCCGTCATCACGCGCTCGACATTCTCGACCACGACAATGGCGTCATCCACCAGCAGGCCCACCGCCAGCACCATCGCCAGCATGGTCAGGGTATTGATGGAAAAGCCCAGCGCGGCAAGGATGCCAAACGTCCCCAGCAGGACCACCGGCACCGCGATCGTGGGGATCAGGGTCGCGCGGAAGTTCTGCAGGAACACCAGCATCACCAGGAACACCAGGGCGATCGATTCGGCCAGGGTGATGACCACTTCCTGGATCGACAGGACGATGAACGGCTTCGTATCCAGCGGATAGACGGTCTTGAGCCCCGGCGGAAAGAACTGCTCCAGCTCATGGATCTGCGCGCGCACCGCCGTTTCGGTCTGGAGCTGGTTCGCGCCGGGGGCAAGCTTCAGCGCCATGCCGGATGCCGGCATGTTGTTGTAGGCGGAATAGGTGTTGTAGGTCTGCGGTCCCAGTTCCACATGGGCCACGTCACGGATGCGCACCTGTGATCCGTCCTGCTGCACCCGCAGCAGGATCCTGCCGAATTCCTCGGGCGAGCTCAGGCGCGTCGGGCCGATGATGGTCGCGTCCAGCCGCGCGCCCCTGACTGCGGGCACCCCGCCGAGTTCACCCGACGAAACCTGGATGTTCTGGGTCTGGATCGCGGTCTGCACGTCGCCGACCGTCAGGCCGTATTTGTACAGCTTGTTCGGGTCCAGCCAGATGCGCATGGCATATTCGGAGCCGAACTGCGTATGGTCGCCCACGCCCGTGACGCGGCTGAGCGGGTCGGAGATATTGGACGATACATAATCGGCAATATCCGCGCCGCTCATGCTGTTGTCGGTCGAAATGAAGGCGATCACCATCATGAAGTTCTTGACGGCCTTCGTAATGCTCAGCCCCTGTGCGGTGACCTCCTGCGGCAGGCGTGGCTGGGCCAGCTGCAGCTTGTTCTGCACCTGCACCTGCGCGATGTCGGGGTTGGTGCCCTGCGCGAAGGTCAGGTCGATTTCCATCTGCCCCGATGCGTAGGACTGCGCGGAGATGTATTCCAGATGGTCCAGCCCGAACATCTGCTGCAGGATCGGGCGCACCACCGTATCGTTCACCGTGTTGGCGGACGCGCCGGGATAGGTCACCGATATGGCGATCTGTGGCGGGGCGATGCTGGGATACTGCGCGATGGGCAGCCGGAAGATCGAGACCCCGCCGACAAGCATGATGATCAGGCCGATCACCCATGCGAAGACGGGCCGGTCGATGAAAAAGCGCGACAGCGACATGGGGTGTTATCCTGCCTTGGCCGGGGCGGCCGCGTCGAGCGGGGTGACGGTGTCGCCCGGATGGATTTTCTGCAATCCTTCGACCACCACGCGCTCATCCCCCTTCAGCCCGTCGGTTACGAGCCAGTTCGTGCCAATGGCCTGCCCGACCGTGATCGGGCGCAGGCTGACCTTGTTGGCGGCATCGATGACCCAGACCTGCGGATCGCCATGCGAATTGCGCAGCACCGCCTGCTGCGGCACCAGCAGCGCCTTCGGGTCGGTGCCTTCCATAAGCTGGGCATGCACATACATGCCCGGCAGCAGCAGCTTGTCCGGGTTGGGCATGATCGCCCGCACGATCACCGTGGCGGTCGATTCATCGACGTTGACTTCGGAGAATTCCATGCTGCCGGGATGTTCGTATTTCGTCCCGTCCTCCAGCTGGATCGACACGCTTGCGGTGTTGTCCCCGTTGCGCTGCAGCCGTCCCTGCGCCAGTTCGCGGCGGAAGCGCAGCAGTTCGGTGGCCGGCAGGTTGACGTCCACATAGATGGGGTCCAGCCGCGTCACGATCGCCACGTTACTGTTCTGGTTCGCGATCGCCAGCGCACCGACCGTCAGCAGCGACCGTCCGATCCGCCCGGTGATGGGGGCATACATCTTGGTATAGCCCAGATCGACGGCCGCGCGTTCGACCTGCCCCTGCGCGGTCAGGATCTCGCCCTGCGCCTCTTTCTCGGCGGCAAGGGCATCGTCGTAATCCTGCTGGCTGACGGCATGGGCACGCACAAGCGGTCCGTAACGGTTGAGCTTCGCGCGCGCCGTCATCTCCGCCGCCTGCGCGCGGACCAGTTGTCCCTTTGCCGAATCATAGGCAGCCTGGTACGGGGCGGCATATATCTGATACAGCTGCTGTCCGGCGGTGACGTCCGAACCTTCGGTAAACAGGCGCTGTTCGATTACGCCGCTGACCTGCGGGCGGACCTGCGCGATTTCAAAAGCCTCCGTACGTCCGGGCAGCGTGGTGGTGATTTCAACAGGTTGCGCCTTGAGCGTCACAAAGGTGACCTGCTGCGGGGGCGGCGCAGGGGGGGCTCCCTTGCGGTCACAGCCCGCAAGGGCAAGCAGGACAGCGGCCGGGGCGATGGCCTGAAAATAACGCTGGCTTTTCAAAGTCTTGACCTTGCCTTTGCAGTCTGTCTGCCACGACATCGGAAAAATCCTGTTTCAGAATGCGGCATGCACGACGTGCCCGGGGGAGACGGAGGAAAAAGAAACCACTTGGTTTTCTAGGGAATGAAAACTATATCGTCTTCATAAGGCGGTCAAGCCGTCTGTCGTGACACGGCGTACGCAACTGGGCGAGGTGATGGAAAACAGCAACAGCCATAAATTGCAGGATACAGCCTGCCCCCCTGCCGAGGAAAAGCCGCGTTGCGGCCGCCCGCCGGAGATGGAGGAATGCGTCAGGCGTGAACGTATCCTGGAGGCTGCGTGCAAGGTCCTGCAAAAGCACGGATACCACGGTGCATCGATGGACAAGGTGGCCGAATGTTCGGGCATGTCCAAGCGCACGCTGTACAAGATGTTTCCGTCCAAGCTGGAACTGTTTCAGATCCTGATCCGTGATCGCCTGTTCGATGTAAGGCCACAGGTGGCGCCCGAGGCCACGACGGCGGAAGAGGAACTGACCAGCCTGCTGATCGATCTGGCGCGCACGATCCTGCGTCCGGACCGTATTTCCCTGATCCGGGCGATCATCACGGAAAGTTCCGAGTCCGAGGACGTGCGCGAAATCATCGCGACGCTGGAAACCGGTGGCGAGGATAATGCGCTGGAGACGTGGCTGCAGGCCTATTGCAGGCAGCACGGATATGCCCGCACCAACGTCCGTTCATGGGGAAAAATGCTGTTCGGGATGACGGTGGGCGATTTCATTTTCGAAACGCTGGGCTGTGCGCAAAAGCCCCTTACCTGCGACGTCATCCAGCATCGCACAGGTATGGCCGTGCGGATTTTCCTGTCTGGCCTGAAAAGCATTCACCCCGCCTGAACCATGAAAACCGCATGTGTGACGCGGCTATGGCCCGGACGGGGTGTCAGTCAGTGTCAGTCACAGAAAACCGGGCCATGATCGTGGCCCGGTTGTCGTAAAATCAGGCCTTCGCCTTTTCAAACAGGGTTGATACGACCTGCTGTGCCTCCTGCTGGATCTGCTTGAGGTGATCCGCGCTGATGAAGCTTTCGGCATAGATTTTGTAGACGTTTTCCGTTCCGGACGGACGGACCGCGAACCAGCCATCTTCCGCCGTGACCTTGATGCCACCAAAGGCGACGTTGTTCCCCGGCGCCTTTGTCAGCCTGGCGCGCACGGGCTGTCCCCCCAGTTCGGTCAGATAGGCAAGCTGATCGGCGGAAACCTTCTTGAGCAGTGCCTTCTGTTCAGGGTCGGCCGCGACATCGATGCGGGCATAGAACGGTGTGCCCAGCTTCTGGGTCAGCTGCGTATAGATCTGGCTGGGATCAAGTTTCGTCTTGGCCGTGATTTCCGCCGCCAGAAGGCCGAGGATGATCCCGTCCTTGTCCGTGGACCATGCGCCCGCGTCATTGCGCAGGAAGGACGCGCCCGCGCTTTCCTCCCCGCAGAAGCCCAGGGAGCCATTGCTCAGCCCGTCGACGAACCATTTGAACCCGACCGGCATTTCCACGAATTTGCGGCCCAGCATCTTGGCGACGCGTTCGATCATCGCGCTGCTGACCAAGGTGATGCCAACGCCGGCATCCTTGCCCCATCCCGCCCGTTGGTTGAACAGGTAGGAGATTGCTGCCGAAAGATAATGGTTGGGGTTCATCAGCCCGGATGTGCGGGTGACAATTCCATGACGGTCCGCATCGGTGTCATTGGCGAACGCGACGTCAAATTTGTCACGCAGGTCGATCAGCCGTGCCATAGCATAGGGCGACGAGCAGTCCATGCGGATCTTGCCGTCCCAGTCGGCGGTCATGAAGCGGAAGGTGGGATCGACTTCCTCGCTGACGACCGTTGCGTTGATGCCGTAACGTTCGATGATCGGCTTCCAGTAATGAACCGCGGCACCGCCCAGCGGGTCGATCCCGATCTTTACGCCCGAATCACGGATGGCCGCCATGTCGACGACATTTTCCAGGTCAGCGACATAGGGCGTGATGTAATCGTATTTGTGGACATGTGGCGACCTGAGGGCCTGCGCATACGCGATGCGGTGCACGCCTTCCATCCGGGCCTCAAGGAACTCGTTGGCCTTGTTCTGGATCCATGTGGTGACGTCGGTATCGGCCGGACCGCCGTTGGGCGGGTTGTATTTGAAACCCCCATCCTCCGGCGGGTTGTGCGACGGGGTGATGACCACGCCATCCGCCAGATCGGTCTTGCGACCGTGGTTATAGGTCAGGATCGCGTGGGAGATGACGGGTGTCGGGGTATAGCCGCCATCCTGATCAATCATCACCTGCACCTTGTTGGCGGCGAACACTTCCAGCGCACTGGCCAGTGCCGCTTCGGACAGGGCATGCGTGTCGATGCCGATGAACAGCGGGCCAGTGATGCCTGCCTTGGCGCGATAGAGGCAGATGGCCTGGCTGATGGCGAGGATGTGGTGTTCGTTGAAGCTGTTGCTCAGCGAGGAACCGCGATGTCCCGATGTGCCGAACGAAACCCGCTGTGTCGGGATCTTCGGGTCAGGCTTGCCCGTGAAATAAGCGGTCATCAGACGTGGAATATTGACCAGAATGGACGCCGGTGCGGGTTTCCCGGCCAGGGGACTGATATTGGTGGACATTAGGTGTCTCCGTGAAAGGATTTCGGGTATGTGGGGTGTCCGCCTGGACGATCACGGGAATATCTCGTTCATTCAGTGACGATCTGTACATGATGAAATGTGCCTGCGTCGAGACGGGAAATGGCGGTTCATGTATTTTGTCGCGGACCTGCGGGAATGGCCATGGGATGGAAGCGATAGACCGCGTGCAGGCGATGTTGAAAGACAACGATGTGTCTGTTTTGCAACATCCGCCGGAATGACAGGTTTAAATATGCATGCTCATATCCACATTCCCATAAAATTGGTCATACCCTGTGTTTATACTTTTTCTGTCCTGCGTGGTAATTGACGCAGATCATCGGCAATTACTGACATAATCATGCAGCTGTCAGCAGGTTTCCATTATTCCGGCATATGGTGCGGAATTTCAGGGCAGGATGCTTTTTCAAGTATTAATTAATATGTTTTTTAATAAATTAATCCGGAAACAAAATAATATTCAGGAAATATTATGTAAATATTCCCCCCTCCCCATACATCACTTAACCGTGATTGCCGCACCGTGGCAGTCAGTCTGCGTTGCACGAAGACAGACTGTTCCACGGTTTTCGCAATGGGGGCCTTTCGCGGATGAATTTTGCCAGTACGCATCCAGCCTGCCCGGTGGAACTGCTGTCCGTAGCATCGGAAATGTTTCCTTTTGTAAAAACGGGGGGACTTGGCGACATCGTCGGCACCCTTCCCCATGCGCTGGCCCGCCACGGGATCAGGACGCGCACGCTGGTGCCGGGATATCCCGCGCTTCTGTCGGCGATGGGAAACCCGCGATGCGCCGCGCGCTTTTCGGATGTGCTGGGACATTCCGGGACGATATGGGAAAGTTGCTTGTGCGGGAATGATATTTTCATACTCGACGTGCCCGCCCTGTATGACCGTCCCGGTGACCCCTATATGGGGCCGGACGGGAATGACTGGCCCGATAACGATATCCGTTTCGCCGTTCTGGCCCGCGTGGCGGCACACATCGCGCAGGGCATGATCGATGGGTATCGTCCCGACCTGGTGCAGGCCCATGACTGGCAGGCCGGGCTGACGGCGGCATACCTGCATTATGACGGTTCTGTCGCGCCGCCTGTCATCCAGACGATCCATAACCTTTCCTTTCAGGGCTGTTTTCCACCCTCCGCCCTGTCCCGCCTGGGCCTGCCGGAACGGGCCATGTGCATCGACGGTGTGGAATATTACGGCAATATCGGTTTCCTGAAGGCCGGGCTTCATTTCTCCGCATGGATTACGACCGTATCGCCCACCTATGCGTGCGAAATCCAGACGCCCGAAGGGGGCATGGGACTTGGCGGGCTGCTTCGGACACGCTCGCGGGTGCTGACGGGCATCCTGAACGGGATTGATACCGACATATGGGACCCGGAACATGATCCCGACGTCCATTTCCCCTATCGCCTGCGCGATCTTGCGGGACGCAGGCCCAACAAACGGGCGCTGCAGGCGGAATTCGGCCTGCCGCAGGATCCCGATGCGTTCCTTCTGGGGATCGTTAGCCGCCTGACGATGCAAAAAGGCATCGACCTGCTGTCGCAGGCCGCTGACGAAATCCTGCAGGACAATACCCAGCTTGTCGTGGTTGGCAGCGGGTCCCTGCCGATCCAGCGCGAACTGTCCGCCCTGCAGCGTCGTTTTCCCCGGCGGTTTGCCTGTCATCTGGGATATAGCGAGGCGCTGGGCCATCGCATGCCGGCCTCGGCTGACGCCATGCTGATGCCTTCGCGTTTTGAACCGTGCGGCCTGACGCAGATGAGCGCGTGCCATTACGGCAGCGTGCCGATTGCATCCCGGGTGGGCGGACTGGCGGATACCATCGTTGATGCCAATGCGGCCGCGATCGCGGGCAATGCGGCGACAGGGTTCCTGTTTTCCCCCGTCGATGCGCAGGCCCTTGTCGCGGAAGTGCGGCGCGCGCGCATGGTTTTTCGCGACCCGGCCGCCTGGTCCGTCCTGCAACGCAACGCCATCGCCTATGACGTTTCGTGGTGTGGCAAGGCAGCGCAATACGCCAACCTGTTCCGCGCGGTTGTCGCGCGCGCGCGACCGCAGTTGCGCAGCGATGACAACGTGGTTCCCCTGCGTCGTGACGATCCGTCCGCGCGGCGCGCGATTGCCCGCCAGCCCAGGCCACGCACCAGAATCCCGCACTGAATATCGCGATATTCCTTTCTGTGACGCGACTGTTTTCGAAATGGCGGCGGATTTCAAAGTAATGCCAAGACCGGATGATAAACTCCTTTATTCCATTCCCGATGGAGCCGGCGCGCTGTTTGATGGCACCTGTGGCGACCCGTTTTCCATTCTGGGGCGGCATAATGCAGGGTCCGTTGATATCATACGTGTCTTTTACCGCGACGCGCGCCGGGTGCGTCTGGTGGTCGCGCGACGCAATGGCGGATGGACTGAACGCCCGATGCGCCGCGTTGACGATGGCGGCCTTTACATCGGGCATGTTTCCGCGGGGGCGGCCTATCGCCTGAAGGTGACATGGGCCGACGGGGTGGAGGAAACGGCCGATCCCTATTCCTTTCCCCTGCTGCTCAGCGAACATGAAATGGATCTCTTCCTGTCAGGCCGTCCCGTCAGGCTGGATCAGGTCATGGGCGCGCGTCCCATGCGGGTCGAGGACGTCGCGGGGGTGCGTTTCGCGGTATGGGCGCCGCATGCCCGGCGTGTATCGGTCGTGGGGGATTTCAATATCTGGGATGGACGCCGCCATCCGATGCGGCTGCGGCATGAGGCGGGCATATGGGAAATATTCATTCCCGGGATCGGCGCGGGGGAACGGTACAAATACGAAATACTGGACCATAACGGACGCATTGGCCCACACAAGTCGGACCCTTTTGCCCTGTGCGCCGAAATCCCGCCCGCCACCGCGTCGATCATTGTCGCCCCCTCCCCTTTTACATGGACCGACGGGGAATGGATGCGCGATCGTGGGCTCAGGCAGGCCGATGAGGCCCCTATCGCGATATACGAGGTCCATGCCCCGTCGTGGCGTCGTCCCACGGGCGATCCCGCCCTTACCATGTCATGGGATGACCTGGCGCGCGAACTGCTGCCACATGCGCGGGACGGGGGCTTCAGCCATATCGGCCTCATGCCCGTCATGGAACATCCATCCGGCTGGGTATGGGGCTGTCCGCCGCTGGGACTGTTCTGTCCTTCGGCGCGGCACGGGCCGCCGGAAGGCTTCGCGCGTTTCGTGGATGCATGTCATGCCATGCAGACGGGGGTGATCCTTGACTGGGTGCCTGATCGCCTGCCCCCCGACATGCACGGGAATGCCTGTTTCGATGGCACGGCATTATACGAACATCCGCATCCCCCCGCCACTTCCCTGATGGAAGGAAGGCCGCTGTTTTATGATCTGGGGCGCCGTGAAGTCCGCGGTTTCCTGATCTCCAGCGCCCTGATGTGGCTGGAGCGCTATCACCTTGACGGGTTGCGCGTGGATACGCAGCCCGTTCCGGCGGAACAGCAGGAAGAAATGGCTGTTTTCCTGCGCGAACTTAACGAAGCCATTGCCGAACGCGTGCCGGGCGCTGTTGTCATCGCGTCCGATACCCTGTCGGCATCCGGCGTCACCGCGCCCGTGACGCACGGCGGCATGGGATTTTCCTTTCAGTGGAATACCGCCCTGCCGCGGATGCTGGCGGCCTATATGGAACGCGATCCGTTATGGCGCGGCGGAGATCATGCGGGCATCATCGCCCGGTCGGATACGGCATTTTCAGAAAAGTTCATTCTCTGCCACGCACATGTCGAAGGGATGCGCGACGGGCGGTCGCTGCTGTCGCGTCTGGCCGGGGATGCGTGGCAGAAACAGGCGTGCATGCGGACATACCTGTCGTTCATGTGGGGCTGGCCCGGCAAGAAGCTGCTTTTCATGGGGCTGGAACTGGCGCAGCAGGGCGTATGGAACCCCGAAGGGCAGCTGGACTGGGAGGCCTCGCGCCTGCCCGCGTCGGTCGGAATGCGTCGCATGGTGGGGGACCTGAACCGGCTTTATCGTGCGTATCCCGCCCTTCATCGTGGCGACTGCGTGCCTGACGGGTTTTCATGGGTGATCCGCGACGATACGCAGAACAGCGTCTTCGCCTGGCTGCGGCATGCGGCGGACAGCGCGCCCGTGCTGGTCATCTGCAACATGACACCCGTGGTCCGCCATGATTACCGTGTCGGCGTGCCCTATCGGGGATACTGGCGCGAAATCCTCAACAGCGACGCGGTTGAATATGGCGGCGCCGGCGTGGGAAACGCAGGCGGGGTCCATGCGCACGATCATGGGGCGCACGGGTTTGAACATTCCTTCGTCCTCAGCCTGCCGCCCCTGGGCATGCTGTATCTCAGCATGGCACAGGCCGACCTGTCATGACGACATGGCCCACCCGGCTGGAGGCAGGCAGCCCCTATCCGCTTGGGGCGACATGGGACGGGCTGGGGGTCAATTTCGCCGTGTTTTCCGCCCATGCGCAGCGCATGGACCTGTGCATTTTCGACAAGGCGGGCCGCCGGGAGGTCGCACGTTTCTGCCTGCCGGAATACACTGACGAGGTCTGGCATGGATACCTGCCCGAAGGGCGCCCCGGCCTGCTGTACGGATTTCGCGCCTTCGGGCCTTATGATCCCGTGCGCGGGCACCGGTTCAATCCGCACAAGCTGCTGCTTGATCCCTATGCACGGGGGCTGCACGGTTCGCTGGTCTGGTCCGACGCGCTGTTTGGGTACCGTATCGGCGGACCACGCGGGGACCTGTCCTTCGACCGTCGCGACAGCGGGCAGGCCATGCCCAAATGCGTGGTGAGCGGCGGCGGGTTTGAATGGGGCAAGGACCGCCTGCCCGCAGTGCCGTGGGGACGTACCGTCATCATGGAGGCCCATGTGCGT
Organism: Novacetimonas pomaceti; assembly: GCF_003207955.1. Lineage (NCBI taxonomy): Bacteria > Pseudomonadati > Pseudomonadota > Alphaproteobacteria > Acetobacterales > Acetobacteraceae > Novacetimonas > Novacetimonas pomaceti. The sequence continues at coordinate 76,452 of NZ_NOXG01000008.1, forward strand.
GGCATGTCGATCCTGCGCGACGACATCCCGCCAGCCGAACGGGGCACGTTCCGCGCCCTGTCGCATCCCGCCATGATCGAATACCTGACGAAGCTGGGGGTGACGACGCTGGAACTGATGCCCGTACAGGCCTTCGCGCGCGACCGTTTCCTGCTGGAACGCGGGCTGACCAATTACTGGGGTTACAGCACGCTGGGTTTCTTCGCCCCGCATCCGGCCTATCTTTCGGATGGGTCCGTGCATGAAATGCAGGCCGCGATCCGGCGCCTGCATGAAGCGGGGATCGAGGTCATCATGGATGTGGTCTACAACCACACCTGCGAAGGAAACGAACTGGGGCCGACGCTGTCATGGCGCGGTCTGGACAATGCCACGTATTACCGGCTGGTCCCTGCTGACGAACGGCATTTCATCAACGATACGGGCTGTGGGAACACGCTGAACCTTTCGCACCCGCGCGTGTTGCAGATGGTGATGGACTCCCTGCGTTACTGGGCGGTGAATTTCCATATCGACGGTTTCCGCTTTGACCTCGGCACCACGCTGGGTCGTGAATCCTATGGCTTTGACCCGTGTTCGGGATTTTTCGACGCCCTGCGGCAGGACCCGGTGCTTTGTCGGCTCAAGCTGATCATGGAACCGTGGGATCCGGGGCCGGGTGGCTATCAGCTGGGCAATTTTCCGCCCGGGCTGGCGGAATGGAACAACCGCTTCCGCGATACCACGCGGCGGTTCTGGCGCGGTGATGAACTGCAGCGTGGCGACATGGCCGTACGCCTGTCGGGATCGGGGGACCTGTTCGACCGTCGCGGCCGGCGTCCGTGGGCCTCCATCAATTTCGTGACGGCGCATGACGGGTTCACCCTGATGGATCAGGTCAGCTACGCCGAACGCCATAACGCGGCGAACGGCGAAGACGGGCGGGACGGGCATGCCGACAACCTGAGCGCGAACTGGGGCGCCGAAGGGCCATCGGACGATCCGGGGATCAACCGGACCCGGACCCTCGTGCGCCGTGGCATGCTGGCGACGCTTCTTCTGGCGCAGGGCACGCCCATGCTGCTGGCGGGGGACGAGTTCGGACAGACCCAGCAGGGCAACAACAATGCCTATTGCCAGGACAATGCGACAAGCTGGCTTGACTGGTCGCGGGCCGACGAAGCACAGGGGCGCGAAATGCGGGCCTATGTCGCGAAACTGACCGCCCTGCGTCAGGCGCATCCGTCGGTCCGGGGGGACACGTTCTGGCACGACCGGCACTGTCCCTCCCCCGATATCACGGATATTTCGTGGCATGCCGCCGATGGCACGGCCATGACGCCGGAAAAATGGAACGATCCCAATGATCGCGTGCTGGGCCTGCGTCGTGCCTGCCGTCACCCTGCCGGGGCGGCGGATGTCACGTTCCTGCTGCTCAATCCCGGTTTTCAGGATGCCACGTGCACGCTGCCCGATCCGGATGGGGAATGGCGCCTGCTGCTCGACAGCGCGGAACCATCCGGTCCCCTGACGGGCGAAAGGATGGCGCGCACGGTGCGGGTCGCGGCCCATTCCATCCTGTTCCTGTCTTTCACGCCACAGGGCGTAGCGAAAGAAATGCCATCATGAGCACACGTCACGCCTATCGCACCACGATGGGGGCCACCGTGCTGGATCCGTCGCGCACGCTGTTCCGGCTGTGGGCCCCGTCATGCGATGACGTCTCCCTCCAGATCGAGGACGGGCAGCCACCGCTTCCGATGCGCAGGGATGCCGAAGGGTTCTTTGAATGTATCGCCCCGGTGGGCGCGGGCACGCGCTATCGCTATCGCATTGGCCCGGACCTTCTGGTGCCGGACCCGGCGTCACGGGCGCAGCCGGATGATGTGCATGGCCCCAGCATGGTGGTCGATCCCAACGCCCATGAATGGCGCAGTACGCAGTGGACCGGACGCCGATGGGAAGAAACGGTCATATACGAGGTGCATGTCGGACTTGCCGGTGGCTTTCGGGCCCTGTGCGATGACCTGCCCCGTCTCGCGGCGCTGGGGGTAAGTGCCGTCGAACTGATGCCGCTGTCGGAATTTCCGGGCGGCCGCAACTGGGGGTATGATGGCGTGCTGCCTTACGCGCCGGAATCTTCGTATGGCACGCCCGGGGATCTGAAGACCCTGATTGATACCGCCCACCGGATCGGGCTGATGGTCTTCCTCGATGTCGTCTATAACCATTTTGGCCCTGACGGAAATTATCTGGCGCAGTACGCGGCCCCCGTGTTCCGCGCCGGGTCCCATACCGCATGGGGGCAGGCCATTGATTTCAGCGTGCCGCAGGTGCGGACCTATTTCCTGGATAATGCGCTGTACTGGCTGATGGAATACCGTTTCGACGGGCTTCGCCTCGATGCGGTGGACGCGATCACGGAACGCGACTGGCTTGTGGAACTGCTGATGCGCGTACGCCGGACGGTTGAACCGGGCCGACGCGTCCACCTGATGCTGGAAAACCGCAACAATGACGCGGACCTGCTGCGATGCGGGTTCGATGCACAGTGGAATGACGATGGCCATAACGTCCTGCATGTCCTGCTGACCGGCGAGACTGAGGGATATTACGGCAATTTTGAAACCGGCACGGCACGTGAACTGGCGACCGTGCTGCGTGATGGCTTCCTGTTCCAGGGACAGGTCGAACCCGTGACCGGCGCGCCGCGTGGCAGCCCCAGCGGCGACCTGCCTGCCACCAGCTTCATCCTGTTCCTGCAGAACCATGACCAGACCGGCAACCGTGCCTTTGGCGAACGCCTTGATGTCCTGGCGGACCCACGCGCCCTGCGGGCGGCCTATGTCCTGCTGCTGCTGTCGCCCCAGATCCCGATGCTGTTCATGGGCGAGGAATGGGGCAGCACGCGCCCCTTCCTGTTCTTTACCAGCCATAATGAGGCGCTTGGCCATATCGTGCGTGATGGCCGGCGCAGGGAACTGTCGGCCTTTTCATATTTTTCCGATCCGGCGAAATGCGAAACCATTCCCGACCCCAACGATCCCGCGACGTTCGAGGCCTCGCGCCTGTTGCAGTCGGATCGTCTTTCGACCGCGGCCCAGGACCGCATCAACCTGACCACGCGCCTGCTTGCCCTGCGGGCGCAATGGATCATCCCGCGCCTGCGTGGTGCGCACGCGCTCGACGCGCAGGCGCTGGGCCCCGCGGCGGTCATGGCGCGCTGGCGCATGAACGATGACGCGATCCTGACGATCCTGCTCAATCTGGGCGCCGCGCCCGTAACCGATATCCCGCCCTGCGCGGACCGGCTGCTGTGCGCCATTCCGCCCCGTGACGTGGCGGAGGAGCATCTGCCCGCGTATGGCGTCAGGGTTTTCATGACGGAGGGCGCGCATGGATGAACGTGTGCCGGGCGCGCGGCTGCGCGCCCTGGGGCTGAGTTCACGCTGGCAGGACGCGGCGGGACACAGGCATCATGTCAGCGTGGATAACCTGCGGCACCTTCTCCGGGTGTTGGAAAAGGAAGAGGCGGCCCTTGCGGAAACGCCGGTCCTGCCCCCGCTGGTCGTGACAGAGGTTGATCGTCCCACCCCTCTGCCCGGCGACGTGCTACGCGGAAGCGGGACATTCCATCTGGAGCTGGAGGATGGCGGATCGCTGGAGGGATTCCTGCGCGCGCAGGCCGACGGCACCTGCAGGCTGCCGGCCGTGCCGCAGCCCGGATATCATCGGCTGCACGTTGCTGACGCCGTAACGACCCTTGCCGTAGCACCCACGCGTTGCTGCAGCGTGGCGATGCGGGCGGGCAGCGATCATCCGCGCCTGTGGGGCATGGCGGCGCAGATATACGGCCTGCGCACCGCGCATGATGGCGGGATCGGGAATTTCAGCGCGGTTGAATCGCTGGCCCGCCAGGCGGCGGCGCATGGGGCCGATGCCCTAGCGGTAAGTCCGGTACACGCGATGTTCGCGGCCGTCCCACAGCAGTACAGTCCCTATTCCCCCTCCAGCCGCCTGTTCCTCAACGTGCTGCTTGCCGATCCGCGCTGTGTTTTCAGTGGCCATGACATCACCATGGCGATGCATGCGCAAAAGGACATGGGCGACGATCTGGCGCGTCTGGAAAGTGCGGCGCTGATCGACTGGCCACGGGCCGCCCGCCTGCGCATGGCGTTGCTGCGCAGGCTGTACGATGACGTCATCGCCCCCGCGCCACCTGCCGACATGACCGATTTCGTGGCGCGTGGCGGCGCGCCTCTGCGACGTCATGCCATTTTCGAGGCCCTGCACGCGCACGAAATTGGAAAAGGGTCAAAAGGCGGGGACTGGCGCATGTGGCCGGCCTCCCTGCGTCGTCCCGACAGCGATGAAGTGGACGGGTTCGCGCGTTCCAATCCGTCCGAGGTGGGATTTCATGAATTCCTGCAATGGATGGCGGCCACCAGCCTGCGTCGCGCGTGCGAAGGCGCACGTGGCGCGGGAATGAAAATCGGCCTTGTCATGGATATGGCGATTGGCGTCGACCCGGCGGGAAGCCAGTGCTGGGCGCAGCAGGAGCAGTTCCTGACCGGCCTGTCGATCGGCGCCCCCCCCGATGTCCTCAGTCCGATGGGACAGAACTGGGGACTGACGGGTTTTTCCCCCATCGGGCTGCGCCGGCATGGATATGCGGCGTTCATCCAGACACTGCGCGCGGGGTTCGCGCATGGCGGCGGGCTGCGGATCGATCATGTGATGGGATTGCAGCGACTGTGGATCATCCCCGAGGGCGGCGCGCCGACCGACGGGGCATATCTGGCCTTTCCGGGGCAGGACCTGATGCGCCTGATCGCATTGGAATCCCTGCGCCACGCGGCCATCGTGGTGGGCGAGGACCTGGGCACGGTCGCCCCTGCCTTCCGTCGGGAGGCACGGCGGCATTCCATCATGGGGATGAGCGTCCTGTGGTTCCAGCGCCACGGGGACGGGACGTTCATGGAGGCCGGGGAATGGCCCCCCGGCTCTGTCGGGATGACGGGCACGCATGACCTGCCGACCGTGGCCGGCTGGTGGCTGGGGACCGATATCGACTGGCGCGAACGGCTGAAGCAGGTTGGCCCGCGCCGGAGCCTGCGCGCGATGCGGACGGAACGCCAGGCGGAGCGCACGGAACTGTGGCGCGTGTTGAACGCGCAGGCGCCATCCGCCCCCGTCCCCCCCATCACGCCCGAAGGGGCGCAGGAAGTCGTGGATGCTGCCGCCCGGTTTCTGGGGATGACGGCGGCGCAACTGGTGATCCTGCCGCTGGAAGATGCCCTTGGCCTGATCGAGCAGCCCAACCTGCCCGGCACGGTTGACGGGCATCCCAACTGGCGGCGTCGCTATCCCGCCTCCACCCGCCCCATCCTGTCGGATGCGGAGGTCGCGGCCAGGCTGGCGCTGGTGCGCAAGGGACGCGATGTATCATGAACGACCTGCGCGCGACCGTCCGGCTGCAGCTGCATGCGGGCTTTACCCTTGATGACGCGGCGGCGCGGGTTCCCTATTTCGCGCGCCTGGGGCTGAGCCATGTCTATGCCTCCCCTATCCTGAAGGCGCGTCCCGGTTCCACCCATGGGTACGACACGCTGGATTATGGCTGCGTCAATCCGGAACTGGGGGGGGAGGACGCACTGCGTCGTCTGGTCACATGCCTGCGCGCGCACAAAATGGGACTGATTGCCGATATCGTGCCCAACCACATGGCCGTCGGCGGTTCGGGCAACCAATGGTGGGAAGACGTGCTGGCATGGGGACGCGACAGCCGTCATGCCCATTTCTTCGATATCGACTGGCATGCTTTCGCGCCATGGCTGCATGGGCGCATCCTTGTCCCGTTCCTTGATCGCCCATATGGAAAGGCGCTGAAGGACGGGATGCTGCGCCTTGGCCTCGATGCGGCGACGGGGATGTTCTTTGTCCACCATCACGAACATCGTTTCCCCCTCTGCCCACGCGATTACGGCGCCATGCTGTCTGGCGTGCGGGCGCCACCCGGGCTGTGCGAGGAACTTTCCGCCCTGGGCGCCGATCATCTGGGTGCCGAAAATACCCGGACGCAGGCATGCCGCCACGCGCTGTCACGGCTGGTGGCATGGAGCGGGTCGGAGGCGGGACAGGCCGCGATCTCGGCACTACTTGACCAGCATGACCCGACGGGCGCCTGTGGACGGACCCGCCTGCATGACCTGCTGGAACGGCAGTCCTATCGGCTGGCATGGTGGCGGACGACGCCGGATCTCATCAACTGGCGACGTTTTTTCGATATAACCGGCCTGGCGGCCCTGTGCGTCGAACATGAAGACGTGTTCGACGCGGTGCATCGCCATATTATCGACCTGTACGCGGACGGGCTGATCGATGGTGTGCGCGTCGATCATGTCGATGGCCTGACGCGTCCGGCCTCCTACTGCCACCGCCTGCGTCAATGCCTGTCGGCGGTGCGGCACCTGCGTCCGCCGACCGCGCCTGACAGCCTTACCATCCATGTCGAGAAAATATTGCATGAGCGCGAACACCTTCCTTCATCCTGGAATGTCGACGGGACGACGGGATACGACTTCATGGATCAGGTTTCCGCCGTGCTGCATGATGCGGCGGGGACGGCGGTGCTGGACGGGCTGTGGCGCGACCATGTGAGTGACAGCCCCACCTTTGCCATGACGGAATACAATGCCCGTTACCTGATCCTGCGCAATACGTTCCCGGCGGAAATGCTCGGCCTGCGGACCCGGCTTGCCATGATCGCGGCGGCGGATATCGATACCCGCGACCATGGCATGGAACGGATCGGGGTCGCCCTGCAGGCCCTGTTGGTGAACTTTCATTATTATCGAACGTATTTTTCTGAAAATGGTCATGAGCGCCATCATGCGGATCATGTGACGCTCAACGTTGCTGCGAAAGCTGCCCGTTCCGATCTTCTGCCGTCGTATCATGATGTTCTGGAATGGATCACGACAATCCTTGGCAGGACCGGCGGGCAGGATGCCGCAGTGTGTAACGCGCAGGAGCGTTTTGAGCACCTGACGGCACCCCTTGCCGCAAAATCCGTTGAGGATACCGCCTTTTACAGATACGGGCGATTGCTGTCGCGCAATGAGGTCGGTTCCGACCCGGCGCGGATCTGCCTGCCTGTGGCGCGGTTCCATGATGAAAACCTGCGTCGCCACAGGATGTTTCCAGATACGCTTCTGGCGACGGCGACACATGACCACAAACGCGGCGAAGACGCGCGCATGCGTATCGCCGTGCTGAGCGGGATTGCCGGACAGTGGCATGCGCTGGTCAATCGGTGGATCGTGGGGAATGCCCATTGCCGCGAGCATCGGATGATGCCGGACCGCGCGGACGAACTGATCCTGTATCAGGCGATGCTGGGGGCATGGCCGCTGGAACCATGGCCGGACGCGGCGGCCCGACAGGATTTTCAGGAGCGCATGGCCGCATGGCAGCTCAAGGCATTGCGTGAGGCAAAGCGCCATACCAGTTGGACGGATCCTGACGCGGGATACGAGGACGCATGCCGTGTGTTTCTTGACCGCCTGCTGGATCCCGCGCTCTCTGGGGCGTTCATGACCGACATGCATACGCTGGTTGGCGCGATTGCACCTGCCGCCGCGCTGAATGCGCTGGCGCAGGTCGTGCTGCGCTGCACCCTGCCGGGAGTGCCTGATCTGTATCAGGGAACGGAGTTGTGGGATTTCACGCTTGTGGATCCGGATAACCGGCGGCCGGTTGATTATGGCCTGCGTGAAAAATTCCTGCGGCAGGCGACGTCCCTGCGGCAACTGGCGACACGATGGCGGACGGGGGAAATCAAGCTTCACCTCCTCCATCGCCTGCTGGCATTCCGCGCGGAACATCCCCTTGTGTTCCAGGCTGGATCCTATGAACAGGTCGAGGTATCTGGACCGGCGAGGAAACATGTCATTGCCTTTGTAAGACGGCATGAACGGCGATCCCTGCTGACGGTTGTCATGCGCCATTCATGGGGACTGCTTCCCTCCCCCCACGATCTGAGTCTTGAGACCGGCATGCTGGCGCAGACGCATCTGGTCCTGCCGGTGACGGGACGCGGGTCGTGGCGCAGCATATTGCATGCAGACAGGAACCATGAAGAAAATGGCAATCTTTCACTGTCGTTTCTGCATGGCATCATTCCGGTGGAATGTCTGTTTCAGGATGGATGAATACTGGAACGGCACATCGGATACGCGTCGTCTTTTTAAAAAACCGATATCAAAACAAATAAAATGGCAATTAAAATGATACGGGATGTCATTGCCATTCCGTAAAAATAAACGTGTGTCCGCAGGGGGACAAATAAAGTGGTTTTTCGCCACATACGGAATTATGTTTTTTTTGTGGCGCCGAGTCCGCGTGGGAACGTGGGGCATAACATGGGCAACCTGAAATGTCATGACATGTAAAATGCCTTCATCAGGACGCCGACCACATCAGTTGTACGAATGATTTTCATTAATATCCAAAGTAATGTCGCGTTTTTTTGTGAACAAACCCATCAATATGGAGGAAAACGTGCGTCGTGAAACGGAGCTTGATGCCGTACGCGGCATCGCCGCCCTGGTTGTGGTGATTTTTCATTTCTGGCTGATCATGCCGGATGAATGGAAAACACAGGCGGTAAGGTTTCCCATGCTTATGGGACATTCCTTCAACCTTGAAACCCTGTTCCACTTTACGCCTCTACGGCTTCTGATTTCCGGATCGGGGGCCGTGGGGCTTTTTTTTGTCCTGAGTGGATATGTCCTTTCCCTGTCCATATCGCGATATGGAATGGTGTCTTATGAACGGTTTGTCGTGCGCAGGATATGCCGGATATACCTTCCCTTTGCCGTCGTCATCCTGTTTTCGGCCCTTATGCTGGTCCTTGTGAAAAAAGGCCCCCTGACGGGCGTGAGCGAATGGTTCGCGACCGGTCCGTGGTCTGTCTATCCCACGGAACAGGTCGTCATGGGACATCTGCTGATGACGGGCACCGTTCCCCTGCTCAGCCTTGACAGCCCGGCATGGTCGCTGATCATCGAAATGCGGGTTTCGCTGGTTTTTCCAATCCTTTTTGTCCTGATGGAAAAATACCGGGAACGGACGATTGCCGCTGTCATCGTCATGTATTTCGCCGCCAGCATGTTTCTGAACGGCATGGGGGAAAATCCCCCCACCACCTTCATGCACAGCCTCATATTCACCCTTGAATATCTTCCGCTTTTCGTGGTGGGTATCCTGTTCTTCCAGTTCAGGGAAAATATCAGGGTTTTTTACGGATCAAGCCCTGCGGTGATACGCAATGTTGTCCTTCCCCTGGCGATAATCCTTCTTGGGGTGCCGGCGATCGGACCAGAAAATGCCGTTGGCGTCGTAAGGAACCTGATCTGGCTTGTCTGTACCACGATCGGTTCGGTGGCCGTGATCTGCGTTGCACTGCATAATGAAAGGATATGCCGGTATCTGCAGAAATCCCATATGCAGGGGCTGGGACATATTTCATACAGCCTGTATCTCAGCCATCTGGTCGTTATCTCGGCCATGGCTTACACGCTGGATGCCATCATGCCGGTATGGGCGTGGATGCTGCTTGCGTTTCCTGTTTTCCTGGCCGCGGCGACAGCATGTTTCTGGCTGGTCGAATACCCATGCATGCAGGCCGGTTACTGGCTGACGCGGCGACCTGTCCTGAAGCCTGAACTGGTGGGGTAAGGTGGCGATGAAAAATGGATGATTAAATTTCGCGTTATGACAAAATAAATAAAACTTTTGACCTTTCAAAGGCTTTTTACATGACAAACTGGAGGAATAGTCATGAAAAAAGCCTTGTTTTTTTTCGCAGCACTTTTGTGTTCGTCTTCCGCGCTGGCGCAGTCGGTCCCGGAAAAGACGGGCATGAATTCCCTTCTGGGCATGGCGCCGAATACGGCTGATTTCATAAAAGAGGTCGCGATCAGCGACCAGTTTGAAATCCAGTCGAGCCAGCTTGCCCAGACCGAGCATGTCCCGGCGCTGGAATCGTTCGCGGCGCGGATGATTTCCGATCATCAGGAAACATCGGGGCAGCTGAAGGAAATGGTGCATGGGGGCAACCTTCAGGCGGACCTGCCCACGACACTGGACAGTTCGCACATGGCAATGCTTGACAAGCTCAGGAAACTGCATGGAAACAGTTTCGAGGAGCATTACCGCGAGGACCAGATCAGCGCCCACCAGACGGCCATTTCGCTTTTCCAGCGTTATGCCGATAATGGTGAAAACACGGAACTGAAAAACTGGGCCGCCAAGACGCTGCCCACGCTGAAATCCCATCTGGAAATGGCGCGCAACCTTCCCCACTGACCCCTTTGACGCAGCACAGAAAGGCATGAAGACCATATGAGGCAGCCCGAATCCGGACGCGCGTCATCCAGCGAAACCTTTCATCAGGATTATGAACGACGGATGGACCTTCTTGTCCGTCGTCTTCCGTCGCGGATTCAGGCCGTCGTCCACAGGCTGCGTCGTCCGTCGGCGCGCTGGATACGGGTGCCGGTGGGCATCATTCTGGTGCCGGCGGGATTCCTGGCCATCCTGCCGGTCTTTGGGCTGTGGATGACCCCGCTGGGCCTCATGCTGCTGGCAGAGGACATTCCCCCCGTGCGCCGGTGGGTGGCCCGCGTTCTGGCATGGATCGAACGGCGTCATCCCCGCTGGATGGGGCTGCACGAAACCCGTCCGGATCAGCCCTGAGGCTGTCTGACATAACCGGTTTCAAGGGATCAGCAGGTCATGCCGCACGGAAGTCCCCTTGTCACAATCCTTGTCATCGGTCTGGGGCTTGCGTTCATACTGGGGACGATCGCCCACAGGATCGGATGTTCGCTGCTGGTGGCGTATCTGCTGGCGGGGATCATCATCGGTCCTTTCACCCCCGGTTTCGTGGCCGATCAGGAACTGGTGCCGCAACTGGCGGAAATCGGCGTCATCCTGCTGATGTTCGGGGTGGGCCTGCATTTTTCCATCAATGATCTGGTATCCGTGCGTGCGATCGCCATTCCCGGCGCGCTGACGCAGGTGATCCTTTCGACGATATGCGGGATGCTGCTGGCGCGGGCGCTGGGATGGTCATGGGGCGGCGGCCTGGTCTTTGGCCTGACGGTCGCGATCGCCAGTACGGTGGTCCTGCTGCGCACATTGCAGGAACAGCGGCTGATGGAAAGCCAGCGCGGGCATATCGCGGTGGGCTGGCTGGTGATCCAGGACCTGCTGACCGTCATGGTGCTGGTGCTGCTGCCGGTTCTGGCGCCGCTGCTCAGGCCGGATGCGCCGGCCGGCATGGTCGATCCATGGCGGGTGGCGCTGGCGATCGGGGTGACGATCGGCAAGGTCGTGGCGTTCATCGCGCTCATGCTGCTGGTGGGGCGGCGGCTGATCCCGATGATGCTGCATTCCGTCGCCCATACCGGGTCGCGGGAACTGTTTCGCCTGTGCGTGCTCGCGATTGCGCTGGGCGTGGCGATGACGGCGACCGAGGTCTTTGGCGTTTCTTTCGCGCTGGGGGCGTTCGTCGCGGGCATGGTTTTGAGTGAATCGCCACTTTCGCAGCATGCGGCCGCGGAAACGCTGCCGCTGCGTGACGCGTTCGCGGTGCTGTTCTTCATTTCCGTGGGCATGCTGTTCAACCCGGGGATCATGTTGCACGATCCCCTGCCCCTGCTGGCGACGCTCGGGGTCATCATGATCGCCACCCCGGCGATCACGGTCGTCATCCTGCGCTGCCTGCGCCAGTCGTGGCAGACCGCCCTTGGCGTTGGCGCGGGACTAGCCCAGATCGGGGAGTTTTCATTTATCCTGGCCGCCCTTGGGGTGCAGTCGGGACTGCTGACGCAGCGCGCGCATGATCTGGTGCTGGGGGCGTCGATCGTATCGATCCTGCTCAACCCGGTTGTCATTGCAATCGTCAACCAGATCAATGCCATGCTCGATCGGCGCGAATGGCTGCGCATGGGACGTGAAGGCCGCGACGGAAGCATGGCGATGCTGCATGACCATGCCGTGCTGATCGGGTACGGGCGCGTCGGCTCCCTCGTGGCGGAGGGACTGCGCGCGCGTCATGTCCCGCTGCTGGTGATCGAGGCCGGGGATACGCGTGTGCATGCGCTGGATGAGCGGGGGATCCCGGTTCTGCTGGGCAATGCGGCCGATCCCGGGCTTCTTCCCCTCGCCGGGCTGGATCGCGCGCGCATCCTGATCGTCGCCATTCCCGATGCGTTCGAGGCCGGGGAAATCATACAGCAGGCGCGCGGCCTCAGTCCCCAGCTTGATATCGTCGCCCGGGCGCATTTCGACAGCGCCGCCGACTACCTTTCCGAATATGGCGCCAGCCTGGTCATCATGGGCGAACGCGAAATCGCCCGCGCCATGCTGGATTACGCCACCCGTGACGAGGCCGCGGCACCCGGACGCGACGCGTCCCCATCCAGCTGAGGGCCATGCATGTCGCCTGTTTCAGTCATGTCACGCCGGATCGAGGATTATGCGATGATCGGCTCCACCCACAGCGCGGCGCTGGTGCATCGCAACGGCACGATCGAATGGCTGTGCATGCCGCGTTTCGATTCCGAGGCAATATTCGCCTCCCTGCTCGGCACGCCGGAAAATGGCGAATGGGTCCTGCGCGCGACCGACCCGGCGGCCCGTATTTCCCGCCGTTACGTGCCGGACACGATGATTCTGGAAACCACGATCGAAACGCCGCAGGGGCGTGCCGTGGTGCAGGATTTCATGCCCACGCCGGTCGATGGCGACCTGCATGAACTGATCCGCATCATTCGCGGGATCGAGGGAACGGTAAGTTTTGCGGCCGAGCTGCGCCTGCGCTTCAATTACGGGGCATGGATCCCGTGGGTGGAACGGCGCGAGGGGGCGATATTCGCCTTTGCCGGACCTGATGCGATCCGCCTGAGCAGCAGCGTGGACCTGAGCAACGCGAACTTCTCCACCACTTCGGATTTCACCATTGTCGCGGGACAGAGCGTCGCGACGACGCTGGAATGGTTTCCATCCCACAAGATCCCGCCCCTGCCGCGCGACCCTTATGCCCTGCTGCGCCATACCGAGGCACAGGGACGGCTGTGGGCCTCGCAATGCACGTATGAAGGTCCTTACGCGGAAACCGTGCGGCGGTCGCTCATGACGCTCAAGGCGCTGACCTATCACCCGACGGGCGGGATCGTCGCCGCGCCGACCACCTCCCTGCCCGAAGATCCGGGGGGCAGCCGCAACTGGGATTATCGTTACTGCTGGTTGCGCGATGCGGTCTGGACGCTGCATGCCCTGACCGTTTCGGGATATATGGAGGAAGCGAGCGCGTGGCGCTGGTGGCTGATGCGCGCGACGGCGGGGGCGCCGGACGGGTTGCAGATCATGTACGGGCTGCATGGGGAACGTCGCCTGACGGAAACGACGCTGGATCATCTGGCGGGATATGAAAACAGCCGTCCGGTGCGCATTGGCAACGCCGCCCACGGACAATTGCAGCTCGATGTCTATGGATCGCTGCTCGGGGCGTTCGATGCGGCGCGGCGTGACGGACTGCCCGACATGGACGCGATATGGCCGCTCCAGCGTTCCATCGCCGATCGTCTGCTGGTGCTGTGGCGGGAGCCGGATTCCAGCCTGTGGGAAATCCGTGGCCCCAAGCAGCATTTCGTCTATTCCAAGATGATGTGCTGGTTCGCATTCGACCGGACCATCGCCAGCGCCGTGGATTTCGGGCTGGAAGGTCCGATCGACACCTGGCGGCAGGCGCGCGAGGAAATCCATGCACAGGTCTGTGAAAAAGGATTTGACGGCGCAAGCAACAGTTTCGTGCAGTATTACGGGGCCGATCGCGTCGATGCCTCCCTGCTGCAGATTCCGCTGCTGGGCTTCCTGCCCGCCGATGACCCGCGCGTGCAGGGCACGGTCGCGCGGATCGAACGCGAACTGCTGCATAACAACGTCGTCTACCGCTACCTTCCCGAAGGGGTGCGCGCCGATGGGCTGGAAGGCCGGGAGGGCGCCTTCCTTGCCTGTAGCTTCTGGCTGTGTGACGCCTACATCATGTCCCACCGCATGGACGAGGCCCGTGCCCTGTTCGAGCGCCTGCTGACCTATGGCAATGACCTTGGCCTGTTCTCGGAGGAGTATGATCCCGTCGCGCGGCGGCAGCTGGGCAATTTCCCGCAGGCGTTCAGTCATTTCGCCCTTGTCCATACCGCCCACATGCTGGCCGGGGGCGTCATCGACGCCAGCGGCCAGCGACGCAGGAAGAAGTAGGCGGCGGATGCAGCGACTGACTGCCGGGCCGGGCCATTGCCGCCCGTTTTCGGTTGGGGCTTCGCGCGGCGGTCGATAGGATCGTGACCATGCCCCACATCCATTCCCTTTACGTCTATCCCGTCAAAAGCCTGCATCGCTGCGCCGTGCGGTCGTTCAGGGTGGATCCGTGGGGACCCCGCGGGGATCGCCGCTGGATCGTGACGGATGTAAACGGGAAGTTCCTGACGCAGCGCCATCATCCCCGGATGGCCACGCTGATGGTGCGGGCCATGGCAGGCGGGCTTGTCATCGGCAACGGGCGGATGGAGAATCTCTGCGTCGCGTTCCCATCGCCGGATGCCCCTGTCATGGGTGTCGAGGTCTGGGGCGACAGGGTGCAGGCCCATGATGCGGGAGAGGATGCGGCCGCGTGGCTGTCACAGGCGCTGGGGCACGGGTGCCGGCTGGCGTTCATGCGTGATCCCCGCTCCGCGCGGGTGAAGGATGCGGCGGGCATCTATCCCGTATCGTTCGCGGATGGTTTTCCCCTGCTGCTGGCGACGACATCCTCCCTTGCCGACCTGAACGGCAGGATGAAGCATCCGGTGCCGATGGAACGCTTCCGCCCCAATGTCGTGATCGCCGGGTCGGAGCCGTGGGAGGAGGATACATGGCGGCGCATCCGGATCGGCGCGGTGGAACTTTCCGTTGCAAAGGCCTGCAGCCGCTGCAACGTGACGACCGTGGATCAGGAAACGGGCGAGGTGCCACAAAAGGGCGAACCGTTACGCACGCTTGCAGGGTTTCGCCACGTGACGGATGGCATCATGTTCGGACAGAATGCCCTCGTCCGGCAGGAGGGCGTCATTGCGGTCGGCGATGAGGTCGTTATTGTGGAACGGGGATCCTCCAATCTCGGACCTCCGGCGTCCTGATTTTCGCTGATGCTCCCCTCCCCGATATGGACGGAGATGCCCATGACCGCCCTTTCTGTCCTTGACCTGTCCCTGATCACCCGTGGCGGCAGCGTGGCTGGCGCGCTGGCCAACAGCGTTGATCTGGCGCGTCTTGCGGAACGGCTGGGGTATCATCGCTACTGGCTGGCAGAACATCATGCCATGCCCGGCATCGCCTCGGCCGCGACGGCGGTGGTGATCGGGCATATTGCTGGCACCACGCAACATATCCGTGTCGGCGCGGGCGGGATCATGCTGCCCAATCATTCCCCGCTGTCCGTGGCGGAAGCCTTTGGCACGCTGGAAAGCCTTTATCCGGGACGCATAGACCTCGGGCTGGGTCGCGCGCCGGGATCGGATCAGGCCACGATGCGCGCCCTGCGTCGCGATCCGGCGGCGGCCGATCGCTTTCCCATGGATGTTCAGGAGGTCCTGCGTTATCTCGGCCCGGTGGAGGCTGGACAGCGTGTGGTCGCCATCCCGGGTGCGGGACTGGACGTGCCGGTCTGGTTGCTGGGGTCGTCGCTGTTTTCCGCGCATCTTGCGGCCCGACTGGGGCTGCCGTTCGCGTTTGCCGCCCATTTCGCCCCCGCGATGATGGAAGAGGCCATCGCCCTTTACAGGCACGCCTTTGTCCCGTCGCGATATCTGCAGGCGCCTCATGTCATGTTATGCGTCAACGTCATTGCCGCCGATGACGATGCGACGGCCGCGCTGCTGTTCACCTCGCTTGAGCAGTATTTCGTGGCGCTCCGTTCCGGCCGGCCCACGGCATTCCCGCCGCCGGACGCGCGCGTGCAACATGATCCGGCCCAACGGGGCATGCTGGAACAGGTCCTGCGTTACACGTTCCATGGCGGGGTGGAGCGCGTGCGCCAGTCCCTGACGAATTTCATGCGGCGCCATCGCCCGGACGAACTGATGGTGGCGATGCCGATATACGATCACGCCGCCCGATGCCATTCACTGTCCCTGCTGAAGGGCCTGTGGGACGGGATGGAAACGGATGCCATGGCGGGTTAGCTGGATTTCCTGTCATGAAACCCTGCTTTCGTTCACACGCTTCATAAAACAGGTATCCGAAAATAGAGAAGGAGGGAGTGTCATGGATTTCCCCCTCTGCGTGCATGCAGAAAACATGTCACTGTTTCATTGGGTAAGGCGTGAACTGCATGCCTGTTTCGATTTCATCATACATGAGCCGCCGCCCCACGAGATGCTGACGCTGATCGACGGTCTGGAGCAGACGCATGGCGTCCAGAATGTGCTGTAGGAGAAAAATACCCGGACATGGCCGCGTCACATGGTGACGTGGAGGGTTCCTGAAAGTTTGTTTAGAAAAAACCATGTAATTTTAAGGAATTTTATGAATGTTTTTTCAGGAATGTTTGGGATTGTTTCTTTTGCGGAAAATAGCATCTGAAAATTTTTGGTGAAGATTTTTTTAAAAATCTTTATGGAGACGTCACATTTTTGAAAAAATCGATTCCAAAAAACTTTTGTCATTCATTATCAATGGGCTATTTTTAAACGGCCTCCTGTTTTCAGACGATCCATGAGGAATCATTTTCCCCAGTTTTCGTGTTCAAGATGCGCCAGCAGGTCAACGCCCAGCGCCGTCAGCCGATCAAGCAGTTTTTCCCCCGTTTGCGCTGAACATAGTCGCGGGTCGGCATTCGCGACGCCCCTGACGGCAATTTCATTGATCTCAAGGGGAAAATTGATGCTGGCATCGTCAAATTCCACCGTTGCAAAGCCATTGACCGGCATCCCCATGAATGGGGGCGGCGCAGCCGGCCCGGGGACAAGATCCTGACGGATCAGATCGGGAAACAGCGCCATGGCGATGCTTCCCAGCGGATTGCCGCCATGACCTGCGGAGCGTTTCGCCGCATCGGCGTCCTCCATCACATCGGGCAACATCCCTGCCGCGATGCTCCACAGATATACGCACGGGATCACGATCCCATGTTCCTGCCGCACGGCCAGCGTGACATCATGAATGGCCTGCGCATTTCCCCCATGACCGTTGAAGATCACGATACGCGTCAGTCCCTGTCGCACAAGACAGGAAATCATGTCAGTCAGGACGGCGCGCAGGGTGGATTGCCGCAGCGCGATGCCGCCAATCATGCTTCCGAAAAAATCAGCCCCGCCATAAGGCAGTACGGGTGCTACATAGGTGGTGATGCCACGATCCGTCGCCGCCATGGCCACGCGCCGCGCCACGGCGTCCGCGCACATGTAATCGCCCATTGGCGCGAATGGCCCCTGATCCTCATGACTGCCAAGGGGCAGGATGATGACGGGATTGCGCGACAGCACTTCACGCGCTTCTTCCCCGGTGAGTTCGCCAAGACATGTCTTTGTAGGAATTTCATTCATCATGCGTGGATCCTGATAATGTAATCGTTCTGGAAATACTGTTGGTGAAATCCTGTTTTCAGGAAAAATCATGCGCGTATTTACGATGTTTCATGACATGCGCGCGAAAAACCTGCTCTCCACATTTACAGGAATTTCCCAAAAATTACCATATGCGGCCCGATTACCCATTTTCCCCACGATCGGATGAATGCCGTCCGGTAACATGGCCAATCTGCAGGCGGAAATATACGAAACAATAAATAACCATAAAGCATAGTTATTTGAATGACATTATTTCTGAAGTAATCATCATGGAAATCCGATGATTTCCTATGCGACACATTGCAGGTGATTCCTCATGACCGAAGCCCCTGAACGCCATTCCGATACTGCCGTCGATCGCCTTATCCTTGATCGCTGGTCCCCCCGGGCCTTTACGCCCGCCCCCATCACGGAAGCGGAGCTTCTTTCCTTTCTGGATGCGGGCCGGTGGGCGCCTTCGGCCTATAATTCCCAGCCATGGCGCTTCATCTACGCACGTCGCGATACCCCGGACTGGGAACGGTTCCTGTCATGGCTGATCCCGTTCAACCATGCCTGGGCACAGAATGCATCCGCACTGGTCTATGTCGCATCGCATACGGTCATGGGTGGTGGCAGGGCGGAGCCGGTACCCTCCCCCACCCATGCGTTTGACGCGGGTGCCGCGACCGTGCTGGTGCAACTGCAACTGAGCCGGGCTGGATGGGCCGGCCATCCCATCAGCGGGTTTGACCACGATCTCGCGCGTTCGGGACTGGAACTGCCTGAGGATCATGCCCTCAATGCCGCCCTTGTCATCGGCCGGCAGGGCGATGCGGGAACATTGCCCGACTCCCTGCGCGCGCGTGAGGTTCCCTCTGCCCGTCGGCCTCTGTCGGAACTTGTCTTCGCGGGAAGGTTCCGTGTTCAGGACCCGGACTGAATGGGTCATGACTGGCGGCGCTGGTCCCACCATGAAAGCCGCTTTATGATGTCGCGTTCATATCCCCTTTCATTGGGCCGATAGAGATCCGGCCTGTTGGGACCGCTCAGCGTGTCGGGGAAAAACTGCTGTCCGCTGAAGGCGTGCGGGAAATCATGGTCGTATTGGTATCCGTCCTTGAATCCCTGCGCCTTCATCAGGGCTGTCGGGGCATTGATCAGGTGTTTGGGCGGCAGGATGGAACCATGTGTTTCCGCAAGGTCCATCGCCGCGTAAAAGGCCTTGTAAATCGCATTCGACTTGATCGCGGTCGCCAGATACCCAACGCATTGCGCAAGGGCCGGCAGTCCTTCGGGTTCGCCCACCCGTTCGAATGCGGCGGCGCAGGCGGCGGCCTGTTCTATGGCACGTGGATCGGCAAGTCCCACCTCCTCCGTCGCCATGACCATCAGGCGGCGCAGGATGGCGCGCGGTGGCTCCCCGCTTTTCAGCAGGCGCGCCAGCCAGTACAGCGCCGCCTGCACATCCGATCCGCGAATTGATTTCTGGAATGCGGACAGCAGGGCATGGTGGATGTCCGACCCCTTGTCCCCGGCATGGGCCTTGCGCTGGACAAGGGTATGGAGCTGTTCCGGGGTGACAGGCGCTTCGGGCGCAAGATCCGACAGCGCCTCCACCATCACCAGCAGGTAACGCCCGTCGCCGTCGGCCATGCGCAGCAGTTCGTCGCGGGCCTCTGGCGCAAGGGGAAGTTCACGCCCCAGATGTGCCTCCGCCCGTGTCAGCAGCGTTGACAGGTCCTCCACCTCCAGCCGTTGCAGAACCATGACCTGCGCGCGGCTGGCGAGTGCGCGGTTCAGTTCAAAGGACGGGTTTTCAGTCGTCGCGCCGATCAGGACGACGGTTCCGTCCTCCACAAAAGGCAGAAGCGCATCCTGCTGCGCCTTGTTCCAGCGATGGATTTCATCGACGAACAGGACCATTCCCTTTTCATGTCCCTGCTGCCGATGGGCCTGCGCCTTCGCCAGCGCCTTTTTCAGGTCGGGCATTCCTGACATGACGGCGGAAATCTGTTCGAACGCCATGCCCGAACTGCTGGCCAGGATGCGCGCCAGCGTGGTTTTCCCGGTGCCGGGCGGCCCCCAGAAAATCATCGACGACAGGCGGCCGGACGCCAGCATCCGCCCGATTGGACGATCGGGGGCCAGAAGATGCGTCTGCCCGATGACATCTTCCACCTTTCCCGGGCGCAGTGCTTCGGCAAGGGGGCGTGGGGCGGCTGTTTCAAACAGGGACGTCACGTCTGCTCCATGTCATTCATGTCTGCCGGGATTATGCATTTTCCCGATACCCTTCATAAGGAGGTCTTTCTACATTTGTCGCCATCCCTGAACCGCCAATGCAAGGAGTACAGCCATGACATTCCGGAAGCCCGCCCGCCGCGGGATCATGCCTGCCATGATGCTGGCCGCATCCTGCTGGAGCGTCAGCAGCCATGCGGCGCCGCAACTCCAGGACCTTCACATGCCTGCGGGGTTTCACATCGCGACCTATGCCACGCATGTCCCGGGCGCGCGGGAAATCGCGCTGGGGGAAAAGGGAACGGTTTTCCTCGGCTCCATGGGGGCAGGCAAGGTGTATGCCCTGACGGGGGACGGTGATGCGACCCATCCGCGACAGGTCCGGGTGATCGCCCATGGGCTGAACCTTCCCGCCGGCGTCGCCTTTTTCCATGGCGACCTTTATGTTTCCGATACGCGCCGCATTGTCGTCCTGCGCGGGATCGAGGACCGTCTGGATCATCCGCCGGCCCCCGAAACGGTCGCGGACAACCTGCCCTATCGCGCCGGGGACCATTCGTGGAAGTTCATTGCGTTCGGCCCGGACGGCAAGCTGTACGTTCCCATCGGTTCGCCATGCAATGTGTGCGAGGTGGGGCATGACCTTGGCAAGCTGATGCGGATGAATCCTGACGGCACGGACCGCGAGGATATTGCCTATGGCATCCGCAACAGCGTGGGATTCACATGGCAGCCCCATACGGGAACGTTGTGGTTTACCGATAACGGGCGCGACATGCTGGGCGATGACGTGCCCAATGATGAACTCAACCGGCTTGACAAGGTGGGGCAGTCGTTTGGCTTTCCCTACTGCCATCAGGGCAATATTGCCGATCCGACCTATGGACATCTGCATCCGTGCAGCGAGTTCACGCCCCCTGTCCTGGGGCTGGGCGCCCATGTCGCGGCACTTGGGCTGCGGTTTTACGAGGGGACGATGTTCCCGGCCCCCTATCGGGGCAGCCTGCTGATCGCGGAACACGGATCGTGGAACCGCTCCCGCCTGTCGGGATACCGGGTGGTCACGGTTCCTTTCGGTACGGACGGTACGGTTGGCCCCGCAACACCGCTGGTGGACGGGTTCGAGCAGAATCAGGTGCCATGGGGCCGCCCGACGGACGTGCAGCCGCTGCCTGACGGAAGCGTGCTGATCAGCGACGATCAGGCGGGGGCGGTCTATCGGCTGACCTACGATGCCCATTCCGGCTGATGCCGGATGGCCAATGCGGCGTTTCATGCATCTGACGGTGGGATTGCGCAGTCACAATCATCATAATGTGCGATAATATTACGGGCGTCCCGGCAGGGCAGAACGCCGGTTGCCCTCCCCTCCTCCCTGTGCGGCGGGCAACCGGCGGCGCCGGCTTTCAGCCATTCATCAGCGCCAGCCCTTCGGCGACCGAGACGAATTCACCGCCCGTATCCACGCGCTCCGCGCCGAAGCGGTGGATGAACAGATCACGCACCGCTGGCACGAAGGAGGTCCCACCTGTCAGGAAGACGCGGTCAATCGCGCTGGCGGGCAGGGCAGCGCGTTGCAGGGCGGTCTCCACAGCCCCGTCAAAGCGCGCGATGTCGGGCGCGATCCAGTCCTCGAATTCCGCGCGCGTGATTTCACGATGAATGTCGATGTCGCGGTGGGCATATTTCAGGACCGTGCGATCGGCGTGGGACAGTTCCCGCTTTGCCGCCCCGACGGCCCGGTAAAGGGCCTGCCCCTGCTGATCGTCGATGACCTGCATCAGCGCCTGAAGCTTTTCAGGTTCCGACGCCGTGCGCATGACGTCCGCGATATTGCGCAATGTCTGTGGCGTGCGCATCAGGGCCAGACGGTGCCATCGGCCCAGGCTGGCGTACCATTCCACGGGAACGGGCAGCGGTTCGCCCCCCATGACGCGATAGGTGGCGTGACGGCCGAGTTCGGGGGCGATCACATGTTCGATGATGCGATAATCGAACTGGTCCCCCGCGATCCCGACGCCCGCATATCCCAGCGGCGTCGCCCGGCAGGTGGCGCCGGGGTCGAAGCGGAGGATGGAAAAGTCACTCGTCCCGCCGCCGAAATCCCCGACCAGCACGGTTGCGGGCGCGTCAAGCCGCTGGGCAAAGCGCCAGCCGGCGGCTTCGGGTTCAAGGGCCACGTTGATATGTCCGAACCCGGCCGCGCTGAAACTGTCGCGCAGTCGCTGTTCGCCAAAGGCGTCATCCACCCCGTCCCCCGCGAAATGGACGGGACGCCCGACCGTTGCGCTGACACGCGCGGGGTCGATTCCGATGGTGTGCATCATGCATGTCAGGAAACGTGAAATCAGCATCTCCAGCGTCATGACCCGTCCCAGCAGCCGCGTCTGGCGAAAGGATGCCTGCGCCAGATAGGATTTCATGGACATGATCAGGCGGCTTTCCGCCGGATCTTCCAGATAGGCATCAATGGCCGCAGCACCGATGGCCTCCTGCAGGGTGGGCCGTCGCGGCTGCGTTTCCTCCTGCCACAGGCACAGCAGGGAGCGGCATGTCTCCGACGGTGCATGATGGGGAAAGGAAAAGCGTGCCGGACAGGGCCGTCCGTGTTCGTCCAGCACGACCACGACGGTGTTGGTGGTGCCGAAATCAATGCCGAGCCGTATGCTCTGGGGGGACGTGATGGAAGACATCGCGCCTCAATAGGCGTCCCCCCGCCTTGTGTCCATCCGTGCGGTTTCAGGGGGTGGACAGTTGTTCGCGGGCCTCAGGCGGCCATCTTCACGCGCCGGGACTTTAATTCAGCAGTGTATGGGCCAGCCTGTTGTGGCGTTGCGCCAGTTGCGTGACGTCACAGGTCACAAGATGCCCGTCGCGGACCACGACACGGCCGTTGATGATCGATAGTGCCACATGACCCGGCGTGCAGAAAACCAGCGCCGCCACCGGGTCCGACAGGGCGCCCGCATATTCGATGCCGCGCATGTCAAAGGCGACCAGATCGGCCGCCATGCCGGGCGACAGGTGCCCGACATCATCACGTCCCAGGACCGAGGCCCCGCCACGTGTCGCAAGTTCCAGCACAGTGCGCGCGCGCATCATCGGCACGCTGTCGTCATTGTCGCGCAGGCGCGAGACAAGCATGGCCTGACGTGCCTCCGCCAGCATATGGCTGCTGTCGTTGGAGGCGGAGCCATCGACCCCCAGCCCCACCTTGACGCCGTGGGCCATCATGCGGCGCACCGGCGCAATACCCGACCCCAGACGCATGTTGGAACACGGACAATGGGCAATGCCCGTGCCGCTGTCCCCGAACTTCGCGATTCCCGGATCATCAAGGCGGACACAATGGGCATGCCAGACATCGGGTCCAAGCCATCCCACGTCTTCGGCATATTGCGCCGGGGTCATGTCAAACGCGTCGCGACAGTAATCGATATCGCTTCTGTTTTCCGCCAGATGGGTATGAAGCATCGTGCCCGTCGCGCGTGCCAGGGCGGCGGTCTCGCGCATCAGGTCGCGGCTGACGGAAAAGGGGGAACAGGGTGCAAGGACGATCCGCCGCATGGAAAGGCGCGACGGGTCATGATACGTCTCCGCCACGCGCTGCATGTCGCGCAGGATATCGTGTTCATCCTCCACCACGCTGTCAGGTGGCAGGCCGCCCCGGCTTTCGCCCACGCTCATGGCGCCCCGTGCCGCATGAAAACGCATGCCCATCGTGGCCGCGGCCTCGATCTGGTCATCCAGGCGGCTGCCATTGGGGAACAGGTAAAGATGGTCGCTGGTGGTGGTGCAGCCGGACAGCATCAGTTCGGCCATTGCGGTGCAGGTCGAAACACGGATCATTTCCGGCGTCAGCCCGGCCCAGATGGGGTAAAGCGTCCTCAGCCACCCAAACAGGGAGACATCCTGCGCGCCGGGAATGACGCGGGTCAGGGTCTGGTACATATGATGGTGGGTATTGACCATGCCCGGCATGACCACATGCCCCGCCATGTCCACAATTTCGGTGGCATCGGGCGGCGTTTCATCCGCCGTGCCGATCCGGGCAACCTGCCGGTCCTGTATCAGGACCCAGCCCCCTGGAATCTCCCGACGCCGTTCATCCATCGTCACGAGCATCAGGGCGTTTTTGAGCAGTATGGAACGGGGCATGCGCGTCCTTCGGCGATGATGGAGTATCGTAGATGGGTTTTTTATACCCGATTATGGTCGCTGGCATATCTTCGTGCCGCAGTAAAAAAACTGTCTGAAATAATGCGCCAAGAAAAAGGGTTTTTGTGAGGATTTTTTCAAAAATCTTCAAATATGCGCTGCATTTTTATATTTTCATCAATCAGTTGTTTTCAACCAGTCCGCAGGCTTTCGCCAGATGCCTCAGCGTTCACGCACGGCCTCGGGCATGCCCAACGGGCCGGTGGCGGCCGGCTTTTCGGCATGGCCGGGTTTATCTTCCTCTTTTGACATCGCGTGGCCGGGGCGCTGATGCCTGCCGGCAGTCGTCTTTTTGGAGGGATTGTGTTTCATGCCGGGCATGTCGTCCATATTGTCCATGTCCTGCATGCCGGACATATCCTGCATTCCCGGCATCTGCATCGCGGGATCGGGCGCCGCTGTCGCCACGGTCGCGCCACAGATCAGGGTTGCGGCCGTGCAGACAGACAGGAATTGTATAAGGACGGATTTGCTCATTGTTGGCATCCTTTTCGTATTTCTGGGGAATCTGTTCAGAACCATGTCCGCAGGCCGAACGTGAAGTTCAGGTCGTGCAGGTCGCGCTCGCCCCGCGCGCGGGCAAGTCCGGTCGCCTGCCCGAATGTGCCGCTGTAGGTGACGCCGATATAGGGGGCGAGCTTGCGGTGCCATTCATAACGCAGTCGCAGGCCCGTATCGATGTTCGACAGGCCCGCCCCGTTCGCACGGGCCGGATCGGACCGGGAATAGAAATTCAGTTCAACCTGCGGCTGAAGGATCAGGCGGTTGGTCAGCAGCAGGTCGTACGACCCCTGCAGCCGCCCGGCGACGCCCCGGTCGCTGAAATAGGCTGTTGCCTCCACATTGAAGAAATAAAGGGCAAGCCCTTCTATCCCCACGGCGCCCCATGCACGGGTCGGGCCGTTATCGATGTCCATGCGGACCCCGGTCTGGACATCGAAATAGCGCGAGATCGCGCGGTCATACAGGGCCTCGTGATCGCCATCCCCGAATTTTCCGTTCGTACCGACCGTGCCTTCGGATTTCAGCCACAGCTTGTTGTAATCGGTGCCGAACCACCCTTCCCCGTCATAGCGGAACTCCCCGCCATTCCCGCTGTAGCGGGCTTCGAATTCATCCAGCAGGGCATGGACATAGGAATTATGGTCCATCACCGGCGGCATCCCGTTGACATAGGCAACAGGGGCCGATGTGGCCGTCATGGCGTTTCCCTGCATCATGGCGGGCGCCATCTGCGCATGGGCGGACGCTGCCGCGATGATTCCCGTCCCGACCAGAAGGACCATCGCCATCCTGTGGCAATGCTGCGTCATGACACAACGACCGTGCGGAACATGCCAAGTTCCATGTGATAGAGCAGATGGCAGTGATAGGCCCACATCCCCGGTTCGTCGGCGGTGACAAGGTAGCTCAGCCGCTCCCCCGGTTTTACGATGACCGTGTGTTTGTAGGGGCGATATTCCCCCTGCCCGTTTTCCAGTTCGCTCCATAACCCATGCAGGTGGATCGGGTGTTCCATCATCGTGTCGTTGATCAGGATGAAGCGGACGCGTTCGCCGACCTGCAGGTGGATTTGCTGGGCTTCGGAGAATTTCTTGCCATCAAATCCCCAGATGAACCGTTCCATGTTGCCGGTCAGGTGCAACGTGATCTCCCGCGAGGGCGGTCGCGGGTCCGCCCCCGGAATCGTGGCGCGCAGGTCGGCATAGGTCAGGACGCGGCGGCCATTGTGATCCAGTCCGTCGCCCGCTTCGCCAAGGCGGTTGATGGGCTTCATCGCGATGCTCTGGACCTCCACCCCCGGACGTAATCGCGGCGCGGGGGCAGGTTTGCTGTCCTTCATATCCATATGATCCATGTCCATCCCCGGCATATCCATATGGGACGAAGACGGGGCGTGGTGATCCATCGCGTGATGATCCATGTGGCCCATGCCCTGCATGTTCCCCATTCCCATATCGGTCATGGTGCGCAGGGGGCGCGGGTCCATGGGCGGGATCGGCCCGGCAAGGCCGGGCCGTGTTGCCAGCGTGCCACGTGCGTAGCCCGTGCGGTCTTCCGCCTGGGCAAAGATCGTGTAGGGACCATCACCGTCCGGGGAGATCAGCACGTCATAGGTTTCGGCTGTGCCAATGCGGAATTCATCGACCGGAACCGGCTCCACATCATTGCCGTCGGCCTGGATGACCGTCATCTTCAGGCCCGGGATGCGCACGTCGAACAGCGTCATGGAGGATGCGTTGATGAAGCGCAGCCGGATGCGCTCCCCCGGCCTGAACAGCCCGGTCCAGTTGGCGTGCGGCGACTGTCCGTTGAGCAGGTAGGTATAGATGATGCCCGACACATCCAGGATGTCGGTCGGGGCCATGTTCATCGCCCCCCAGCGCAGCCGGTCATGAATGGTCGCGGAAATGCCCCGGTGGCGCATGTCATGAAACAGGGTGCCGAGCGTCCGTTGCCGGAAATTGTAATAATCGCTGTCGAACTTCAGGTTGGAAATGATGTCCTTCGGGTCCACGTCGGTCCAGTCGGACAGGACCATCACGTATTCCCGGTCGAAATGATGGTTATAGCCCTGTCTGGGGTCGATGATGATCGCCCCGTACAGCCCCGTCTGTTCCTGAAATCCGGAATGGCTGTGGTACCAGTAGGTGCCGCTCTGATGCAGGCGGAAGCGGTAGGTAAAGGTCTGGCCCGGCGCAATTCCGGCGAAACTCAGCCCCGGAACGCCATCCATGCGCGCCGGCAGGCGAATGCCATGCCAGTGGATCGAACTGTCCTCGCGCAGGTGGTTCGTGACATTCAGTTCAACGGTGTCGCCCTGCCGCCAGCGCAGGATCGGGGCCGGGGTCGTCCCGTTGACCCCGACCGCACGGACCCGATGGCCCGTGACGTTGGCATGTATGGCGTCGATGGTAAGGTCGAAACGGGTGGAAGGCACGGCCGCGGGTTGCCCGGACATGGGGGTCTGCGCATACGTATTTCGCCCCGCAAGCGCCAGCGCCGTGCCCCACAGGCCCGCGCCGACCACGAAACGACGGCGCGTCAGCACGCCGCGTCCCGCATGGGATGCAAATTTCATGAGTAATCATCCGCCAGAAAAATCACGGAAGCGGTCACCGCGAGGCAACCGGCCCTGAAACGCTCAGAACAGGATCAGGCCGTTTTTCTGGGTGGGGGAAGTGCCGGGGCGAAAGTCGTCCCCCCGCCCCCGGCAATATCGGTGATGCCAAACACCATCGTCATGGCATATCGGGCCGACAGGATGGGAAAAGATGGCGCGACAGCCCAGCTGACCACGCAGTTCGCCCCCTGCAGGCAGCAGTGTTCGTCCCCGTGATGGCTGGCCGCGCCACCGCCACAGGGGCTGTCATGATGGCATCGGGACGCATGGGCATGAAGGTCCGGCATTCCCGCCATATCCATCGGGGCCATGGCCGTTGCGGTATCCATGGCGGGGGAATGAGGCATGATCGGCATGGCGTGCGAAGGCATGGCAATGAGAAGAAGCATTCCCACCTGAAACATCAGGCAGGCCAGCACGCGTCCCCATTTTCGCCTGCCTGTCCGGCTCACGTCCGTTTCCCTGTCCTTCACGGGATTGCATCATGGTCCCACGGGTGGGACGTGGCATCATAGCATGCCACGACATCCCCCTGTCCATCCCCCGGTTGCTCATCCCCGCGTGGGGACGTGCGTGCCACGCGGATGACGGATCACCACATCCGCCATGGCGCGTTATGGGTCGCCCACAAATGTTCCAGATGGCGCTTGTCACGCAGCGTATCCATCGAATGCCAGAACCCGTCATGCTTGAGGGCCATCAACTGTCCGTCATTGGCCAGGCGTTCGAGGGGACCACGTTCGAAAACGGTCTCGTCATCCTCAAGGTATTCAAACACAGATGGGGATAGCACGAAAAACCCCCCGTTGACGTATCCCTGTTCAATCGGTTTTTCACGAAAGGCGTTCACGCAGCCATTGACGATTTCCAGGGTGCCAAAACGCGCGGGCGGCCTGACCGCCGTGACCGTGGCGATGCGTCCATGGCTGTGATGGAAGTCGATGGTGGTGCGGACATCTATTTCCGCCACCCCGTCGCCATAGGTCATGCAGAACGGTTCATCCTGCAGATAGGGCTGCAGGCGGTGCAGTCGGCCGCCCGTCATGGTATCAAGGCCCGTATCAACCAGCGTCACGCGCCATGGTTCCGCATTGCGCCGCAGGGTGATGATGCTGTCGGACTGCATGTCGACCGTGATGTCCGAAGACAGGAGATGATAATGCGCGAAATACTGCTTTATCATTTCCGCCTTGTACCCCAGCGGGATCACGAAATCATTGATCCCCGCGCAGGAATATATTTTCATGATGTGCCACAATATGGGGCGGCCACCAATTTCCACCATCGGCTTGGGACGGCTTTCGGTTTCTTCCATCAGACGGGTTCCGTAACCACCGGACAGGATAACGGCTTTCATGACCAATATTCTCCATATAGGCTTCATATGAAGCTGGATGACCTGTAATTCCCGTCCCGTTGACGAAAGGGGCGGTTCTGCTTTCCCGGGGCGATCCTATGTCGGCAGGTTAAGGCGACGCCGCCATGTGACCCGCACGCTCGGTAATGCGCGGCGCAGCCATTGCCCCATGCCGATCTCCCCCCCCTCGCAGCGGAATCTCCAGTTGGAGACCATGTTTTCCATGACCGACAGGGGATAGAAATCCTCAAAGAAACGCAGTCCGTCCGTCGCGGCGAAACATTCAGCCAGGAAGGAGCCGCGTGGCGGGGCAAAGCGTTTCCATATGCCGATACGCACCATCTGGTCGTTCCACAGATGGAGCGTATAGGCCGAAGCGCACAGCTTCTCGCATTCCTGCCGATACTGCGGTAACAGCATTTTCCATGCCTCGCGGAAATGGATCGGAAAGAAATATTGCGGCGCATAGGAATCCTGCATGACCGCCTGACGGCCAAACAGCGATGTCAGCAGGCGGGGACCCGTCGCCCCCCACACCAGGTCCCGGTCACGCAGGGCAAGCGTTTCCTCGACCAGCCTGTCCAGCTTCGGGTTGTCGCGTTCCAGCCGCATGATCGCGCCGCATATGGACGTAGGATCCTCCTTTGCAATCAGCAGATCCCAGCGCGGCAGGTCGAGGCGACGCAGCATCAGCATGTCCGCGTCGACCCAGATATTGTCGGTCTTGTGGGAAAGTTCATAACGGAACAGGTCCGAGAAATGGCTGAGGTTCGGTTTTCCCCGGATCCTGAAACGCGTCATGTTTGAAGGATCGGTAATTTCCCGGGCGTCGCCGTTGACGACGCCCGGTGGCAGGTTTTCAATGGCTTCGTAACTATAGAGCGTGAATATGTATCCATGCGCCACATATGAATTGATGCAGGCGGCTTCATAGGCGGAAAGCGCTCCTCCTCCCCAGAAAGTGGCAAACATCGGTTGAAAAAGCGTCATGAGTTCCATCCTGATATGATATGCGGCAACAGGCGGGCAGGCCTTTTCAGGCGCTTGCGGTCCACCGGAGGTCCATTCCCAGATATCCGGCATCGATCATGTATTTCAGGGCATGAAGCCGGATCAGGGAAGAATTTCTGAAATTCCTGTCTGCAAAACCGAAGTTGCGTAATCCCGCAACCAGTTCGGTGATCGTTTCCGCCAGGCTGACCTGCGGCAGGAAATCGGGCGCCAGGGTGCGGAACAGGGAAAAATCCACCTTGTAGGACCTTCGGTCCGGCGGGGCGTCGGTATTGATGCTGACGGTCGTGCCGGGAATATGCTCCGCCACGGCTTCCGCAAGGTCACGGACCGTATGGTTCCATTCATCAGACCCGGCGTTGACCACCATGAAGGGCAGGCCCTGACGACGCGTGGCCGCCCATTCAATGGCGCGCGCCATGTCGCGGACATGAATCAGCGGGCGCCAGGGCGTGCCATCGCTGAGGACGACGATTTCGCCGGTCGTCAGGGCGCTGGCCACAAAATCATTGATGACCAGATCCAGTCTCAGGCGATCGGAAAAACCACAGGCCGTGGCAAAACGCAGGCATGTGACGGTCATATCGCCCAGTTCCATTTCCGCCAGTGCCTGCTCGGTCTCTATTTTTGAACGCGCATAGGCCGTAAGCGGCTCCACCGGGTCGGTTTCCTTCCGGGCCGGCCCGCTGGCCACGCCATATACACTGCAGCTGGAGGCGAAAACGAAATGCTTTACCCCGGCCTTTACCGCCATCCGGGCCAGATGGAGGCTGCCGCCACGATTGATCTGGTCCGTAACCTCCTCAAAGCGCGATCCCATCGGGTCGTTTGAAATGGCGGCAAGATGAATGACCGCATCCACCTCATGCAGGAATTCATAAGAAATATCACGCACATCGCCAAAATACTGCATCTGCAGGGAAATTTCCGGCAAAGGCCCATGCGTGGTCAGGCATTGCCCGAAAAGGCAGAGGTCATATCCGGTAATGTGCGCGGTCGGGAAGCTTTTCCTCAGGTGCCGCACGACGACTGGCCCTATATACCCCATATTGCCTACCACAAGTATGCGCATGGATTTTTTCTTCCCGGCTCGGGTGATGAAAAATAATTCGTCTTGAACGATCCCCATGACACGGAGATCGGGCGGGGAACCCGGGGCATATACCGTTCCATGCAGGCAACATCAGCGAACAGGACCCGACGTTGCATGCGAAGCCCCATTTTCCTTTTGCTGGGATCAGGAACGTTATGATGTCGACGGAGTTTTATCGACGAGAAAACAAATTCCGCGAACATGTCTTCTACAATAGGTAGGTCCTGTATGAATCCCAGGAAGGAATCTTCTATTTCCCCGTGTTCATCATGTTGGAATCCAAGGAAAAGAATATCCGCCCGTATTTCAGGTTCCCTGTCCTTGCGTGCAGGAATACAGCCATCATGAAATCAGCAATGAAATTTCCGGAATATGAATTTCCCGATAATGGCGTGGCCTTGGTCACCGGGGCGGGAAGCGGGATCGGCCGGGCAGTTGCCCTTGCGCTGCATCAGGCGGGTTTTCACGTCATCCTTGCCGGGCGCAGGCGGGAAGTGCTTGAAGCATTGGCCCGAATCCTTGGAAATGAACGGGCCAGCATCTGGGCTGTGGACATAACACGGGAAAATGCCCTCCCCCCTTTCATTTCCGCCATCCCGAAGCTGGAGGTGCTGGTCCATGCGGCAGGCATGTTCTGCGCGGACAGCATTGATCGCATTTCCCCCGAGGCCCGCGACCGCCTCATGGCGGTTAATGTCCATGCTCCGCTGAAGCTGTCGAACCTGTTCCTGCCTGCCCTAAAAGCCGCACGCGGGCAGATCGTGTTCATCAATTCAACCGCGGTCATGGGATCACGCATTCACACGGACGCCTATGCCGCCAGTAAATATGCATTGAAACAGGAAGCTGGCCGTCTGAGGGAACAGGTCAGGGAAAAAGGCATCCGTATCCTGAACATCTATCCCGGAAGGACGCAAACCCCGATGCAAAGCGAGGTCCTGCGGACGGAAGGGCGTCCGGACGCTGTCATTCCGATGCTCCAACCCCATGATATCGCTGAAATCATCATGGGGTGCATTTCATTTTCCCGCAGGGCGGACATCACGGATATCGTCGTCCGGCCGGCCACCAACTAAGGCCCCGCAACATCCATCCACATTCTGGCATTGCGAAAAAAAAGCCCGCGCCTGTTTCATACAATATTTTCATGCCTGCGGAACCTTTAGGAATGGTTTCGCTTAAGCAAGCACCATAGAGCGTTTTCTGATCCTCCAACGAATAACACGATTGTGATCTCATAAATGCTTTTCCAGTCGACAGAAATACATGATGCCAGGGAAATCATCCTTCCACGACATAAGGATGAGCGAGGATCTTTTGGACGTATATTCGATCGGGATATGTTCATGGATCATGGCATAACATGTGAATTCATACAGTTCAGCATTTCCCGTACGAAGCATGCAGGGACATTGCGGGGCATGCATTACCAGAAAGCCCCTTACGCTGAAGACAAGCTTGTTTATTGTATCCGGGGGGCAATACACGACGTAATCTGCGATTTGCGTCCAGAATCCCCGACATACATGAAGTGTCAGGGCTTTCATCTCAGCGACCAGAATAACAGGATGATCTATATCCCGGCCGGCTGTGCGCATGGCTTCCAGACCATGGAAGACAATGCAGAAGTATTATATGCCATGTCGAATATATATTCTGAAAATCATGCATATGGCATTCGTTTCGATGATCCTATACTTGGAATTACATGGGCTCGTCCTGTTTCGTGTATATCCGCGAAGGATCTGGATTGGCCCCCTTATGCGCCAGCATCATTGGTGGACTGAAAATGACGCTGTTTCGATGTTCCTGAAACCTGCAAAGCCACATCTGTCATAATGGATGGTTCTCATGGAAAACGTGGTACATTCGCCCTTCCGCGACAAATCGCAGCTTTACTCCGCGATCCCGCATTCAGCAATCGGCGCCTGCCGTCTTTGCGCGACCCCGCTGCAACGCAGCGTCGTGGACCTTGGCCTTTCGCCTCTGGCGAATTCGTTCATCAAGCCGGAACTGCAGAACAGCATGGAGGCATTTTATCCCCTTCATGCCTTTATCTGTGAAAAGTGTTTTCTGGTCCAGTTGTCGGAATTCGAGTCACCACAGTCGATATTTGGCGATTACATCTATTTTTCATCCTATTCCGAAAGCTGGCTGCAGCATGCAAGGAATTATGTGAAAAAACAGATCGATCGATTTGGTCTGGATGGAAAGTCCCTGGTTGTCGAGGTGGCCAGCAATGATGGCTATCTGCTGCAATATGTCAAAGAGGCCGGGATCAGGACCCTCGGTGTCGAGCCGGCGGCCAACGTTGCCGAAATTTCCGTATCAAAAGGCATTGCAACGGAAGTTGCCTTTTTCGGGGAGCAGACGGCCACCCGGCTGAAATCGGAAGGATATGCGGCCGACATGATGGTTGCGAACAATGTCGTTGCACATGTTCCTGATCTTCATGATTTCCTCGAAGGGTTCAGGATACTTCTTGCCCCGAAGGGGATCGTGACATTCGAATTCCCGCATCTGTTGCGGCTGATAAAGGAATATCAGTTCGATACCATTTACCACGAACATTTTTCCTATCTGTCGCTACAGGTCATCCGCCGTGCCCTTGCCGTGCATGGGCTTCGTGTTTTCGATGTCGAGCAGCTTCCGACGCATGGCGGGTCCCTGAGGGTATTTGCAACACATAAGGATAATGCAGAGCAGCAGGAAAGTCCTGCCGTGGAAATGATCTGCACGGAGGAAAAGGAATTCGGGCTCGAGGACTTTGCGACTTATGAGAAGTTTGCGCGAACCGTGATCGACATAAAGTGCGGTTTGCTGGATTTCCTCATCACGTCGCATCGCAACGGAAAGGTGGTGGTGGGTTACGGGGCGCCAGCCAAGGGCAATACACTGCTGAATTACTGTGGCGTTGGTCCGGAACTCATCCCCTTTACGACCGATGCCAGCCCCTACAAACAGAACATGCTCCTGCCCGGCACGCGCATTCCTGTTCTTTCCCCCGAAGCCATTCGTGAACAGAGACCGGATTTTGTCCTGATCCTTCCATGGAATCTCAGGAACGAGATTGTCGGAAGCCTGTCTTATATCCGTGAATGGGGTGGGAAATTTGTAATCCCGATACCCCGGATTGAAATTTTCTGAATTAAACACAGTCCCCCATGATTTTGGGAAATTTATCAGGGAACCGATCCTGTGGTTGATGTGCCGCGATACGCCGTTCTGTTCCGCACCCATACATGGGACAGTTTTGTCGAGCGTCAGTTTTTCCGGCTTCAGTCACTGATCGACCAGGGCGACCTGTTCGTGGTTGTCAATAATACGTCGGGGAAAACCAGGATTCCAGATACGCTCCGGGTTGTCGGGTTTCAGGAATCCGATTTCGGGAAAATGGGCCTGGCCGATGGCGGCGAAGGAAACCTGATGTGGTATAATGTGGATTATGCATTATACTTTTTCATGAATATATATGACGATTATGATTATTACGTACTGTTTGAATATGATGTCCGTGGGAACGTTAATTTTGATGAACTGATAAAAAAGGTTCACGACAACAGAAGCGATCTTGTCGGGGTGACCGCAAGTGGCGCTTTCAATAAATGGTGGTTTTTTCAATCATGTGTCGGCGTTTACGAGGAAAAGGAGCTGGTAAAGACATTCCTGCAGATCGGTATTTTTTCCAGACGTGCCGTATCCCTGCTCCTGCGGCGACGTCTGGAAATGTCGGCACAGTTTCGTTCCGGAATGCTGATGAACTGGCCCCATTGTGAAGCATTCATTCCAATAGAAATAAGAAAGGCAGGCTATCGCTTTTCGGATCTGTCCAGTTATGTAAACGTGAACCGTTACAGTCATGAACCCGCACACCTTGAAGAAGATACCAATTTTCTTGAAGAAAACGAGATCATTCACCCGGTTCTCGATACAAAACGGTATATCCTGAGCACGATCCGGTATGAAGGACGGCCGGAAAAGTTTTTCATTCCATCAAGTTCTTTTGGAAAGAAACTTCGCCGCTTTCCCGTAAGCAGCTATGGTGTTCCTTTGTTTCATGCCCTGAAAAAGCGGGCAAAACTGCTTTTCTCCCTGCTGGGTGAAAAAATATTTTCGTACCGTATCGGCAGGTTCAGAAAAATAAAAGAAGAATTCTGATTGAAATCACAATAGGGCATTCGGCATGAAATCCGGTTACATGGCAGTGATATTGTTGTCGGGACTATTGGGAATACAGGGCACCGCGCTGGCGGCATCCGGGGGCATGGATGCGGTATCCAACCTGCCTGCGGCGTTGAAATCCTGTTACAGCGGGCATGGTCCGTGCATCATCAACCTGTCGGGCCGGACCGTGCATCTGACACATGGCGTGGTCATCAATCCCCTGCGTGTCACGTTGCAGGACGGTCTGATCGATGCGTCTGCCCTGCCTGCGGGCGAGGCGGCGCTGACGGTCAGCACCGATAGCGAAACTGTTTCCGATTATGGATCATTCCTTCATTATATCAAGGGGATACGCCTGATCGGAAATGAAAACGCCGATGGGATCGTCTTCAACAGCGTCCATAATGACAATATACTTGCGGCTGCGATGACATTGGAAAACATGTCCATTTCCGGTTTCCGCCGGGGAATTACGTTCGCCAATCACTGTTACGGATTTGGCCTGTCCCATATCCAGATATTCAATAACAAGACCGGTATATACACGGCGCCTGCGGTTCAGGACGCGGGGGAACGCATCACGTTCGTTGATGTCGGTGTCTTCAACAACCAGTTGGGGATCGATGACGAAGGCGGGTTCGAGATGGACTGGGTTGGTGGTCATTGGGATTATAATGGCAGGACGGCCATTTTGTCCGCGCTGGTCGAATTTGACGGCCATATTGAAATCGGACCGTCCACCCAGCCTGTCATCGAATTGCGTGCCTTGCCAAACATGGTGGCATCCCAGCTGTACATGACCCCCGGATCGTTCGTCATGGTCAATGGCTATAACGGAAAACCGACGTCAGATGCCTGGATATCATCCAACAGCCCTTATAACGTCGTGCAGTTTCCTTTCAATACATGGGGCGTGACAGGCCGGGATGGGGTCATGAAAGGTCCGGGAAAGGTCCAGGCACCGGTCAGTGGTCCCTTTACGCCGCACTAGAAAATGCGCGCGCCCTGTATTTTTCTCCGTCAGAAGAAAGGCATGTTCCTGATATGGAGACCTCGCCGGAAATACTGTATCGTCATGTGGAAAACATATTTCCTGTTTTTCGAAGCATAACCGGCAGGGGCATCCGCCAGACGCTTGAATATATTTTTGACCTGACCGAAGGTTTTGAGATCCATCATGTCGCGTCCGGAACCAGGGTCCTTGACTGGACCGTGCCGGATGAATGGAATGTAAACGGCGCGACGATCCGACGCACCAATGGTGAAGTCGTGATTGACTGGGCACGGTGCAACCTGCACCTGGTCCATTACAGTATTCCGGTATGCGCGCGGGTATCGCGGGGGGAACTGGAAAAGCATCTCCACTGGCTGCCTGATCAGCCGGAACTCATTCCCTATCGCACAAGCTATTATAACCATGACTGGGGCTTCTGCCTCTCCGCAAAGCAACATGCACAACTGACGGACGAGGAATATGACATTGATATCCGGACCGAACTTGGCCCGGGGCATCTCAGTTACGGGGAAGTGTTGATACCGGCCACGCATCCGCCGGGGGAAAAGGCCGACGAGGTCCTGTTTTCGGTTCACTGCTGCCATCCCTCGCTGGCAAACGACAATGCCTCCTCAATCGCAATCGCGATTGAACTGATCCGCAATCTGCGGAACATGCCCTGCCGGCATTTGTCCTATCGTTTCCTTTTCATTCCCGGGACGATCGGATCCATCACATGGCTTGCCCGCAATCGCCATACGCTGCGGCATATCCGTCATGGCCTGGTCATGAGTTGCCTGGGGGATGATGGTTCTCCGACCTATAAACAGTCCCGACAGGGTGATGCGGCGATTGACCGTTATGCCGCCTATCTCGTGGAAACGCGCTGGGGTGGCAAGGTCGTGCCGTTCGAGCCTTATACCAACCGTTGATTGCTATAACCCATGAGCCCAATTGCGCAGTCCGATTGACATGATGCGCCATGGTTGATTGACGAGCTGGTTCCAGGCATGGC
>NZ_NOXG01000090.1:0-1474 GCF_003207955.1 Novacetimonas pomaceti
CGTGATGGTCGGATCCGACGGCATATCGATCACTGGCGGCCGGTACATGCCTGGAGTGAAGCGGCTGTCTGGCAGATCCTGCGTCGGCATGGCGTGATTCCGCCGCTTCCCTATCAGCTCGGGTTTGGCCGCCTGTCCTGCCTGACATGCGTATTCATGTCTGCCGATCAGGCTGCAACGCTGCGTCACATGGACCCGGATCGGTTCGCCCGGCTGTGTGAGTGGGAACGCGCATTTGGCTGCACCATCCGACGCGACCGGGACCTCGGCACGCTGGCCAGGGGCGGCACGGTCTACGGCCCCGTGCGCCAGCATCCGGATCTGGTGCGCCGTGCGCTCTGCCACCGCTGGCGTGGCCGTGTCCTCACATCCCCCGAACAATGGGTCCTGCCCGCTGGCGCATTCGGCGAGAGCGCCGGGCCGGTCTGACCCGCCTCATCCTCCAGCAGGGAGAAACCCGATGTTAGCGCCTTTCCAGATCCGGAAATTCCTCGACCTGAGCACCGGCCACCTCCCCCTGTCGGACCGTGGACACCTTGAGAGATATGCAAGGTCAGGTGGTTCCTTTGGGCTGACCTGCCTGTCCGGCCCGCACGGATGGTTTGTCCATGTCCCGCTGGATCCATACTCCCATGATTGGCCGGGGTCGCGGTCACTGCGGGCCATTCTTGCCCTGGCCCGGAATCACGACTGTGATTACGTCCTGTTTGATGCGGACGGCCCGGTCGATGCCTCGCTTCGTTTCTTTGATGACGAT
Source organism: Novacetimonas pomaceti (assembly GCF_003207955.1). Taxonomy (NCBI): domain Bacteria; kingdom Pseudomonadati; phylum Pseudomonadota; class Alphaproteobacteria; order Acetobacterales; family Acetobacteraceae; genus Novacetimonas; species Novacetimonas pomaceti. The sequence goes on from NZ_NOXG01000090.1 coordinate 758, forward strand.
GAAGATGAATGACCGGCAACGGCATCGGGCGTCCCTCGGGCCAGAGGCGCCGGTTCTTATTTCTTAAGGCGGGATACTTCGGTGTTCCGCCTTTTTTGTGTCCTCGCAAGGGGCTCACACAAAGGAATACTGCCATGAAACTTCATTTCGACCATGCCCTCGTGGCGCGTCTTCTCGCTCATGCGCAAGCCGCGAGCGAACATTCCCCTACCTATGATCAGCTTGTTGACCCGGTCTTTCTCAAGGCTGGCGTGTCGTCGCGCCATCCGACCGGTGCGGATGTCGATCGTACCAAAATACCGGCAGGCCTGATGCTGGTTGGCGATCATGGGGTGTACCTGAGTGCGCCGGTTCGGCGCTGAATCGAAAGTGCGTTTCAAACGCCGGGAGAACTGACGACTCCCGTCCCCACCAACCTTAGTTGAAATCGAAAGGTGACAATGAACATAGCATGGTTGGAGCAAGGCCCGAATAGCCAAGAACGGTTACGGTTTAGAGGGTCAGGGGAAGATGCATATGGTCAAGGCTATACTGCTTTAAGAGGTGGTCCCCATTTTTCGGACAGGGCGATAAGCTATCATCTGGCCTGAACGAGGACGGGTTTTATGGGCAAGGTTTGAGGTGGTCCCGTCCGTTCGGACAGTTTTGCGGGCTTGATAAGCTATACCCGGTTGTTGTTATGCCGCCCTTCTGACGGCGTTGCTGTTGGCCATCTGG
>NZ_NOXG01000091.1:0-1387 GCF_003207955.1 Novacetimonas pomaceti
AGATGGGGTGGTTGCCGTCCTCCCCGCACGGCATCGCAATGTGCCAGAATGGTCGTTGGAAGAAACGACTGCGCGAAAGGACGGCAGATGAAGGATACAGTGATAGGCGTTGATCTGGCAAAGAACATTTTCCAGGTTCATGGAGCTTCGCGTGCGGGCGAGGTGATGTTTCGCAAAAAGCTGCGTCGTCAGCAGTTTATGCAGTTCATGGCCACGCAGCCGCCTGCTCTGGTCGTTCTTGAAGCGTGCGGGAGCGCGCATTACTGGGCTCGCGAACTGGCAGGAGCTGGTCACGAGGTCAGACTGATCGCTCCGCAGTATGTGAAGCCTTTCGTGAAGCGCCAGAAGAACGATGCTGCTGATGCGGAAGCGATCGTCATTGCGGCCCGTCAGCCGGAAATGCGCTTTGTCGAACCACGCACTGAAGCGCAGCAGGCGCGTGGCGTTCTTTTCCGGGCCCGGCAGCGTCTGGTGCACCAGCGCACGGAACTGGTGAATGCCCTGCGTGCCGTTCTGTATGAATTCGGTCTCGTCGTGCCACAGGGGATTGCGCATATCAGACACATTGAAGCCATGCTGGATGAGGCGGTTCTGCCAGAGGCTGTGAAGCAGGAATGCCTTGATCTGCTGCGACAGATTTCGGAGCAGAGTGTGCGGATTGATGTCAGAACAAAGAAGATCAGGATGCTTGCCCAGGAAAGTGAAAACACCTGCAGATTGCAGAGCATGCCTGGAGTGGGTCCTCTGACCGCTCTTGCGATTGAAGCTTTTGCGCCTGACCTGCAGAGCTTCCGGCGCGGGCGCGACTTTGCTGCGTGGCTGGGGCTGGTGCCCCGTCAGTTCTCATCTGGCGGAAAGGAAAGGCTGGGGAAGATATCAAAAGCCGGGCAGGCTGATATCCGCAGGCTTCTCATCATGGGCGCCATGACCCAGGTGAACTGGGCCAGCCGTAAGGCCCCTGCACCGGGAAGCTGGCTGGCACGGATGCTGGCCCGCAAGCCCGTATGCTGGTAGCCATTGCGCTGGCCAACAGGATGGCACGAGCCATCTGGGCCATGGCAACAAAACAGGAGGATTATCGGGATCCGGCCCTGTCCCTGGCAGCCTGAGCGATGGCTCGGCTCCCGCGGATGGAACCGGTAGGGGTGTGAGAGGGCGATGACCTGAATGGGCGCATGATCGTCTGATCCGGATCGGAAAAACCAGTGGATTTCTCTGTGCTTTAAAGCACGCCTGTGAGATTTGGATCTGATCCGCTGATCACCATACTGGCCAGTGGCTTCTGAAAGGCCACATCAACAGGCCTTACAGAAGACCGCACACGATCACACGTCAATATGGGTCAGAAAACTCTTGCATAACGGACGGCAACCACAGAAGAAATCCG
>NZ_NOXG01000092.1:0-1380 GCF_003207955.1 Novacetimonas pomaceti
CGTATCGCAGATACGGCAAAGGCTTCGGATCTCAACCGCCGGATGTCGCTCCTCGAAGCGAAACGAGCCGTGGCCGACGCCGAAGCGCCCCCGTCAGATGGACCGGCCGCCACACGCGCTGCGGCCGACAAGGCACGGGCAGCTCTGGAAGCCGCGGCGGCCGAGCCGCAGCCGGCGCCAACGCCGCCGCAATCTCCAGCGTCCCGGACAGCGAAAATGCGCCAGATGCCTCCTGCTCCGCCCCCGACATGGACGCCGCACTACCGGATACTTGCCGCATCTCCCCAGCTTGCCATGGTGCAGGACGACGCTGCGCCGGCCGGGCAACCGCCGCAGTCCGAAATCGAAATCGGCACCGATCTCCGCGGATATGGTCGTGTGCGCGCCATCTCTCAACGCGGCACGATGTGGGTGATCCAGGCTGAACGCGGCATCATCCAGTAAGGCAAGGACACATCGACGTGCAAGGTCTGGTCAACCTCGTCAACGATCTCGCTCTCGCCATGGCCTGGCTGCTGCCAATGGCCTGCTATATTGCAGCGTGGATTGCCTTCCTGACCGGGGCATGGGGATTATGGCAGCAGCGCCAGCCCCAGAACCCGTTCGTCGGGCGCCCCTGGGTGCCCTGGATCGGGATTGTCCTCTCTGGCGTCTTTGCCACCTTTGACAGGATACTCACCAAGTCCACCACCTCTGCCGGTCTCGATACGCAGGTTTCGCTGGGAGCTTCTGTCACCGGCTATACGGATGCCGCGACCGGAAGCGTCATTTCCGGGACGGGCCCAGAGGATGCCATCCTGTCAATCGTCAGTGATTTCGCCCTGTTCTTCGAAATGTTCGGCGCCTGGGCGGCGTTCATGGCGGTCGTTGCGTGGAACGCGTCGGCGACCGGAAAAACAAACCGCTCAAAACTCAGTTGCCTCATCCAGTTCGTTTTCGGGGTAATCCTCCTCAATCCCGTCAAGGAAGCAACCTGGATCCTGAGCCACTGGACAACGTCCGGCTAAAATCATGACCCAACCCGTAGCGCTGAGATTGGCCAAGGTTCGACACTTTCTTCCTGCGCATTTTTTTGATAACCGATAAACATGATAAAATTGGGAAATGATAACCCGAAAAAGCGGGGCGCGCCCCATCTGGAGAGATGGCCACATATGGCCGTGCGCCAGGGCATTAACCGTGCTGGAGCAATCCACCGCCTGATCGCAAGGGAACTTGAAGCCGCCGAACGCGATGGCTGGGATGGGTAATCCTGTTCATAGCGAACGGACCAAGCTGCGGGCAAACCTGCTGAATACCGCTGCAGGATCTTGCCTTTCGCTAGGTGTTCTATCTCCTTTGGCTGCGTCATTTTTTAATCTGACAGCCAACCGCATTCCT
>NZ_NOXG01000093.1:0-1379 GCF_003207955.1 Novacetimonas pomaceti
CTGCCATGCCTGGAACCAGCTCGTCAATCAACCATGGCGCATCATGTCAATCGGACTGCGCAATTGGGCTCATGGGTTATAGCAATCAACGGTTGGTATTAGTTCTTTTGAGTCGACATTATGTTTAACCCACGCGACAGTAATTGTCATCTCACATCCTCATTGTCAATAATAACTTATTTGCGCCACTGCATCTATAACATATACATTATGCACGGTGATGAAGTCGGGGATCCTACGAAAATCCGCCGTGTTTACGATGTAAAAAAGGTTGATGTTTCACAGTAGGATCGAATACAGAACCGGTACACACTATAATTAGGCGTTCGTTCGATAGCATCCATCATGATGCTACTATCACGTCCTCCCTATCAGTCTTATCATATTTTTTTTATGATTTAGGATTTTCCTATAAGAAATATAAAATTGCGATATTTCCCAATTATCGAGCGGATTTTTAATTTCATATTCTCCTGAATGAGATAGAAGAATTTCATATATTTTTTGTCTATTTTTTTCGTAGAATACATCGATTTCTTCGCTGGAAGGTTCAGAATATGTCTCTTTATTTTGCTCTGGCTGTCCAATAAAAAAATCTAATATAGGCGTTTTCTTTCTGACAAGCCCCCACTTTAGTATCCAATAATAAAACAAAACTTCATTATTAATATCATGGTAGTTCATACGATACCTATCTTCTATAATATTTTCAGCAATATTAAGGAACTTGTCTTTTAATTTCTCTGTTATTTCCATGTTATCTATAAGTAGAAGTATCGAAGCAAACAGTTTATCTAGTATTGAGTCGTAAAAACTTTTATTTGTGCGGGATTTCTCGACGCAACTTCTATGAAGTTCCTGGCAATTTGATATTAATTCGATAAGGAAAATATTTTCCGTATGGCCTTCTATATCAATGGAGTTTTTTATATTATTATATGTCACATTTATTTTACTAGTTAATATTTCTATAGAATCATCTTTCCTGTTCCCATTTACGAAAAAGTTATTGACTTGTATGAATAGATTTATGTTCATTTTCATATAACCGTCATATAGGCGCATGATCGCGATAACGAAGTTACATTACCAAAATCCATGGCGTTCTGTTCCATAGTCTGTGCGTGTTCTATCTTATAGGAGATATGTTCTCTGAAAAATAACTAAAATAGAATAAGATAAAAACAAATGTATAATATATTTTGTTGGAAATTTTTTATATTCTATTTATGGAAATAATGTTTATTTAGAGCCCGATCCGAAAGTTTTTGAACAATACTAGCCTGTTGTGATTCATCCGTCTTTACGAAGAGATGGAGTGAATGGTGACATGGACTGGTATTGCCCGACGTGAACATAGCCGGGAAGGACTGCGATAT
>NZ_NOXG01000094.1:0-1339 GCF_003207955.1 Novacetimonas pomaceti
ATCGCTACGATCAACAGCCAGCGTACCATCATCATGGATCGCCGTGGTAGTCGCGATGTTGCCCGCCGTACCACCATTGCCAAGCTGCAGCGTGCCGCCACCGACCGTCGTCACACCCGTATAGGTATTCGCACCCGTCAGCGTTTCCGTCCCGCCAGAAACCGTCAGACCGCCAGAACCGGACATGCCGCCGGAATAGGTGCTGCTGGCTTTGGTCAGGTCCAGCGTGCCGTCCAGCGTGCCACTGGCAGTTCCCGACAGAGAACCCGCCGTCGAACCCGCAGACGCCACATCGAACGTGCCGCCATTGGCCGCAACCGTGCCGTCAACCGTGTTGCCGTCCAGCGTCAGCGAACCGGCCGTCTGGGTCACATCACCCGAGACGGTGTTGCCCGCACCCAGCGTCATCGTCCCGCTGTTCGCCGCACTCGCCAGTGTCCCGCCCGTCGCGCTGAATGTCGCACCAGACGCATTCGTCACAGCACCTGCCGTCGTGTCGCTCAGCGTCGCCGTCCCGCCATTGTTCGCAACAGCCGCAAGCGTGCCACCTTCAGCCGTCAGCGTCCCCGTGTTCGTCGTCGTGCCAGCAACCGTGCCGCCATTGACATCCGTCGTCCCGGCAGTCGTCAGCACGCCTGCAACAGAACCCGGCAGGCTGAGGCCTGCACCAGACGCCACCGTCGTCACACCCGTGTAGGTATTCGCACCCGACAGCGTCTCCGTCCCGCCAGAAACCGTCAGACCGCCAGAACCGGACGCCACGCCGGAATAAACGGTGTCAGGATCTGCCGCCGTCAACGTCAGCGTCTGGCTACCAAGATCAATGCCACCGGCTCCACCCATATCCTTGACCGATGCACCAGAATTCGTCTGGCTGATATCAAAGATCGCACCTTGGGAAACATCCACAATGCTGGAATCAGCAATGCTGCCAGCCTCCCCCAATCCAAGCGTACCATTCTTGACACTTGTCGAACCGGTATATGTATTCGTCCCAATCAGTATCTGGGCACCACTGCCATTCATGATGACAGACACGGGACCCGCATCATTGTCTCCCACAACATCAGAAGAATATATCGTGGTTGACGGAGAAAATATTTGAGTATTCGGAGAAGATTCCTGAGCATAGACAGGCGCTAGCCCATACGTTGCCACGCCACACAACAGCGATGCAAGAAAACCGACTTTGGCTACACAGGAAGGAAACCCAATCAAAGATTTATTGTTTCGCGGATCGACGCGGAAATCTCACAGAAGGGTTGTACATCGGGTTAGATTATGAAAAAGTCTGTTTTGCACAAAAGAAATTTTCGTAAGCTATAAGAAAACCCGATGC
>NZ_NOXG01000095.1:0-1318 GCF_003207955.1 Novacetimonas pomaceti
AAGGGCCGGGGGACATCTGAACAGGCTGGTTGTCCGCGTTGATCAGGTCTTCCATAAGAATGATCCGACCCCGATCCAGGTCGAAGGTATGGTGGTTGCGCCGGACACCATGGAAGCTGCGGTAGCCTCAAGCGTTGACCAGCTATACGTTGAGCGCTTTGTTCTTCCCGCCGCAGCCGCCTTTGTCCAGGGGCTCGGGCAGGCGATCGAGATGACGTCGAACACGACCGGTTCGATCGGAGCCCTCGGCAACGTCAACTACGTCCAGTCACTGAATTTTCCGCAACAACTGGGCGTGGCGGCCGGTGCAGCGGCCTCGCAGGTCAACAGCGCGCTCATGCAGCAGATGCCGACCCAGCCGCGCGTAAACCTTGCCGCTCAGGTCAGTGTTGGCGTGATCTTCATGTCGGACGTCGTCATGAAGAAGTAAGTTTTCGAGCACCGGTCGCATGATATTGGCGAATTCTGCACTCTCTACCAGAAGGCAGCATTCACCATGACCTCAGCCGCAACCGCAACGACGTCCCGGGATCCGTTCAGCGCGGATCGCGGCATCGAATCTGTTCCGTTCCGCAAGCTGGGCACAATGCCCGAGCCTGACCCTTCGCCCGAGGCGGACATAATTGCCGAGCCTCCCTCCCCTCACCTTCAACCTGTGACAGCAGCACCTGACAGGAACCGACCCGTTCCACATGCAATAGCCCTTTTCAGGGCGCTTCCGCGCCGCAGGCAGGTCATCATCGCGGGTACTGCCGTCGGCAGTCTGCTCTCCCTCTTCCTCGTGATGGGCATAGCAAAGAGGCAGGCGTCTCCCCTGGGCCAGGAAGTCGGAATGATTTCCGCCCCGCTACCATCAGGCCCCAAAGCGTCTCCAGCGCCGGGGCACTCACCTACATCATTGCCATCACCCCCGGCACCTCAGGTCTCGGCTACAGATGAGGATCTCAAGGCACTCCTTGCTATGAAAAAGCCGCCCCATCCCGCCGTCCCAACACCGGCAACTATGCCGACCGAGAACACGCCTGCGCAGAGACACGATATCGGCATCGAAAACGCTGTTCCGACGGACGATGCGGTCCAGAAAGCGACCCGCCTGCAAGCGGCTCCCATGACATCGGATGACCAGTTGCAGGTGCTGAAGCTTGTGACGGAAGAAGCAGCACTGGTGCAGCGGACCCGTAGCGAGATCGCAGCACTCCGGCAGGATCTTGACCGACTGCGTATCGCAGATACGGCAAAGGCTTCGGATCTCAACCGCCGGATGTCGCTCCTCGAAGCGAAACGAGCCGTGGCCGACGCCGAAGCGCCCCCGTCAGAT
>NZ_NOXG01000096.1:0-1203 GCF_003207955.1 Novacetimonas pomaceti
GCCATGCCTGGAACCAGCTCGTCAATCAACCATGGCGCATCATGTCAATCGGACTGCGCAATTGGGCTCATGGGTTATAGCAATCAACGGTTGGTATAAGCATCCGGCGGGAGACGCGGGCGTATTCAGGCGGCGATGGTATTGTGGACCTGCTGGTGGGCTTTCCAGTGCCAGGGCAGGAGTTCATGGAGGCGTGGATTGGGGATGTCATTGATCCGTGCCAGGACATCAGCGAGCCATGCATGGGGATCGACATCGTTCAGGCGCGCGGTGACGATCAGGGAATACATGGCGGCGGCGCGCTCTCCGCCACGATCGGACCCGGCGAACAACCAGGCTTTCCTGCCCAGGGCGATGCCGCGCAGGGCGCGTTCTGCTGCATTGTTTGAGAGGCAGATCCGGCCGTCAGTGAGGAATCGTGTGAATGTATCGGCACGTCTGAGAAAATAGTTCATGGCGTGGGCAACGGGATTTTTTGTCGACATGCGCCGGCAACACTCCCGCATCCAGTCGAACAGATCGTCGACCAGAGGGGCTATGTCTGTTTGACGGACTGCCAGCCGATGTTCTGGGGGCGTACCGTTGATGGTGCGCTCGGCTTGGAATATGGCGTCGATCCTGCCTACTGCCTCTATGGCGAGGGGCGCCTTGTCCCTCTCGGCGATTTTGAACAGTCCCCTGCGTCCATGCGCCCAGCATCCGGCGGAGACAACCGGCGCGGGTTGGCGTCCCGGTTTCGCCAGAGTATTATAACCCGCATAGGCGTCTGACTGCAGAATGCCGGTCCAGCCGGTGAGATGGTCCGTGGGATGTTCGCCCTTGCGGTCCCGGGAATACCGGAACCAGACGGCTGGCGGTGCTGGCCCACCAAATGGACCATCATCACGCACATAATTCCACAATCGTCCGGTGACTGTCCGGCCTTTCGCCAGAACCGGCACGGTGGTGTCATCCGCGTGCAGGCGTTGTGCCGCCAGCACATGCGCCCGGATCAGCGTAGTCAGGGGGGCCAGCGTCGCGGTGCAGGCTCCCACCCAGTCGGCCAGCGTTGATGTGTCGAGATCGATCCCTTCGCGGGCAAAGGCATCGCTCTGGCGGTTCAGCGGCAGATGCTGCAGGAACTTGTCGCACAGGATGGTCGACAGCAGCCATGGGCCGGCGCGTCCGCGCGCGATCGGATGGAAGGGGGCGGGTGGCTGGGTG
>NZ_NOXG01000097.1:0-1185 GCF_003207955.1 Novacetimonas pomaceti
GGCGGAGCCCGCCGTTTCACGATAGGTCGCTTCGCGCGCGACCTGCAATGCCTGATGTGGACCGAGGAATTCGCAGGAAATGTCGAACCCCTGCAAGGCGGCCTGGACGCGTGAAATGAACGATTCATGGCGGGCCGCCATGATATCGGAGCGCAGGGCAAAACGTTGGGTATTGCCCACGCGGGGAAACTGGGAGGCAAGGGTCCGGCGCTCCTCTGCCACCTGTTTGCGGTCCTCACGCGTCAGCACGCTGGGCCGGGTCCACAGGACGTAACAGGTGGCCTCCCAGCGCATGACGTTTGGCCAGCGTCGGCGCCTCTCTTCGATGACGTCCGAAAGGTCCGCTCCGATCTGTCTGGCTATGGACCGGCAACCATTGAGACTCAGGCGGTCAATCTCGATACCTGAGCGCTCGGGATCGGAAATATACCATCCCACAATGGCATGGCCACGTTCTTCAAGGAGACCCTGCAATTCTATACGCTGCTGCTCGGCGAGCGCTTCCACTTCCTGCCGCGTGCACATGCGACGCAGGCCATTGATGCGCAGTACGGAGACATATTCACCGCGTTTGGTGATGAGATGGTCCCCGTGCGTACTTTCCACATCGCAGAATGAGGCAAGGGGCTGGCGCAGCCCGAGGCTGATGCCGGCCAGCAGACTGGAAAGAATACCGCCCATTGATATGATCCTGTCATGTCATGACCGGTTGGGGATCGGCATCAAGCCATTCCCTGACAAGCGCCGGGTAGATGTCGGTGGGTCCGTTATGGAGACGGCCCAGGGGGAGGAGCCGGATGCCGTCCATCAGGGCGGTCGCGCTTTCATTGATCTGCGGGTCCGCCCGGTTCGCCATCAGCAGGGCAGTCGCCAGCAGTCGGGGAGACGTTGTCTCCAGCCGCCGCCGGGCTTCGGCCGTCCGCGCGTGCAGAGCGCGGAGCACAGCGAGAGCGCTTTTGCATTGCGCAGGCATCATCGCGGTATCCGACCCTGACGCGATCGCGTCCATTGCACGATGCCAGACGGCATCCTGTCCGTTTGGCCCATTGCCGAGCGTCTGCATGAGGGTCTGATGCGCGCAGCGGGTCAGGGTCATGATGCGGGTCTGCGGCAGTTTCGGCCACCATATCAGGACGGCTTCGCGTTCAATGGCCGGACGGGTCGGATCCTGCAGGATGTTGCATA
>NZ_NOXG01000098.1:0-1126 GCF_003207955.1 Novacetimonas pomaceti
TATCAATCAGGTCGGCCAACCGGTCCAGAAGACCAAGCACGACAAGCACGTCAGCCAGAGTGCCGATCCCCACACCCGGGTCTCCCTTTTCCAGGCGCGCGATGGAACTTGCTGACGTGCCGGCACGAACGGCCAGGTCGGCTATCGCTATGCCGCGCCGCAGGCGCGCGCCACGAAGGTCACGCCCCAGTCGTTCAAGAGCCGCGCGGGATTTCGGTGAGCCCATTACTATCACTCATATTTGGCATATAAGGTGCCTTATACCGTCATATATGAAATTCTGTAAACTCCATCCTCTGCCCTCCACAACACGTTCCTGGCAGGAACTGGCACGTCGCGTAGAAAACGGTGGGCAGGCCGCCTGATTTCCAGGGGCAGTTTCTGGTCGCAGGGCGATCATCGCCCTATAAGTCTCTATTTTCCACCTTGAGGTCATGATGCCTGTTCCGCCAATCGATCCCTTCCATGCGCTGTCCATCAGCGCACTGGCGCATGAACTGGCCGCGCAGGGGCGCAGCATCATTCATATGGAATTTGGCCAGCCTTCCACCGGCGCGCCAAGCGCGGCGATCGAACGCGCTCAGCACGTACTGGCGACCGACCCCATGGGCTATTGGGAAAGCCAGCCCCTGAAGGAACGGATCGCCCTGCACTATGACGAAACATATGGCGTTTCGCTCCGGCCTGAACAGATTATCCTGACCTGTGGCGCATCACCCGCGCTGGTTCTGGCGCTCATGACCAGTTTTGTGCCCGGCGCGCATGTAGCCATGGCGCGACCGGGTTATGTGGCCTACCGCAATGTCGTGCGCTCGCTCCATATGAAACCGGTTGAAATTCCGTGTGGCGAAAAAGAACGCTTCCAGTTGCCCCCCCACGCCATTGCCGCGCTTGAACCTGCTCCCGACGGGTTGATCCTGGCCAGTCCCGCCAACCCCACCGGTACCATCCTGTCTCCTGATGAAATACGGCGCATTGTTGACGTCTGTCGCGCGCACGGGATCTGCATCATATCGGATGAAATCTATCACGGCCTGAGTTTTGGCGAACGCGCGCACAGTATTCTGGAATATGATCCCGATGCGCTGGTGGTAAACAGTTTTTCCAAATACTTCAGCATGGCGCC
>NZ_NOXG01000099.1:0-1107 GCF_003207955.1 Novacetimonas pomaceti
GCCCCCGAAGGTGGAATACAGCCTGACCGCACGGGGACGGACCCTGGAGCCGGTCATCATGGCCCTCAAGAAATGGGGGGACGAGAATACCGGGTTCAGACGGGATCCTGAATCTTCTGCGGACCTGGACGAGCCTGCCGCCGATTGTCCGGTCTCCTGCGTTCAGGCTGGCGGGTGAGCGGGCACTGTTGGTGATCCGCATCCACATTGCGGACATGCACCCGGACTCTCACCCGGAACATAGACGGTTCCCAGTATTTCCTGCCCCAGTCGCATGACGGACAGATATACGGGACACGCTATCGGGCCATGGAACCACAGGGGGAAACTGCGTGGTAAGACTTCGACGTCATCGCGTGAAGCCTCCCGGCAGGTGTCGGCTGACAGCCCATGAGATGCAGGTATGGCGGTCCTTTAGCGCCGCCATCCAGGGCGAAAAAGGAGAGAGCGCCGTAGCCCACGTGCTCGACCGGAGCGGCCTGGCCGTGCTGCACGACGCCATGCTGCCGGCAGGTGGCGGCAGGACGACCCAGATTGACCACCTGTTTCTCAGCCCGAGGGGCATCCATGTCGTAGAGACAAAGCGGTATGGCGGCGAACTGACCGGACACCCGGAAGATGAACGGTGGCGACAGCGTTTCGCGGGCGAGGCGCCCGACGCCCCGCCCCGGCTGATTTACAGCCCGGTGATGCAGAATGCCGCCCATTGCCGCGCCGTCTACGCGCTGGCCCGCCTCGTGGACCCGACCATCCAGGTCTTCAGCCACGTCGTGATGACGGGAACTGCGGTCCTGTCGCCGGCGCTTGTCGCCTGCACCCTTTCCCTTTCCGAATTGGAAACCCTGCTGCACGATCTTGAGCGCAACGTGCCGCGGGGCACACTGACTGACGCATGGCGGCGCATCGGGCTTGCCTGCCATGCCAGCGGGCATCAGTAAGCGGCCTCCCTGTCAAGAAAATCGAGCAGTTCCGCGATTTCCCCGGTTGAGAGCATGCGCCCACGACAGTCCTCGCTATCGCGGGGAAAATCGAGCGGCTCACCACCATGGTCACGGTTGCCGGCACTGATCCAGAGTACCCGCTCCGGCTCCTCGGGGTCATAATCGA
>NZ_NOXG01000009.1:0-98472 GCF_003207955.1 Novacetimonas pomaceti
GCATCGGGTTTTCTTATAGCTTACGAAAATTTCTTTTGTGCAAAACAGACTTTTTCATAATCTAACCCGATGTACAACCCTTCTGTGAGATTTCCGCGTCGAAGCCTCGCAATGGTACCCGCAGGTGGATTTCAGCAGCCTGAACGGCGACCTGATGAAATCCACCTCGCTGGCGAACGCGATGCCCCATGTGGACGACCTGCCACGGGACCCGCATGCCTCGCTGCTGTCCTATGGCTTTGGCGCAAGCTGGCAGATCGACCTGTTCGGGCGCATTCGCCACCAGGTCGATGCCAGTGACAGGGTGATTGAACAGGCGCAGGAAAACCGGCACGCCATCATGCTGACCGTCCTGGCCGAGGTCGCGCGCAATTACATGACGTTACGCGGCACACAGCAGCGCCTGGGCATCATCGACCGCCATATCGTCACGGCAACGCGCCTGCATGACCGTGCCGTGCGCCTGCAACGCGCGGGGGTTGGAAACACCCTGCACGTTGCCCAGACGTCCTCCCTGCTGCACACGCAGCAGTCACAGCGCGCCGTCCTGCACAAGACGATTGCCCAGAGCCTGCATGCGCTTGACATTCTGGTGGGACAGCTGCCGGGTTCGCTGCGCGCGGAACTGACATCCCCTTCCCCACTGCCGAAGGTTCCGCCTGCGCCACGGACGCTTCCGGGGCGGCTGCTGCGCCATCGTCCGGACATACGCAGGGCAGAGCGCATGTATGCACAGGCCATGGACGGCATCGGCACCGAAGTCGCGCGCATGTATCCGGACCTTACCCTTCCCCTGACCTACAATCCCAATGCCTCCACCTTTTCGCAACTGTTCGAGACCGGCGCGCAGGCATGGCGCATGCTGGCCCTGACATCCCTGCCGCTGGGGCATGGGGGACAGCAGCAGGCGCGCGTACGTTCCGCGCAGGCGATCGCCGAAGCCGAACGGCTGAAATACCACCAGCAGATCCTGATCGCGTTACGGGAAGTGGAAGACGCTATCGTGGCGTGGAACGGCAAGAAGACGCATGTGCGCCTGCTGCATCAGGCCGCGCAGGACAGCAGGCTGGCAAACCTGCGCAGCCGCAGGCTGTACGAGGCCGGTATTTCCGATCTCCTTAACGTGCTGGAGACGGAACAGTCGGCCCTGCGGGCGGAAAATACCGAGTTATGCGCCCATATCGACTGGCTTTACCGCACGGTGGACCTGCATGTGGCGCTGGGCAGCGGGTGGGAAAACCGTACATAGGCGCACGACTCCACAATACAGAATTATAAAATATATTGTGCGTCGCACAATTAAAACAGAAATACGAATTTTATTATTGTAAAGTTACCATAAATACTTGACATCCAGCGTCCTGTTTCAGATGTTTGTCGCAGGCTACCAAAAACAAAAAAAGACGCTCAGCCATGAAACAAGCCTGCCTGCTACTCCTTCCTTTCGTGGGGCTGTTATGGGTCCCCCTGTATAACAGGATGGATCCGAGCCTGTTCGGATTTCCCTTTTTCTACTGGTACCAGCTGGCCTGGGTGCCGATCACGTCGGTCCTGATCTGGTGTGCCTGGAAAACGGGGAAACGCTCATGAACTCCGCACCCGCATCCAACGCCACCGGGATTGGCGTGTTCCTTTTCTTTTTTTTCGCCACCATATTCCTGGGAACAACCGTTCGTTTCTGGCGCCCGCTTTTCCAGCGGGGACAGGCCGCGCCCACCACCGACAAAAATGACGAATGGGGCCTGGGGGGGCGCCAGTTCGGGGCATGGATCACATGGTTCCTGGTGGGAGGGGATTTCTATACGGCCTATACCGTCATCGCGGTCCCGGCCCTTGTCTATTCCACGGGCGCCTATGGATTTTTTGCCCTGCCCTATACCATTATCGTCTATCCGTTCATTTTCGCGGTCATGCCGCGCCTGTGGACGATCGCCCGTAATGGCGGCCACTCCACCGCGGCGGATATCGTGCGGGCGCGTTTCAACAGCCGCACGCTGGAACTGGCCATCGCCCTGAGCGGGCTTGTCGCCGTGCTGCCGTATATCGCGCTTCAGCTGATCGGAATCCGCACCGTGATCGAGGCGCTTGGATTTTCCGGCACGCTGCCGCTGGTTTTCGCGTTCGTGTCACTGGCGGCCTATACATGGCTGGGTGGGCTGCATGCCCCTGCCCTTACGGCATTCATCAAGGATGTCATGATCTATATCGCGGTACTGGCGGCGGTCACGATCGTGCCGATCCATCTGGGTGGATATGGCGCGATGTTTTCGGTCGCGGCCCGCCACCTGCCGCCCACAGGATCCGGACACCCCCTTGGTGACGCGCAGGTTATTCCCTATGCCACGCTGGCGCTGTCTTCCGCCTTTGCCGCGTTTCTCTATCCCCATACCCTGACAGGAATCCTGGCGGCGAAATCGGCGGATACCATTCGGCAGAACGCGGTTTTCCTGCCGATTTATACCATCGTGCTGGGCCTGATCGCGATGCTGGGCCTTATGGCCCATGCCGCAGGCATCGTGACCTCTTCCTCATCGCAGGTCGTGCCGCAGCTTTTCCTTGCGATTTTCCCATCATGGTTCGCAGGATTCTGTTTCGCCGCCATCGCGATCGGGGCGCTGGTGCCCGCATCCGTCATGGCCATCGGCGCGGCCAACCTTATCATGCATAACATCCTGCCCAGCCACAAGAATTCCGCCAGCGGAGCGCGCATCGCGGGATTTGGCATCAAGGTGGGGGCGCTGTTATGCGTCCTGTTCCTGAATGCGAAATTCGCCATTGACCTGCAACTGCTGGGCGGGGTGATCATCCTGCAGACATTCCCGGCCCTGGTCATGGGCCTCCTGCCGTTGCGCATGCCTGCCCCGGCCCTGCTCCTTGGCTGGGTCATCGGGTCGGTTTCAGGATTGTGGCTCTGCTGGATGGATGGTCTGAAACCGCTGCACAGCGTCGGCTCAGGCGGGTTTTCCGTCGCGATCTCGACCGGGCTTCTGGCGCTGGGGATCAATATTGTCGTGACACTGGGCTGTTCGCTCATGATGCGGGCCCTGTTTCCGTCCGCATCCCGCCTGACGGTCCCGGCAGAGCAGCAGGGAGAATAACATTCCACCACAAAGGCGGGAGAAGGCCCCTCCCGCCACCCGGAAGGAAATATTCAAGAACAGCTTTATTCAGGCAGGTCTTTTTCCTTGCGTTCCTTTTCCGCCCCTATGCTCATGCGTTGATAGACGCCAAGCACAAGCACCATCAGCGTCGCCGTCAGCAACAGGAAAACCGGATAGACCATTTCGGCGGGTTGTTTGTTGCTGACCTCGAAAACCCCGACAAGGCCCTCGATAAATACAGCAATAATGATGGTGGTGATAAAGCGTGTCAGGCTGATCCGTGCTTCGGACAGGGTCTGCTTCCCCTTGATCTGCACGACTTCTTCTTCGAGGAAATATTTTGCGACGTCGAAAACGGCAATGGCAATCACGACGTAACTGACCGCCTGTATGACGGCATCACGCATGCCCAGCCAGGAATTCCGCATCGCGATGACCGGTCCGGAAAGACCATAGGCCATCAGTGCCATGGCCAGCAGGATCAGGATACCACTGGCGACGGCAAAGGCAATTCTCGAGAGGAAGCGCATTTGAACCAAAGCGACCTCAAACCAGAATTTCCGATATTTTTACTTGTTTTATTTATAAAAAAAGGGGCGCAAGCACCCCTTTTCTTCAATGACAGTCAGGCAGCCTGCAGGTTTGCAGCCGACGTCTTGCCATTACGACCCGTTTCCAGATCGTAAGATACTTTCTGGCCTTCGTTCAGGCCATGCATGCCCGCGCGCTCCACGGCGCTGATGTGAACGAACACGTCCGCCGTGCCATCGTCCGCTTCAAGAAAGCCGAAACCCTTCTGGGCGTTGAACCATTTAACTGTGCCTGTAGCCATGACAGGACTCCTATATAACCCGGCAGCCATGCGACCTTGCATGGATTAAAACCCTTCATTTGCGGAGAAACGTGAGCGTGCCCATCAGGCACCTGGTAGTTTTACCGTGGCAGAAAAGTTCAGCCGTGGGTCGTGTATAAATCAAACCATGTTCAAATGCACGGCTTTTGTCATTCTACCCCCAGAACAATCGTGTCCTTCATGCAGTTCAATGAACGGATATCGCCTGAAACAGGCGGTTTTCCCCCATTTATATTTTTACGGAATTCTGTACTTTTCTTGCCGGCATGACAGCCTGCCGCGGCCTGCGGGCATGGGATTGCACCCCGTCCCGCATGTCGCGGCATCCGGCATGCCTGTTCTCCATTACGTGATGGCATCCCGACCGATGCCTTGCGCATTCTGAATATTGTCCTGACAGGAGCGTCGTGATGACGAAGGTTCTCGTACTTTATTATTCCACTTATGGTCATATAGAAGTCATGGCCCATGCCGTGGCGGAAGGCGTGCGCCAGGCAGGTGTTACGGTCGATGTCAAACGCGTGCCGGAAACGGTTCCCGAGGAAATTGCCCGCACCAGCCACTTCAAGCTGGATCAGGCCGCCCCCATCGCAACCCCCGAGGAACTTCCGGATTATGACGCCATTATTGTTGGCGCGCCGACCCGTTTCGGCCGCCTGCCGTCGCAGATGGCCAGTTTCTGGGACCGGACGGGCGGACTGTGGGCCAAGGGTGCGCTGATCGGCAAGCTGGGCGCGGCCTTTACCTCGACCGCGGTACAGCATGGGGGACAGGAAACGACGCTGTTTTCAATCCTGACCAACCTGATCCACCACGGCATGGTGGTCAGCGGACTTCCCTACAGCTTCGCGGGGCAGATGCGGCTGGATGAAATCACTGGCGGCGCCCCGTATGGCGCAACGACCATCGCCGCGGGCGACGGTTCACGACAGGTTACCGACAATGAGCGCGAGGGCGCGCGTTTTCTGGGCCGGCACGTCGCGGAACTGGCGACAAAACTGTCGGGCCAGATATCACTTTAAACATCAATCGCCCCACATCGGATCGGGAGCAAGGAAATGACAGGGACAAATCTTTCTCTTCCCCTCGCGATCCTGCTGTGTGCGGGCGTGCTGTCCCCGGTGGGCGGCATGTCCGCCCACGCCCAGGCCACAATCGCGCCGCGCGATGTCAGGGCGGGCACCTATCAGGTCGATCCCGTGCATACAGAGGCAGGATTTTCGGTGCTCCACATGGGGTTCAGTCATTATAGCGGTATGTTTTCAAACATTTCGGGCACCCTGACCCTTGATCCGCGCCACCTGCCGGCCACGAATTTGCACGTCATCATTCCCATCGCGTCCATCCAGACGCCCAGCATGAAGCTGGATAATGAACTGCGCGGTTCCGAATGGTTTGATACCGCCCGGTTCGCGGACGCGACATTCGTTTCCATCAGCCTGCGTCAGACAGGACCGGACGCGGCCACGCTGAACGGGCTGCTTTCGCTGCATGGAATCACGCATCCCCTGATCCTGCAGGTGCGTTTCGTGGGCGCCGGAATCAATCCGATGAACAGGAAATATACGGTGGGTTTTGACGCGACCGGCACGCTGCGACGCAGCGATTATGGCATCACGGCCTATCTTCCGATGATTGGCGATACGGTGACGCTGCGCATCGCGGGCGCGTTTGAACGACAGGATCAGGAACAGCCGGGCCTCAAATGACAGGACGGGCCGCATGGCTGCTTGCGACAAGCAGCAGGCGATATATATCGACATTTCCAAGCATTTATTATGCTTTTATGAAAACAATAAAGAACTGACATGAACGAAAAGACTGGATGTTCAGGATCGTTACCATTTACAACATTCGAAAACTGATGGCCGCTGCATATCTGTTCCCCCACAGACCGCTTCCCCTTTTTATGTAATGAGGCCGCCTTTTGGTGCATCCTGAGATGTGCGCTGTCGATCATGGGGCATACCGCCCCCTCCCTGCGCCGCCAGAATCGTGAGGTTCTTCCTGAATATCGTCATTCGCAGACGCTTCGACCGAAACCTGCCATTCGGACCGATTTCCTCGATCAGGGTCCTCAGGCGGTTCTGTCCTGACCAGCAAAGACAGATTGCATCACGCCCATCACTTACGGCCATGCAGTCCATTCTGTCATCCAGAGCCCGACACGCCCGGAAACATGTAGCCCCACCATCGTGGAAAGTATCCTACGAATACAATTCAAAATAGAAAAATGGTTTAGCACCCTGCCATTTCAATGTATTTTATATAATGCATATTCATGGAATCTTTGATATTAAAAACATCCCCTGTAAATCCTTTAATCAATACCAGAACAATTCTGGCGGATAGAATAATTTATCGCATATCAGATCGGCATTTTCCGACATGTGGTTTCCCATCCAGGTCTGTAATAACCCATGCCGCCTGTGTGGCATGCTGAATGAGACCCCGCATCTACGTCACGGACAGGCATGGACCATGCAGTCGGGACGGAATGTGGAACATGCGCCATTCGAGGGATACTTCTTTTCAGGGCGCGATATCGCCCCTGTGTGTTCCCCCCCACGAACATAGCCACCATGCCATCAGGGCAACATGCCTGCGCGTGACAGCCCTGCTCCTGCTGCTTCTTTCACTCTCCGGCTTTCCGCTGCGGGCGCATGCGGCAGACACGGCATCAGCCTCCCCTGCCATGACACCTGAACAGGCGCAGCAGGTCCTGTCGGTCATGAATGACCCCGAAAAACGGCAGGCATTCGTGGAAACTCTCTCCGCCATCGCAACCACCCTGCCCGCTGCGCCGGCAAAGGCGCCCGCCCCTGCCGCCGCGCCGCCGGCGGGACATGCGCAGGACGAGGTTTCCGTACAACCCGACAGCCTGGGTAGCGACTTTGTGCAGGACATGTCGTCACTGCGTGGCCGCCTGCTGATACAGGCGCAGCATTTCGTCGCGCTGTTCGGCGATCTCGTCTTTGTCGTGCACTGGACGCACACCGTATTCACGAACCCGCAGTCACGCGGAATCATGCTCGACGCGGTGGGACGCGCGACCGCCATCCTGCTGATCGCCCTTGCGGCGGAACATGTCTTTTCGCTTCTGCTGCGCAGGCCCCTGGCAAACGTGACCGCGCGCGCGATCGCGACCGAACGCCGCATGGTCCCGTCCGCTGCCGCGACCGCCTCAACCACCACGCAACAGACCAGCGACAGCACGGACACCCAACAGACGCAGCAACTCGACACACAGGCACAGCATGCGACACTGCGCCTGCTGGCCCGGGTTCCCTATTCCCTGCTGCACCTGCTGATAAAGCTTCTGCCGGTAGGGCTGTTTCTGGCACTGGGCTACAGTTTTGCCTACATGCTGACGACAACCCATCAGGCGGCCCTCGTCACGATCACGCTGACCAATGCCTATGTCGTCGCGCGCGTCGTGTACCTGCTGATGGAGACCCTGTTCGTTCCCCATTCCCCGGCCATCCGCCTGTGCAACGCCAGTGACCAGACCGCCTTCATGGTGACCCGCTGGCTCAATTTCCTGGTGGCGGCACCTTCGGTCGTCGTCTGCCTGTCCACGCTGGGCGGGGTATTTGACATGCCCGCCCGTGGGACGGAGGCGATCATACGCACCGTGGTCCTGGTGGAACATATCCTGGTGGCGATCTTCACATGGCGCGTGCGCATGCATGTGGCGGCCGCCCTGCAGCCATCCGACCGGCTGAAAAAACAGCCTTTCTGGATGTTCATGGGACGGCTGGTCTACCTGTGGTGGATCCCGGCGATGTTCTTCAACTTCGCCCTGTGGCTGATATGGGCCACGCATATCAGCGGCGGGTACGAATGGATCATACGGACCGTCATCCTGACGACGCTGGTCGTGATATTGTCACGCCTGTTCACTGTGCTGGCCTACAACCTGCAGAACCGTCTGTTCCATATCTCTCCCGCGCTGGAGGCGCGTTATCCCGGCCTGCAGGCGCGCGTGGATTATTACTATCCCATCTCGCGCAGGATCCTTGCTTTCCTGCTGTATTTCGCCACCGCCGTCCTGTTCCTGCAGTCGCTGGGCCTGCCTGCGATCCACTTCTTCATGTATGGCCGCCTTGGCACAAAAATTGTCGAGGCGATCCTGACGGTCCTCGTGGCCTATACGATTGCCGTCATCGTGTGGGAAGGCATCAACGCCGCGCTGCAGAGCCAGATCAGCCATTTCGAAAGCACATCGCAGGAAGGGCGCGCCAGCCGCCTGCGAACGGTCCTGCCCATCATCAAGACCGTCCTGCTGGCGATCATCGTCATTATCGTGGCGGTGACCACCCTGTCGCAGATCGGGATCAATGTCGCGCCGCTGCTGACGGGCGCGGGCATCATGGGTGCCGCCATCGCCTTTGGCGCGCAGAGCCTGGTCAAGGATTTCATCACCGGCTTTTTCATGCTGGCGGAAAACGCCATCCAGGTTGGGGACTGGGTCACCGCCAGCGGCATTTCAGGTACGGTGGAACACCTGTCGATCCGCACGCTGCGCCTGCGTTCAGTAAACGGCGACCTTCACATCATCCCGTTCTCCGAGGTGTCATCCATCGCCAACACGTCGCGCGATTACAACCTCGTCGTCACCAATTTCATGATCGACCTGAGCGAGGACCCCCAGCGTGTCGCGGCAATCCTGCATGACGAGTTGGAAAAACTGCGCAAGACCACGCGGTATGGCCACCTGATCCTGTCGGAATTCTCGTTCCTCGGGATTGAGCAGGCAGATGGCAATGGCGCCAATTTCCTTGGCGCGTTCCGGACGGTGCCGGGCTCGAAATGGACGGTCTATCGCGCGTATTACAGCAGGCTTGCGGTGCGGATGACCAAGGAAGGGGTCAAATTCCCCGTCCCCAGCAGCATCAGCTTCCTTGGGAACATGCCGGGCACGTCCGCTCTGGATATAAAATATGCCGACGCCCCCAATGTCACGCCGGGCCAGCAGGCCGCGCCGCCACACGCGGAGGCATGAAAAAACAATGCCTGCCCCGCGACATGCGTGGGCAGGCAACGACAGGACCGTTTTGTGGCCGGCACCCTCCCGCGCCCGGTACCGGACGCGGGAGCAGCAGCATCAGGCGACGCGGATGTCGATCTTATGCAGCGCCTTGAGGGCGTGGGCATCCGGATGACCGACATGGAACGGCTCTTCAGGCAGCAGCTTGACATCAGTGATGTCCGCCAGGCGCAGGCAGCTCCACTGTCCCGTGGGCGGAACGCCTTTTTCATGCGCGTCTTCACCGCGAGAGATCAGCACCAGCCCGCCCCCGTCGCCTTCCCCCAGCGCATGGGGAGAGCCGATGTAGTTCTTGCCGTCGAAGGTAAAGCCAACAACGACTTTTTTCTGGATTGCATCACGAAGGATATCGCGAACTGACATTAGTATTTTCCGTCTTGACTGGAGGAAACTCTTGCATCCGTTGTTATAACGGAGGTTGCCTTTATACCCCTCCCGCCAGAACAGAGAAGTGTTGCGCACTGTTGCCAGGTGCAATCCTGACCTGCGCCGCAGGACGCGGTCGGTCCGCATCGCCTTTTGTCATGCCGGTTGTCCCATCGGGGACGGACAGGCCGTCATGTCCGATCGCAGCGGGGATATGGGGAACGACCGCCCCTGTCCCGGCGTGGTCCGTGCGCCAGCGTTCAGTATTTCAGGATGCTGGCGGTCGCATCCGACAGATCAGACAGTCCGCATGTCCCGTTCCATACGCCATAGGAAAGCAGGGCAAGCAGGGACAGCCCGATAATGCCAGCCCCGACATCTTCGTATCGCAGGGAAGCCTTGGCCTTTCCCATGCGGCCCGAACGCCACCCGGTCCACCATCCCGACGGTGAACGCAATGGAAGACTGGATATCAGCTTTGACATCAATTGGAATCCCGGACCACGAGATGAAGAGAATTCGCACTGCGGGAAAACGGACAGCCGGTTCCATCAGCGCACTGCCGCGCCATGCGACATCGGCCGCTGCATGTCGCCATCCGGTTTGTCTGGGCATTTAAGTCCATGACGCCTGAGTTCCTGTGCAATATTTATATGCGTATATAATATGTAAATTATAGCCACATGCAACAAGATGTGCGATAAATATGATTTTTATTAAATTTACATATTAAATTCGTTATTTATGCCATCTGCCGGAAACACCGTGCACGCATTCCTTCACCTACATGCGGGAATTGCTCCGCCACCTTTCGCCTGCTAACGATTGTCCGCCATTTCCGTGCCCCTGTCCTTCCTGACAGCCAACGGGATTTCATGAAGGCATTGCCATGACGATCACACGACAGAAGGGAGACCTGGCCATCATCGCATGGCCGCTGATCCTGCTGGCGTTGATCAGTCGCATCGCCTTCGGCGGCATCGCCACGCCAGATGACGTGCTGCATCCGCAAACGGAACGCCTGTCGCTGCTGTCGATCCTGTGTCAGGGGGACATGCCCCCGGATGACGGTCATCATGACCATCACCTACCCGTGGGGGATACAGCGACCCTCCTGACGGACGCACACGGACTGGACGGCCCCCTGTCGGGGGAAGCTGGCTTTTCCGCGCTGGGTTCCGGCATCCTGATATCGCGCCTGTGGATCTTTCCGCCCGTGCGTGGGCCGCCACGCGCCCGTTACTGCGCGCTCTGCCCGCAGGGACCACCCCACCTGAGCTGAATCACGTGCTTTCCGCCCCGCCTTTGCGCGGGCGTACCCGATTCATCTTTCAGGTCATCCCAACATGTATCCTGCATTCAGTGCGATGCTCCGCCACGCGGGCATGGCTGGCTGCGCACTGGCCTTTCTGGCCAGTGCGCCGACCATGCCGGCCCGCGCTGGCGACGCGCCTTCAACATCGGATCCCTCCCGCATCCAGCATCCCCGCAAGCCGGCATCACGTGGCGACACATCCCCCGGACGGACAGTCCCACAGCCGCCACACGAGACGATCACGGTTATCGGCACATCATCCCATCCCGCGGCCGCGAACGTGCGCCCCGCCGGTCAGACGACCTACAGCGCGTCACGCGACGCTTTCGCCACGCATGTGGGCCAGAGCGTCGCCGACATGGTGGTGACCATTCCGGGCGTCAGTTTCGTCGCGGGAAACGGCCCCCGCGATGTCGTGGTCTCGGTACGCGGATCGGGTGACCGGCAGGCATATGGCATGAAGAACATTCAGGTGCTGGAGGACGGCTTTCCCATGACCCAGCCGGATGGCACGGCCCGGTCCGACCTGATTGATCCCCATGCCTATGACGGTATCGACGTGTTTCAGGGACCGGCCTCCACCGTTTATGGCAATTACGCCATCAATGGCGCGATCAATTTCCGGACGCGCCAGGGGGCCGATATCCACGGGGTCGAAATCGGGTCAGATTTCGGCAGCTTTGGCATGATCAACAATTACGCGACGCTGGGCCTGGCGGGAAAGAAATATGACCTTGCCATCTTCGGCAGCGACGTGCGCGGCAACGGCTTCATCGCCAACAGCGGATACCAGACATCGACCGAAAACCTGCGCCTGCGGATCAACCTGACATCTACGGACCGCCTGATCGTCAAATTCGTCAATAATATAACCGACGCCTATCTGCCGGTGCGCCTGTCGCTGGCACAGTACAAGGCCAATCCCTTTCAGTCCGGGTGCAGCGATGCCAGCCATGCCGCCGCCGGATGCGCCAGCGTCAGCCTGCTGGAAAATGGCAGCTACGGAACCCGCGTCGCGGTCAGCCCCCAGGCGGCGGGCCTCGGCCGGTTTGACCGTCGCACGGTCGCGGGGGTGCGATGGGAACATGACGTCAACGCCAGCACGACCGTGCGAACCCAGTTCACTTACGACCAGAGGCATATCGACCAGCCCACCTCCCCCTATGCCTATACCGGGCCATACGATTCCTATGCAGGCAGCAGCGACGTCACCAGCAGGTCACGTGTCGGCGGAATGGATCTGACCAGTTTCGGGGGAATCAGCTTTGACGACATGGATGCCCTGTCCATGGTCTATAACGTCACGCCTGCCGGTCATGCCCATCAGGGCGCGCTGAGCCAGTCGAGCTGGAGCCATCAGTGGAACGCGGGCCTGCGGTTTCACGAAGACCTGCACTTTGCCCGGTCATGGCATCTTGTCGTGGGGCTTGGGGGGACATATTCCGGGCTGCACGCGGCAGAAACCCTGTTTACCGGCAGCGCGGCGGGCACCAGCCAGCGGGTCGTGGCGGCGGACCGGCACTTCTTCAACCTCGCGCCGGAAGCATCGCTCATCTACGCGCCATCACGGGCATGGACACTGCACGCGCGCGTGGGCACGGCCTATGCCACGCCCACCACCTCCAACCTGTTCATCACGCCACGGGGCACCTATGGCAACAATACGCAACTCCGCAGCGAGACAAGCCTGGGGTTCGACCTGGGGATGGACTGGCATCCGCTGCCCACCCTCAATCTTCAGGCGACAGGCTTTTATGAGTTCTATCATAACGAACTGGTCAGCCAGTCGGCAGGCGTGAACACCGTGGGATCCTATACCTTCAACGCGCCGGCATCCCAGCATCGCGGCGTGGAAATCGGGGCGACATGGACGCCGCTGCCCCGTGCCCTGCCGGGGGGACGCATCATGCTGAGCTATACCTATGACAACCAGATTTACACCAGTTATACTGAAGTACTGTCCAATACCACGATGTCACGTGCCCTTGACCGATCCGGCAGAAGCATCCCCGGCGTCATTCCCCATTTCCTGAATGCCCGCTTCCTTTATGACCAGCCGGACGGTCCGCTGGAGGGTATCGGCGGCTATGTCGAGGTCACATGGCGCGGCGATTACTGGCTGGACAATGCCAATATCCTCAAGGCGCCGGGATATGACCTGCTCAATCTCGAACTGCATTATGACCCGCCCGAACGCTTCGGCTTCGCACATTATCTGCATGGTTTTTTCGAGATACAGAACCTTGCCAACCAGACCTATATTGCCGGGGCGACCAACATTACCGACGTGCTGGGCGCCAATGGTCGCGATGCCGGGGCGTCAACGCTGGCGACGCGCACGGGGTCGATTTACGCCGGCTCTCCCCGCGCTTTCTTCGGCGGCGTCAGAATCCGGTTCTAGGCCACTGGCCGCCATCGATCGCGCCGCCTCAGCCTCCGGGCAGGAGATTGCGCAGCCGCGTTGCAATCTCCTCCGCGCTGGAATCGACGGGAAACATCGATACCAGATGATTGTTCCCATCCATCAGGAACAGCATCGAACTGTGATCGATCTGGTAATTACCGGCAGTGGCGGCGGTCATCTGGCGGGGACGGACCGTGACATGGAATTCCGCCGCCACCTTGCGGATATCCTGCGGATCGCCGGTCAGGCCGACAATGCGGGGGGAAAAGGACGCCACATAGGCATGGACCCTTGCCGGGGTATCGCGCGCCGGATCGACGGAAATGAAAACCGGCGTGACCTGCCGTCCACGTTCCCCCAGCCGGCCCAGCGCCGCCGTGACGGTCGCAAGCGTCAGCGGGCAGACATCAAGGCAGTGGGTATATCCAAAATACAGCAGCGTATAATGTCCCTGAAACGATCGTTCCGTGACAGGATGGCCATGGTCATCGACAAGGGCGTACGGCCCCCCGATCACCCCGGCCGGCCTTTCTGCGATCAGGGTCCGGAACGCCGCCGCCGCGCACAGCAGCACGGCGGCCACGCCGGACAGGACCAGCACGGCGCGCCGGTCATGCCGTCCGCGCGCCCGGTCCGTCCTGTCCCGTCCGCCCTTTCCTGCGCGCGGGGGCCGGGGGAAGGATGACGAACGCTTCATGTCCCTGTCGTTACCCCATCTGCCGCCGCAATGCCATGGATGGACATGTCACCTCATCCGGTCCTGCTGGGTCACCGGGCATGACGCGCGGGCAATGCGCCCCGTCAGGGCTGGTGATGAATACAGATTGCCTGCATGACATGTTCACGGATACGATGCGCCCTGTTGTAACGCAATGTGCGCAATAGGGGATTTTGTTGTATATCAAGCGCAACCTGTTACTGGTCGCTGCGGGTGTGATCGGCCTTGCCACCCTGCTGTCCCTGGGAGGATATTTCCTCTGGACGGACCATAGTGACAAGGACTTCGCCAAGCATAATGTGCTGATAAAGCATTCGCAGGAGGAAGCTGCCTATGCCAGTCAGCTCGACGCCGCGAACCAGACCGTCGTGCGCGACCAGAGCATCTTCCTTGACGTGCACCTGACGGATTTTGACCAGATGGCAACCGAACAGGAAAAGGCATGGCTGCTGAAGGAATATCAGAAGTTCGATGTCAGCCGCGTCAAGGTTTTCGACGGCCTTCACATTTTCCCCTACAAGCCGATTTCCTGCACGGTAAGGCTGTGCTTCGTGCCCATCTTCGCCGAAGAGACCTATGATGATCTGGAAAATCACCGGAAATACATTCAGGTCGATGCGCTGGATGGCATATCACGCACGCTGATCATGGACGCCGAGCAGTTCTGGCGTCTGCGTAAGCTGGTAATCCATGATGACAATATCCTGTTCGCGCATCTCAAGGACAGGATGGCGCAGTATGAAAAAGAAGTCGAAATACGCAAGATGAAGGATGAAATGGGGATAAAATAGGATTCCTCCCGTCCGACCCCTGTCGTCCCATGGGATTGTCATGAATGCTGTTGCCCATTGATGAAAAAGAGGATGTCATCCTCGATATCCGCTATGCCTCCCGCAACAACTTCGTGGGACGCCCGATATATGACCGTGGGGTCGCCCTTCTCCGGGCAGAGGCCCATGCCGCGTTTCATCGTGCCCTCGCCCGCGCGCGGGCCATCGGTCTGGGTTTCAGGGTATTCGACGCCTTCCGGCCGCTGGAGGCACAGGCCATCCTGTGGCATGCGATATCGGACAGCGCCTTCGTGGCTGATCCCGCGCTGGGCGGTACGCATCCGCGTGGCATCGCGATTGATCTGACCCTGTTCGATCCCGCGACGGGATACAACCTGCCAATGGGCACGGATTTCGACGCCATGACGCCCCTGTCCGCCCATGGCGCGCTGGACGGGCTTTCATCTGACGCCATCCACAACCGTGCCCTGTTGCTGGGCATCATGACCGCGACTGGCTGGGAACCTTACGAACCGGAATGGTGGCACTACAACCTTCCATCACGCGAAAACTTCCCGACCATGACAGCCGCGGATGTTCCTGATGGCCCCCTGCAGGCCGACACCGGCGCCACCTGAATGTAATTCCCGGGGCGGCGAGGAACAGCCCCGGGAAATTTCCATGGCATAATATTTTACAAAGCCTGACATGAACGCCATATTTTTTGAAAAATACGACGTATTTTCAAAGATTTTTGGATATCATTGGGCTGAACTTTCCAATCAGTCCCTTATTCCTGGCCCCGTTTCATACGACCGGCGACAGCAGTTTTTCCCCGGCGTAAAAAGCCGCCACATTTTTCAGCACCATCTCCCCCATCGCCAGCCGTGTCTCGACCGTAGCACTGGCGCGATGCGGCTGAAGCACCACATTATCCATTCCCAGCAAGGCAGGCGGAACGTCGGGCTCATGGGCAAAGACATCCAGCCCGGCCCCCCCTATCCGCCCCTGCTGCAGGGCCGCGACCAGGGCGTCTTCATCCACGACGCTTCCACGCGCGACATTGATCAGCAATCCTTCCGGCCCCAGTGCCTCCAGCACTTTGGCATTGACGATCCCGCGCGATCCCGCGCCGCCTGCCGCCGCGACCACCAGAATCTCGCTCGAACGGGCAAGGTCCTCCAGATCCGCATGGAAGGCAAAACCGACATCCGTCATTTCCCGCACATCATTATAGGCGACGCGCATGCCAAAGGCCTCCGCCCTGCGGGCGATCGCGCGGCCGACATGCCCCATCCCCACGATCCCCATGACGCGTCCCGTCACCCGATGTCCCAGCGGGATTGGTGCCCCCTGGGGCCATTTTCCGTCACGCACATACCGATCACCCCGAACAATCCCCCTGCTGAGCGCCAGAAGCAGCGCAATCGCCATATCCGCCACGTCGTCGGTCAGGACACCCGGAGTGGTGGTGACATGGATATTGCGTTGGCGCGCCACGTTGAGGTCAACCGCATCCGTGCCGATCCCGTTGATGGCGATCAGCCCCAGCTGTGGCAGGGCCGCCATGATATCGGGGGGAACACCGGTCCCGCCGCCGGTAACCACGGCACGGATGCGCGGCGCGATGGCCGGAAGGGCCGGCACATCGGGAAGGTAATGCACCGTATAGGCATCGTTCAGTGCCTTCTCGATCCGGGGCATCATGCGTTCCATCAACAAGATATCGGGTTTCATCGGTGTTCTCCTTCTTCGATGGGGGAAAGAACATAACAGCAGGCCGCGATATTTCGCGCCCACCAATGCATCAATAATGCGCCATATCCTTCTTACCCGGCGGGATTTACCTGCGCAGTCCCCTTGCAGCCATGCCCTTTCCCACCCACGCAATCGCGCCAGCGGGGATATTTTCCACCCCGCCCGCGTGGACGCGACAGGTGGATGTTTTTTTCATGAAACGATATGGACAATCGTATATATCCATCCTTTGCATGACATGACCACGGCGGGATCCGGCGGTATCGTCCCTCATTATTGGATACATGGGAAAAGAACTGGAAAACATGAAGAACAGGACCAGTTTCCGCCTGCATCTTTTACCCTCATCCATCCGGTAATCCATGACGACAGGATTTCGCCCGCGCAGGAACGACAGCCTGCATGCTGCATTCCTGCGCCTGATGCCAGCCAGCCTGACGCACTGGCTGGGTGCGCGGGCCATCAGCATGGCACCGGAGCAGATCGCCCTGCGCGAGGGATTGCGCGCCGCGCTGGCGGTGGGGATCATGATGGCACTTGCCATGGCGCTGGGCATGCCGTTGATGGCATGGTCCGCCTTTGCCGCGTTCTGGACCTGTCTGGTCGATCCGGGGGGACCGCTGCATGTCCGGCTGCGCACGCTGCTGGCATTTGGCCTGATTGGCACGGTCATTGCCGCCGTCATGTCCATGGCCGCGGGATATGGCCCCATGATGGCCGCGCCATGTCTGGGGGCAATCGTATTCGCCTGTGGCGTCGGGCGGCTGCGTGGCGCCATCACGACGCAGGTCGGGGCGCTGGCGGCCATCGTTGCCGTGGTGGCGGTATGTTATCCCATGCCGCCACATGGCGCGCTGGCAATCGCGGGGCTGTTCGCGCTGGGATCGGGATGGGCGCTGGCCATCTGCATTGTCGCATGGCCGGTCGATGCCGATGCCCCGCTGCGTCAGGCATGTGCCGCGATTTTCCGGGAGGAAGGACGCATGGCACGTCAGCTGATGACGCCACGTCCGGGTTTTCCTGACGGGACGCCAAATGCCCCACGTGATACTGGCGCCTATCGACGCGAAATCCGCATGCGCATCGAACTGGCGCGGGGACGTATCGAAACGCTCTCCCCCTATACCGCCAGCGACCAGACGCGCGCCCTGCTGTTATCGACGCTGGAGACAGCCGACAGGATTTTCGTGGTCCTCATCGCCTTTGAACACGCTGTCCTGTCCCAGCCACCTTCCCCGGAACAGCGGCGGGTCATCCGTCGATTCATGAGCGTGATGGAACGCACCGCCCGGATGATGATCCAGCCCCTTCCCGATGTCCGGAAACTGGAACAGCAGGTTGCGTGGCTTCGTGCGTCGTCCGGGGACAAAAATGCCCTTTTCGGATCAGGCGCGCTGATCTGCGCGGAGGCATTGGGGAATTTTATCGCAACCCTGCAGGACACGCCTCGCCGCGCCCCTGTGCCAATGAAAAACCGCCCCCCGCCTTCCGCGTCGAAATGGCATGGGTGGCAGGTGGTCATGCGCCATTCCGCGCGCCTGTCCGTGTCCGTCCTGATCGCCTATGGCATCACGCTGGAATTCGCCCTTCCCTATGCCTATTGGGCCATGATGGCTGTGATCGTGGTCATGCAGCCACAGGCGACGGCCACGCTGCCGCGTACGATCGAACGTGTCATCGGCAGCATCGCCGGTGGGATGGCCGCCGCCATCATGGGTGTCATATTTCCCGTATGGCTGATACTGGCGACGATTTTCCCGCTTGCCGCGGCGACCATCGCATTCCGGGCGGTCAATTACACGCTGCTTGTCCTGTTCATGACGCAGCTGTTCGTACTGGTCACGGATCTGGTCAGCCCGGCGATGGGCTGGGATGTCGGCCTGGCGCGTTCGCTGGACAATATCATCGGCAGTCTGGTCGGATTTGCGGGATGCCTGCTGCTCTGGCCGGAACGACGCTCCCCTCCGCTTGCGGCACAGGTGGCTGATGCATTCATCGCCAATATCCGTTACGCCATGATGGCGACAACCTTTCCCATCACGGATCATGGCAGGATCGAACAGGCCCGGCGCATGGCCGGCACCGCCAGCACGCGGGCCGAAATCCGTTATCAGCAGAACAGGCTGGAAGGGCTGCGCAGGTCCCCCCGACTGGAGATGACGGGGCAGATCCTGCTTTCGCTACGCCACATCGCGGGCGCGGCAAGTGTCGAGTGGATGGAACGTTCCTGCGTCCCATCCGATACGTGCCCGCCACCATCACCACGATGGGACATGATCAGGCAACGGATGGCATGGTCGGATATCGTCGCGACAGCCCCGGACATTGCGCCAACGCTTGAGGAAATGGCGGCGATGCTGAACGATCCCGCCATCGTGCCTGAAAACGCCCGGACCTGATACCGCCGCGCCTTGCCACGCGCTGTTTCCAAAATCCTCAAAATAACACTGTATTTTTAAAAAAGTCGGCACCCGAAAACTTTTGTCATTTGGGCCAACAGGTCGTTTTCAGACAATCCTTTCAGGAATCCAGCACCGAACGCGGACGTCCGTTGGCGTCAAGGGCGACAAAAACGAAATGTCCTTCGGTTACTTTCTGGATTTCGCTTGTATGACGCACCCGCCGCCATGCCTCGACCGCGATGGTCATGGAGGTACGGCCAACCTTTATGATGCTTGTGTAAATACTGACCTCATCACCGACCGCGACGGGCCGATGGAATACAACCCGGTCAATCGCGACCGTGGCACACCGTCCCCGCGCCCGCAGGGCCGCCGTGGTGCTGGCGGCGATATCCATCTGTGATATCAGCCACCCGCCAAAGATATCCCCCGCCGGATTGGTATCAGCGGGCATGGCCACGACACGGATGGCCAGATCGCCTGACGGACCGGCAGTATTTTCATTCATGAGTTTCCCCTTTCACGCCAGGCGTGCATTTTTCTTGTTTTCGGAATGGGAAGGGTGGATTTTCGAATTCTGTCTTTTTATGAACAGCCTGTACCATACATGATTGTTTTCAGGTCATGCAGCCACGCGGCCCCGGCACGCCGCACATTTTTGTGACAGGTCGCGGCCTTAGAAATCACACGAAATACGTCCCCCCACAAATCGCGGCGCCCCGGGGATATAGAAATATGTCGTGGTCGCCATCCCCCCACTTTCGGCATAACGCCGGTTCAGCAGGTTGGTGGCGTAAACGGTCGCAGACCAGTGGCTGGACGCGGGATGAAACGTCATATGCGCGCCCAGCAGGAAATATGGTGGAAGACGATAGAAACCCGTCCCCCCGGGGGTGATCGCCTGGCTGTCGCGATAGAGCCAGTCGGGCCCCACATCCAGCCCATAATGCGGCCCCAGGGGCTGCCGCCATTCCGCATTGCCATTCAGCGTCAGCTTGGGCTGCCCATTATCAACCCCGGCGAAATTGTCATCTATGGCCTTCCACACGCCATGCTGCGCGTAATAGGCATTGGTCGCGGCACGGTTCACGGTGGGGAAATTCTGGAAATTACCACGCTGCCAGCCCAGATTCTGCGTTACGAACAGATGCGCGAACGGGTGGATATCCAGCGTCGCCTCAAATCCCCAGCTTTCGGATTTGGGGGCGTTGGTGATTTCACTCAACGGACCATAATTGGGGATCAGCACGGTCCCGACAATCTGCTGGTTATGATAATCGTTATAAAATGCCGCGGCATTGAGACGCAGCCTGTTCGGGAACGGATCGCTTTTCAGGCCAAGTTCATAGGTCAGCACGGTTTCCGGCTTAAAGGGATCAAGCTGCGCCTGGACCTGGGTATTGTTTGCGGTAAAGCCGCCGGGCTTGAATCCCTTGCTGATCTTGAAATAGACCAGCGCATGCCGGGCTGCCTGCCATGATACGCCCGCCTGTCCCGCATACTGCGCGGCGGCCGTGCTTTCCCCATGGAAATCCTGCTGGCTTCTACCAAAAATGACCGACTGAAGGCCGGAGATGGAACGGTCATCAATTTCATGCAGCAACCCCGCCCACAGGGTAACGCCATGGGGAAAGCGATAGCTGATGTTCCCGAATTCCGACGTGCTTTCCTGATCCATGCCGAAATGGGTCGCCATCATGTACCCGCGCTGTGGCACGTAATCGGTATAATCGAAAAAGAACCGCTGCTGCATGCGGCTGCGCTGGTAAAATGCGCCGACAGTCCACTGGAACCTGTCATGGGGATGCGATGACTGAAGCCGCGCCTCCTGCGTAAAGGCGTTCGCATCGATGGTGCGATAGGTATCGGCCTGCGCCAGGGCCGTGCCGTCCTGATCGGTATATTCTCCCTCACGTTCGGTCTCGAACGCGCTGATGGACGAGAAGGTCACCGGCCCGAAATCATGGGAAAAATGAACGTCCGCGCCCCAGAACTGGTCATGCTCGCTGGGCTTCAGGCCGGTCTTGCGACCGATCAGGTGCGCGAACGCGTCACGCATGGACCATTCGGTCTGCTGCCAGCCTTCCACCGGCAGGCCGGAGGTACCAACAAGCTGGTGGACGGGAATGCCGTTGACGACCTCGTTGTCGTCCTGCGTGAAATGACCCGATATCATCAGGGTCGTATGGCTGTCGGGCGTCCATTTCAGCTTGCCACGCAGGGCCCACAGGTTGGCATCCCCCAGATGATCGCCATTGAGGGGATCGCGCTGCCACCCGCCCCCCTGCTGTGTCTGCCCCGCGAGGCGAAAGCTCAGCCCCTTTGCAAGCGGCCCGGAAACGTAAGCCTCGCTCCGGCTGCGGGCATACGACGCGATATCCTGCCGGGCGCCGTAATGCCACGTATCGGTCGGGTCATTGGTGCGCAGGCGCACCTCCCCGCCTGTATCCGACTGCCCATGGCGCGTTCCCACCGGGCCGGGCGTCACTTCCGCGCCCGCCATGTCGAACATCATCCCGTCCGTCATGGTGGAAAAAGCAAAGGGCACATCATCGAAATAGGACAGGACGGTGGGCATATTGTTCTGCGTGAAGTCGTTGAAACCGACACCACGCAGGTAAAAGTTGGTCGAGGCCGTTCCATTGATGCTCTGGATGGTCAGGTTCGGCGCCACCCGCTCCAGCCCGCGCAGGGAGACCACGCCACGCTCGATCAGGCGGGCGGCCGTCAGTCGCGTATCCGCGTCAGGGACATGCTGGGCCTCGGGATAGGAAAAATCACGGCGCTGCGCATTCACCGTGATGGCCTCCACCCTGGGACGCGCGGGGGTTGCCGGGCGCTGGTGACGCGGGCGGCCATGATGCGGGTTCCCTGTGGCCGCCTGGACATGCAGGGGGAACGTCAGGATCGCCAGCCCCCATGCCATCAGCCGGACATGGCGACGCGACAGGACAGGCAGCGCGGGGTCAGGTCGTCTCAAGGCAGGTCGCATCGGGATATTTCTGTCATATTCCAGCATTCGTACGGCTTCATGACGTCATTTCATGCTGGTATGAACGCGTACCCCTGCAATCCATGCGTGGATAACGGCATATCTGGCACACATGTCGCATCCGTCACGGGACATAACCATCCTGCTCCTGCTGTCATTTCCGGATGGAACCATAAGGGCCATGGCAATGATGTAAACCGCCGCGATATGCCCCCATATCCCTGCCGAGGGGGCATATGTATCGGAACGCATCATCTGGAATGTTATGACAATATTTGCTCTATTTCGACAGGGACGGACTTTTACATTCCCATTTCGAAAAATACAACCGGGATATGGACTGTATGTGGCCCTCGACATCCGGATGCCACCCACGAACAAAAATCGCGACAAGCAGCAGCAGCGCCAGAACGGATACGACAGGACTGAATTTTTTCTGGAAATCCTCCGTCCAGATGCGAAACCCCATCACCATGACAAGGCCCACCGTCCCGCCGACAACCGTTTCCGTCACGGTATGATAGCCCAGCGCAACGCGGGTCCATCCCTCGACCACCGCGATGGCCAGCGCGCCACCCATCAGCACGGACCGCCGCACGCGGGTCAGGGACAGCAGCCCGCCATAGACCATCGTTGCCGCCATGGTATGGCCGCTGGGACTGTACAGGACGCGATGACGGCCGGGACCACATGCCTCCAGATAGAGCTTGAGCAGCAGCACCAGTCCCGAACCGGCCCCGATCATGACCGCCCATGCCATGGCCATGCGCCAGCAGCGGCATAACAGGAAAACGAGAAAGACACCTGCCTCGATGGGAATGATGACTGCCTGATCCCCGGCATTGGTAATGAACTGCATCCGGTGTCACCCTGTTTCACGCATGAATCTGCGGCCTGTCCGTCTCCGTCATGGCATGTCCCCGCGCCACCTGCGCATACATGTCCGGCAGGGCCAGCTGCGCGGGCCGTGACGCGCGCGCCGCCATGCAGAGCAGGTCGATACGGGCAATCGCGGCGATCAGCATCGCGATCAGCAGGTAAAAATCGAGGAAGCCTACCGTCGGGCTTGAAAGGCTGGCCGCGATCAGGCGGGCGACCAGCGCGGGGATCACCCCCTCGATCACCAGCCGCTCGGGGCCGGGGCTGACGCGCTTTCGCGCGCCCATCGCCGCGCGCAGCAGCTTCCAGTCGAAAACCATCAGCCCCATCACCCCCACCAGGCCGATGGTCGATAAAAGGCCGGGCAGCAGGCTCGAGGCCCGGTTGCTGCCCCACCCCACCCCGAGGCCATAGGTTTCGGCCACCAGCGACATGGAATCACGATCAACCTGCGAACGGTCCTGATAGGACTGGCTGTCCTTCTTTTCGGCCGTGGACTGGAATACGAACTGCGCTGCCGGCACGACCTGGGGGGCAACGGTCACCAGCACCAGCACCCCGATCCCCAGAAGGGCGATCCCCACCGCGATCATCCGGCTTATGTTCCCCAGCAGCTTCATCGCCCCTGTCGCCAGGGCCGCGACCGGCAGCAGGCATATCTCCACCGCCACGGTAATGAACCCGGTGGTCGAGGTCGTGCAGACCAGCGCCATGGCCGAGGCGGGAACCAGCCATTTCGCGGATGCCACGGAATATCCCTGCAGGACGATCCAGACACTTGAAAACAGGATTTCGCTGAGGAACGCGGCGCAGGCGGCTGGTTCGGAAAAGGAGGCGTTGATACGCGGCACGGGCCCGGCCATCTGGGTATTGAGCACCGCCCAGCCGGGATTGGAATAAAAGAACGTATCGGGGAACGGGATCCCGGCGACCCTGTGCGCGAACTGCCACATGCAGATGCCCACGACACACCATCCCGACAGCAGGAAGGTGCGATACAGCCGGTCCAGCCGCACGTCCGTGCGCGTCATGAAGCGCGCGGCGATCACAAGGAAGACGGCATTGATCACAAGATACATATCCTGTGAGATATTGCCGAAATTGGGGGCCAGCAGGACCCTGCCCCCCACGGAATCACTTTTCTGCGGCCAGACCATGACCTGGTTCATGAACAGGCGCGGCATGATGATGGAGGCCAGCAGCGTCCACCCCACCACCAGAATGAACGGAAGGCAGAGCGCCATGACCGTCCGTTCCCCGGGATAATGGACCCCCATTATCCATTGCAGGAGTACGAAGCTCATGAATGCCATGGCGGGCACCATGGCGGGCTGAACCCCCAGCCCGCCCAGAATCAGCGCGGCGGAAGCCGGAAGGACCCCCGCCAGCAGCAGGATATGAAGCATCCAGATCGGACGCATCCACAACAGGAGACAAAGCGGGAACAGGATTATTCCGACAAGTGGAATGGTCATCGCGCGTAACCTCTGCCTTTCCCATCAGTCCCCTTTCACCCCTATTCCGCCGCCTGCATTCCCCGTTCATGGACGTCATGCATGGCGCGTTCCACCACCCTGAACATGCCCTGCCGGAAGGCGTCGCGTGAAAAGCGCCGGGCATTGATCCGGCAGGCCTGCGGGGTGATCCTGTCCTGCATGCCCTCGAACCGTTCGACCGCCTCAATGATGGCCGCGGCATCCTGTCGCGCGAACAGAACGCCTGTCGGACCGTCGGGCGCGTCCTCGCCCCGCACGATGTCGCATGCCCCCCCACGCCCGAAA
Organism: Novacetimonas pomaceti; assembly: GCF_003207955.1. Classification (NCBI taxonomy): domain Bacteria; kingdom Pseudomonadati; phylum Pseudomonadota; class Alphaproteobacteria; order Acetobacterales; family Acetobacteraceae; genus Novacetimonas; species Novacetimonas pomaceti. Next base: position 24,390 of record NZ_NOXG01000009.1, read on the forward strand.
ACGATCAGGGGCGTGCCGCAGGCCTGCGCCTCCACCATCGCGATGCCGAAATCCTCCTCCCCGGCGAAGACAAAGGCACGCGCCCCGCGCATCATCGCCAGGACTTCGGCATCACTGACACGGCCGCGAAAGACGATGTTTGGCGCATCCCCCGCGACCTTGCGGATCCGCTCACGCTCCGGCCCGTCGCCCGCGACATGCAGGATACGCTGCGGCATGCGGCGGAATGCCTCCACCACAAGGTCGATGCGCTTGTAGGGCACCATGCGCGATATCACGACATACGCATCACCCCGCGGCTGTTCCGGTCCATCAAAACGCGCGATATCGACCGGGGGGTACACAACCGTCGCCTCACGACGGTAAACCTTCATGATCCGGCGCGCGATATAGCTGGAATTCGCGACAAAGGCATCCACCCCCGCCGCGGACCGCACGTCCCAGTTGCGCAGGCGGTGCAGCAGCCAGCGCGCATACAGCCCCCGCGCCCCACGTTCCATGCGTCCCTGCCGCAGATACGCGGCCTGCATGTCCCAGGCATATCGCATCGGTGAATGCACGTAACAGACATGCACCTGATCCGGTCCCGTAATAACGCCTTTCGCCACCGCATGATTGCTCGAAATCACAAGGTCAAAGCCCGACAGGTCCAGCTGTTCGATCGCAATGGGCATCAGGCCGAGATAGTAGCGAAAATATTTCCGCGCGAGGGGCAGGTTCTGGATGAATGTGGTCTGAACACGACGCCCGCCCAGCATGACGCGCTCGGCCCCCGGCATGAAATCGACGATGGCGAACAGCGCCGCCTGCGGATACATGACCAGAAGCTGTTCCAGCACGCGTTCGGAACCGGCATAATGTTCCAGCCATTCATGAACGATGGCCACGCGCATCGTCTTTTGTTCCGGCTGCACCGGATGAAGAACATTCATGAACGGACCCTCCCGCTTCCCGATGGCAACGGTTTCTTACCGCGCGGGAAGCTGCATGCTTTACAGATGAAAGACGTGGGCGTTATCCATATCCCGAGATATCAATACTGAAGGCAACATCCGCCCATCCATGAACGCGAACGGATGCGTTGCCGCGCAGGAGATGACCCTTGCCCCTGAAATCGCGCAGGAAACCATCGAGCATTTCCCCTGCCGCTCCCCCCATGACACGTCCCGCGGCACCGGATCGCCTGCGCCCGGCGCGCGGGATCGTCCTTGGCCTGACGCTTGGCGCCCTGGGATGGGGCGTCATCATCGCAGGCGTCCTCCTGCTCAGATGAACGCGGCTGGCCCCTTAAAAGTGCCGTTCATAAATTTTTATGACATCACCCGGCTTCACATAGTCGTAGGGCTTCAGATATCCGACGACCGTACGGTCGCCCATCTGTCGCGCGACATAGGCGCGGGTTTCCAGCGCGCGATAGGTAAATCCCCCACCCGCCGCCACGGCCGTAAGCAATGTCATCCCGGGCTGGTAGGGATACTGTCCCGGCTTGGCCACTTCCCCCAGGACGGAGACGAGACGATAGGCCGAGACCTCGACCGAGACATTCGGTTCGCGCAGCATGCGCGCCGATTGCAGGGCCTTTGAAACCTCCGCGCTGAATTCCTCCGTCGTCAGTCCGGCGGCCTGCAGGCTGCCCGCTACGGGGAATGCCACCTTCCCACTGCTGTCAACGCGAAAATCCGACGTGAACTGATCCTGCTCGTATGTCATGACGCGGATTTCGTCATCCACGCCCAGACGGTACTGAGCCGGGTCATAGGGGGGGACATGTTTCAGGTCCCAGCCGGGCGCGCAGCCTGCAAGCAGGCCCCCCATCATGCCCGTAAATGCCGGCAGCCAGATGGCGGCGCGGCGTGTTCTTGAACAGGTAGTCGGCATGCGTGGTATGCTCCTGTCATCATATCTGTCCAGGCAGGCGAACCAGACGACCCCGATGCGCGCGTTTCCTAAAGCGATAGATGAAATCCGACCAGAAATGTGTGAATGGGGAACTGTCCACTGCCCACCGTATTCTGACTGCTGAAATCATAATTGGCCGCCAGGCGCATATGGCGGTTGATCAGCCAATCCACCTCGGCGCCCACGCCGTAGTACGTCTGGTTGTTGCGCTCCTGATACAGGACCGTGTTCTGTAAAAAGGCCGGAGCGGACGGATAGTTCGCTTTCTGTATCTGTCCGTATGCAGAAAAAACAATATTGCGCTGATAGGTGTGGGTAACCCCGATGCGCGCGCCGGTAAAAGTATATCCCACGACATTTTCAAAGGCGCTGTCCTCAATGCCATGACGGACACTCAGCGTCGCGGTCGTCAGGCGCGTTGGCGACCAGCTCAGCTCCGCCTCCGCCATCGGGGAATTGATCGTTCCATACCCGTTTGCGCGGTAACGACGCGTCTGGTAACCCACCAGCGCGCGGAAACGCAGGGGGCCGCGCATGCCGAAATCATAACCCGCCATGACCGACGCCCCGTTTGAATCACGCGATGGCGCGCCCGTCAGCTGGGTCTGGTAACGGATTTCGGTGCCCTGCATCACCAGCAGGATATGGCTGTCCTGACGCATTTCATACTGCGCCGTCACACCTTCGGTAATCAGGACGCGATCGCGGTAGCTCTGGCTCGGCTGCGAAGGTGTCGGGGCAAAGTTGTCGAAATAATAACGCTGCACGTCAACCTGTGGAATGAAGCTGAAACGCCCGTGCGTCGTCGCGGTATAGCTCAGCCTTCCATCATCCACCTGATAGGGAACGGGATGATTGACGATCAGCGCGCCAAGGTCGGTGGGCATCTGGACAAGCGCCAGATGCGTGTACGACACACCGATCGTATCATGCCCGAAATCATGGACCCCGCCGACATTCGCCGTCCAGTTCGTGCGGTTCTGGATGCTGCGGGAGGGATAGCGGATGTCATCCACGCTTATATTGCCATGGACCTGGTCGCGCTTTCCCCATCGCGACACGGCCGACAGGCTCCCCTGCGTGGAGATGACCGCGCTGGAATGGCCACCGACATTACGGTCAACGTTGTTGGCGTAACCTTCCGATTCGCTTCCTTCCGCATCAATGCGCAGGGGGCCGTAACGCTTGCCCAGCGGGGCGTACGCCCCCATCGCGCGCACCTGCGCGGGCTCTTCCGACAGATCACCCGCGCCACTGCCGATGGCCGGGAAATAGTTGTCGATAACCTGGGCAAGGGCGCTGTCGACCGAAAGAAAAGGGGCGGCAGCGGTCAAGCCCAGCCTGATGACCATTATTTTGCGCACCAGATACCCTATTGGACATTCATGACAGGAAAACGGGAAAGGACGAGAGTCATCAGGAAATGGCCCCGGGAATATTATTTTTAATTCTTAACGCACAACAGCTTGCAACCATACAGATTTAATCCCCTATCCAAGATTAAATTCGTTCAGCGTCATTTTTATCTGCATGTTTTTTGTACAGAACGGTTGTCACGTTTGCGTTATTCTTGGAAATAAATTTTTAACCTTTGCGCGGAACTTGCCGCCCGGTTTCCACGTATAGGGCCTGTTACGGCCAGACGAGCAATCATGGACATGCTCCCCCCGACATGGCCGAACCAGATGAAAAAATTGGCATCGAATATTCTGGCTCTTCATGTTCTGTAATAATGCGGAGTATATCATGGATGCTCATCTTTCCGCCGCGACGGCCGGAACCGCCCCTTCGGCGCTCCCGCTTGACGATGCCTCCCTGCGCGACGTGGATGAGATCATCATTCCCACAACACAGTTGCGCCATATACATTTTTCATGTGCAACGGCCCTGATCGCCACGGACTGCGCCGCATTTTCCGTATCCATGGCCCTGGAAGAAATATTATTCCCAAAAAACATTTATTACGGGGAAAGTATTTTTCTCACCTCATGCGCCCTGTTCATCGTGATGGTCGGATATCTTGCCTATCTGCGCCATTATACCGATCGCCTGCCGTTCTGGACCGAAAGCGCGCAGATCATCATGACGACGGGACTGGCGGCAGCGGCGCTCGTCATCCTTTCATGGCGCGACATGCATGACATTGCGGTGCTGTTTCCGTTCCTTGCCTTCCCCTTCATCGACATCATGCTGCGCCAGGCCACCAAACGGGTCCTGCACGGCATGGGCCTGTGGCGTATTCCCGTGCTGCTCGCGGGGGAGCCGGAGGACTGCGCACGCGCCATCGAAATCCTTACCAGCGAACGCTTTCCCGGCCTGCGTTCGGTCGGCTGCATTCCCCCTTCGCGCCTGCTGCGCATGTCCGGCACCCATCTGCATCGCATGCTGCTGGCGCGCCACGGGGCGGCCCGCCTGCTGCTGGTGATGGATGTCCACGACGGCGACGGTCGCAACGTGGTGGAACATGTCACCCGCACGCGCCTGCCCTTTTCGCTGATGCCACCGATGCAGGGCCTGCCGCTGGACCATGGATGCCAGTCATATTTCAGCCATGACGGCATGATGATGACCTTCCGCAGCAATCTTGAACGCCCGTTCCATCGCGGGGCGAAGGTCGCGCTGGACCTGTTCGTCGCGTCGCTGGTCCTTCTGGCGCTGCTGCCGGTGCTTGCGGTGATCTATGCTTTCGTGCGGCTCGACGGGGGACCGGCGATTTTCGGCCACATGCGCATCGGACGCAACGGACGGCCTTTCCGCTGCCTGAAATTCCGGACCATGGCGGTCAATGCCGACAGCATCCTTGCCGATCTTCTGGCGCGCGACCCGGCGGCGGCGGCGGAATGGGCGGCGACGCGCAAGCTGACGTCCGATCCCCGCATCACCCGGGTGGGAAAGATACTGCGCAAGACCAGCCTTGATGAACTGCCGCAGGTCTTCAACGTGCTGCGCCTTGAAATGAGCCTTGTCGGCCCGCGTCCCATCGTCATGGCCGAAGAGGTCCATTACGGCGCCGACCTGGAATATTACATGGCGACCCGCCCCGGCATTACCGGCCTGTGGCAGGTCAGTGGCCGTAGCGATACGTCCTACACCCGGCGTGTCCAGCTGGATAACTGGTACGTACGTAACTGGAGCCTGTGGCGTGACATCATAATCCTGCTGAAAACCGTCCCGGCGGTACTGGCACAGAAAGGCGCGCGCTGACCCCTGTCCACGCCGCGCCAGGGACGCCACATGTGCCCCCTTTATCCGCCCCCTCCCCTTTCGAGAGGACGCAAGCGATGAATACGCTTCAATTGCCCGCATCATTCAACGGCCCGGCGGCGCCGGACCCGATGGCGACGCAACAGGTTTCACCCTTGCATGCCTTCAGCATCATGAACCGCCACCGCCTGGCCATCGCGCTGGTGACGCTGGGGATCGCGGTGCCGGCGGGGTTCGGGATATTTTCCCTCAGGCCCTACTACAGCGCGTCCTCCATCCTGATCGTCGGCACCCGGCAGGCCCCGTTTCGCGACCTGCAGGCCACCGTTTCCTCGCCCGAGGTCGATACCGTGGCCGTCAACAGCGAGGTCAGCATCCTGCGCAGCCCGGCGATCGCACGCGCCGTGGTAAAAAAACTCGACCTGGTGGATGATCCCGACGTGCGCGAGGCGCTGGACCATGTCCCGCTGACCAAACGCATCATAAATGCCGTATCGCGCCTGTTCATCACCCCGCCGCCACAGCTTCCGATGACGCCGGACGAACGGCTGCAGGCGACCAGCCTGCTGCTGGACCAGTGGGTGACGATCCTTAATGACGGGCGTTCCTATATCATCACCATTACCGCCAGCATGAACAATGCGCAGACCAGCGCGCGCATCGCCAATGCCTATGCGGACGTCTATCTCGACTTCAAGCGTCACATGAAGATATCTGCGACGTGGCAGGCGAACGCGTTGCTGGACGAACAGATCGCCCCCCTGCGGGAGCGGCTGCGCAAGGCGGAACAGGCGGTACAGGCCTTTCGCGAAAAGAACGGCCTGATCGCCGCGGAACTGGAACGGGCGCCGGGGGCCAACGGCGCCAGTAACGACAATGGCGGCACGACCGTCACCGACCAGCAGCTGATCCAGATGAACCGCGAGCTTATTACCGCGCGCGGCGATCTGGAAAGCCGGCGCGCGCGGTACGCGGAAATCCGGAACGCGCTGAACAATGGCAGCGTGGACAGCATTCCCGACGCGGTTTCTTCGCCCCTTATCCAGCAGCTTCAGGCGCAGGAAGCCCAGATCAGCAGCCGTGCCGCCAGCCTGAGCCAGACGGTGATGGATGGCAATCCCGACCTCCAGTCCGTGCGCGCGGCAGCCGCCCAGGTCCGCAGCCGCATCGGCGCGGAGGTCCACCGCATCGCCAACAGTGCCGCCAAGGAACTGGCCAGCGCCGAAGCCCGCGTGGCGGCCCTGTCGGCCGAGGTCAACCGGCTGCAGGGACAGGTCACCGCCGAGAACGAGGCGGACGTGACCCTGCGCCAGCTGCAGAGCGAGGCCACGGCGGCACGCACGGTATACCAGGACTATCTTGGGCGGTTTGCCCAGACATCCACGCAGGCGGAACTGCAGGTGGCGGAGGCCGACCTCATTTCGCGGGCCGACACCCCCATTGGTCCCTATGGGCCGCCGCGCACGCAGTACATGGCCATTGCCCTCCTGTTTTCCCTTATCGCGGGGGCGGGATCCGCCCTGATCATCGACCGGATGCGCAAGGGGGTGCGCAGCACGGCGGAACTCGACGCCATTCCGGGGCTGTTCGCGCTGGGGCTTGTCCCGGCATTCGCCGGCACCCTGTCACGCCAGTACGCCAGCAGGGAACGCTCGGCCTATCTGGAAACCGTGGAATCGATCCGCAGCGTCCTGTCATTCGGCCACAGCCGTTTTCGCGCCAAGGTGGTGCTGGTCACCTCTGCCGAACAGGCCGAGGGCAAGACGACCTTTGCCCTGTCGCTGGCGGCCAATACGGGACGGTGCGGGCAGCGCGCGCTGGTGATCGATTGTGACATGCGCAATCCGTCGGCCATGCGCGTCATGGGCGCGGTCAGCATCGTGCGCAACAGCCACATGCCGGTCGATCCCCTTCTGGCGGGGCTGGAACGCGACGTGCTGCCCGGTGTCGATATCCTGACGCCGGAGGGCATGATGCATCGCGGTGGCCGGGCCATGCTGCTGCCCGAGGAACTGGGACGCATACTCGCGCAGGTGGGATCGCAGTATGACATGATCCTGCTCGACACCCCGCCGGCGCTGGCCTTCCCGGACGCTGCCGTCCTGTCGCGCCAGACCGATGGCGTGGTGATGGTGGTCAAATGGGGCCGGACAAGCGCCTCCACCCTGGTACAGGCGATGCGCACGCTGCACACCTATGACGCCCGCACGCTGGGCGCGGTGCTGACGCAGGCCCCCCCGCACAGCCTGGGCGAGGCGGAGAAACATCCCTTCCGGATCTACAGCCATTATGGATTGCTGCCCCCCGGCTGACGTGTGGCGCGCAATGTGTGGAGTGTTTTGGTGAGACCAGTCATCTATGTCAACGGACGCTTCATGACCCAGCCATTGAGCGGCGTGCAGCGTTTCGCAATCGAAATCTGTCATGCCCTCGCCCGCGTCAGCTCCGCGCAGGGACGGCCCGCCCCGCTGATCCTGCTCCCCGATGCACAGATTACCGAGCAGGACGCCCCCGACCTGCCACGACGCACCGTTGGCAGGCGCCATGGGCAGATATGGGAACAGTGCGAACTGCCGCTGGCGGCGCGTCATGGCGTGCTGATCAACCTTGGCAATACGGCCCCCCTGTGGGGACGCCGCCAGATCGTGATCATTCATGACGCGGGCGTATTCGGCCATCCGGAATCCTATTCATGGAAATTCCGCCTGTGGTATCGGTTTTTACATTTCTTCCTGTGCCGGACCCGGACGCGGCTGGTCACCGTTTCCGAATTTTCCCGCACGGAACTGTCGCGCCATCTCCGCATTCCGGCCTCACGGATCACGGTAATTGGCGAAGGGGCGGAACATATCGCGCGCGTCATGCCCGACACCGCGATCCTTGCGCGCCATGACCTGAAAAGCCAGCGTTTCGTCCTGGCGGTCGGCAACCTTGCGCCGCACAAGAACCTGGCGCGGCTCGACGCCCTTGCCCGTGCCCTGTCGCTGCGCGGGATTCCTCTTGTCATCAGCGGCAGCGTGAATAACGCCGTCTTCAATTCCAATGGTACCCAGGTCCTGCCGAAACCCGCCACCTATGTCGGGCGCGTCAGCGACGCGGAACTGCGCGCGCTTTATGACGCGGCGGCCTGCTTCGTCTTCCCGTCGCTTTACGAAGGTTTCGGGCTTCCGCCGCTGGAGGCCATGGCCTGTGGCTGTCCGGTGGTGACGGCCGACATTCCCGTGCTGCACGAAGTCTGCGCCGATGCCGCGCTCTATGCCGATCCCACCGACCCCGAGGCCATTGCCAGCAGCGTCGTGCGCATCCTTGACACACCCGCCCTGGCGCAGGAACTGCGCGCGGCAGGCACGATGCGGGCGTCCGCCTTCACATGGGACAGGGCCGCGCAGGCCCTGCTGCAGATCGCGCAGGACATAACGGCATGACAGGGCATCGTCCGTCCGTCCCCCATCGTCCGCTTGCCCCCATGGGCATGCGTCGCTGGACGGCCTGCATGGGCGTTGTCATGGGCATGCTGACAGCCGCCATCCCGTTCGCCCGCGCCGCCCCCACGCAGTCCGTCTGGTGCAGCGCCAGCGACCCCGCCAGCCAGCGCCTGTTCATCAGCCACCCCTATCAGCTGCCAATGACATCGCGCATGGCGCTTTACGCCTATGGCGGCAGGTTCGCCCGCACCGTCAACCTGCGCTTTGGCATGCATCTGGTGCTGGAGGGCGCGTATTGCCACGGTTTTTCCACGCCGCATCGCGCCGCCACGGCACATGCGGACCTGATCGGCCGCCTGGCCGCACGTGATTTCCAGATTGTTTCGGTCGGTATTTTCTAGATCCCGCGCAGCAGGAGAAACATACATGTCAGCACCGTCGCATGCCCCTTTGCGCGCCTTTGTCCAGCTGAGTTACGGGTATGGAGCCACAAGCTGGCACACGCGATGGGAAAAGGGTGCCATTCCCGGCATAAACGAACCCTATGCCTATGGCTATTACCGCGCGGCGGGACCGGATGTCGTCATCGAACAGTCAGAAGACAGGGTGGAAAATCCGTTCTCCCGCCTTGTCCGTTACGGGGTGCGCTTCCTCATCGGCTTTGACTTCGTGCATGCATGGCGCAATCGGGCGGGGATCATGTCGTCCGATGTCGTCTGGACCCATACCGAGGCGCAGGCCATGGCGGTCCTGCTGCTGTATCGCCTGACACCCCGCGCCCGCCATCCCCCGCTGATTGCCCAGAGCGTGTGGCTGATGGATCGCTGGGACCAGGAAACATGGTGGCGCAGGTGGATCATGCGCCTGCTGCTGTCGCGCGCGGACCTGCTGACGTTCCTGTCGCCGGAAAACATGGCGCGCGCGCGTGCCATCTTTCCGGGGCAGAGAATGGCATGGGTGGAATTCGGCATCCGCGCGGACGAGATGACGCCCCACGCGCCGATGGCGCATACGCCCGGCGATCCCATCAGGGTCCTGTCGCTGGGCAATGACCGTCATCGCGACTGGACCACCCTTGTCACCGCGACATCGCGCCTGCCCGATGACGTGCCCTGTCATGTCACCATCGCCACGGCCAACCGGATCGATGCGCCACCCCACGTCACGCGCGTCACCCCCACGAACAATGACACGCTGTTCGCATTGTACGATCAGGCCGACCTGGTGGTGGTACCACTGACGCGCAACCTGCATGCCTCCGGCATTACGGTCATAGAGGAAGCAACCTTGCGCGGGCTGCCGGTCATTGCCACCGATACCGGGGGACTGCGCCACTATTTCGATGAACAGTGCGTATTCTATGTTCCTGTCGGCGATGTGCAGGCACTGGCGCAGGCTATCGTCACGCTGGCCTGTGATCCGGATCGATGCGCGGACATGGTCGAACGCGCGCGCGCGCGGATCCGCACACGGCTGAACTCCCACGCCTATGCCCTGCGGCATGTCGCCCTGTCGCGCGAACTGCTGTCGCAGGGGGTGCCTGCGTCGGACAATCCGCGGGAAAATACCGCGCCCGCCGCCCGCGACATGAGGATCACGATCGGGATCGCCACCAGTGGGCGCCCTGAAATCCTGCGCGAAACCGTGGCCCAGCTGCGTCGCCAGACCCATCCCGCGCAGCAGATCCTGATATGCGCCCCCACGGCGCAGGACATGGCAGGCCTGGATTCATCCGCCGGGGTAACCCTGCTGCAGGGACCGCGCGGACTGGCACATCAGCGCAATGTCCTGCTGGATCATGCCAGGGATGCGGATATCATCGTGTTCTTCGATGATGATTTCCTGGCCGATCCCGATTACCTGGCACGCTGCGCGGACGCCTTTGCCGCGGATCCGGACATCGTGGTGGCAACCGGACGCGTCCTGGCGGACGGGGCGAAAGGGCCGGGCCTGACGGTGGCCGAAGGACGCGCCATGCTGGAGGATCCACGCGTCAACGACACATCGTCCCTGCCGGCCGTGCAGCCGGCGTGGAACGGATATGGGTGCAACATGGCCTATCGTCTTGCGACCATCCGCGAGACAGGACTGCGCTTTGACGAACGCCTGCCGCTTTATGCATGGTACGAAGACATCGATTTTTCCCGACAGCTGGGACAGCGGGGACGCATCGTGCGCGTCAACGGGGCGAAAGGCATCCATCTGGGCAGCAAATCCGGACGCACGCCGGGGCGTCGGCTGGGTTATTCGCAGGTGGTCAATCCGCTTTATCTTTTCCGCAAGGGAACATTTCCCCTTGACCATGCCCTGCGCAGCATCGGGCGCAATATCGCGATGAACATCGTGCGCAGCCTGTGGCCTGAACCCTATATCGACCGGCGGGGCCGCGTCGTCGGCAACTGGCTGGCGCTGCGTGACGCCATGCGCGGTCACGTCGCCCCAGAGAAAATGCTGACACTTTAACTTGCAAAGGCTTTTTTCATGTTCTTTTCCCTGATCATTCCGACACTGGGCCGGGTAGAGGAACTGCATGACCTTCTGCTGTCCCTGACCCGCCAGTCCCTGAAAACGTTCGAGGTTATCATTGTCGATCAGAATGACGATGACCGCCTTGTCCCCCTTGTTGCCGGGTTTGCGCAGACGCTGAGCATCCTGCATTTACGCAGCGACATCCGGCAATGCAATCATGCGCGCAACCTCGGCGCCCGCCATTCGGGCGGGGATATCCTTACATTTCCTGATGATGACTGCATTTATACTGAAAATGTCCTGAAAACGGTTGACCGGATGTTCAGCAATGTCCGATCGCCTGAATTCATCACCGGATCGGTCATCACGCAGGAAGGACATGCCGGCCGTTCCGGACGATGGCATGCGCAGGAAACGGTCATCGACAGCCACACCGTCTGGACCTGCCTGATCGAATTCAATTTTTTCATCCGCCGCCCGGCATTTATCGCGGTTGGCGGATTTGATGAAAGCCTTGGGCCGGGAACGCCCTTCGGATCCGCGGAAGGACAGGACCTGGCGCTGCGTTTACTCAAAAAAGGGTTTGCCGGACTGTATATTCCTTCCCTGCACATCATTCACGCAGACAAGCCCGTGGCGCTTAATGTCACGCGCGCCTATGGCTATGGCGCCGGGATGGGACGGGTCATGCGCAAGAACCGCCTTGCCCCTGCCACGGTCGTGTCATTCCTTCTGCGGCCGATCGCAGGCAGCATCCTTTATCTCCTGAAAGGAGATTTTTCAATTTCACGTTATTATGTAATGACATTCCTTGGAAGAATGAAAGGCTACCTTTCCTGCCGTGCGGAAATGGCGATGGAGGTTTCCCCGACAGGATAAACCACCGGGGCCGGGGCGCGCACGGCAGCGATTTTTCCGGGATAACGACTGGATATGACCTGTCGCAGCGGTTCATCAATTCCCTTGAGCACACCGAATGATATCGCGATCGCCATGACAAGGACAAGGGGGGCTTCGATCTGGGCCATGCGCGCATGCATCGTGGCCTGAAACAGGCCATTGACCCAGCAGAAAACCGGATAATGCAGTGCATAAAGCGGATAGGAAAGTTCCCCCCCCAGAAGGGATATCCGTGACAGGCCGGACGAAAGACGCACGCGCGCGCCCGAAATGACCAGAAGTGGCGAAAACACCGCAATCCATGCCAGTTCAACCCCACGCGAAACAGCATACGGCCAGAAAAACAGCAACGCCATGACAGACAGGCTGGCCACGAATGTTATCCTGCCTGTCATGACGGCGGGAATGGAGGGCGCGAACCTGTACAGGGCCACACCGATAAAAAATGAAGCCCCGACCCGTGGAAAGCCGCTCAGGAACGTCGCGGGCACATCTCCTCCCAGGCCGTATATCCCCACCAGCGGCAGGCAGATGACGATGATCGCCAGCGACAGGTAACGCTGGTCAAGCCGTCGCGTCGCCCACCAGAACAGGTTGATGAAAAGTTCCAGAAAAAGAGAATATTGCGGACCATTAAGGGGAAAAACCTGCGGCCCGCCAATTACGCGCGGTGCCGACAGATAGGGAATGTCAAGCAGGGACAGCAGGACCGCGGTCAGGAATACGCCGTATGACGCGACCTCCCCATTCAGATGGCCGCGTGAGAGCACATATGCCGCCCCGATGACGGTCGCCACGACGATGACCGGCATCAGGCGGACAAGCCGACGGAAAAGGAACTGTCCCATGGACAGGGATCCCTGCCCCATCATGCGCGTGCCATAGGAAAGCGACAGCACATATCCGCTGAGACAGAAAAACAGATCCACGGCCAGGCCGCTGTTGACCGCCAGTCCCGGTACATCCAGCCAATGGCCGAGGTGGAATATCATGACGGAAAGGGCCGCAAAACCACGCACGCCATCCAGAGCCGCATAATGATGTCTTGGAGCCCCCATATCCCGTTCCCTGTGCTGGATTGGACCACGCCCATCATGTGATCTGTCGGATGAAACAGGCCAGCAGGCGGTACGGTTCTGGAAGATGGAAAATATTTTCGGCCGTTTACGTTCCGTCCCCATGTGCAGGTGAATGGAACAGACATTCGCGGCCGGCAGGGAATGCCCGCGAACAGGAGCATCCGGCGCATTTCCACGACCATTCCATTTATGAAATATTACTCTGATTATATATTAATAAGAAAATATATAATGGAAATTGTAATATTAAATTCTTCATGACAGTGCTGTTCATATGGAACCCGTTCCATCTTCCGGTCGTTCGCGACAAGCAGCCAGAGGGATCATCCCGGCAGGTTGGTTCAGATGGCATCCCAACATTACAGGAAAATTCCGATGCATTACCTTGTGACAGGGGGGGCCGGTTTCGTCGGCAGCCATGTAGTACTTGCCCTGCGCGATGCAGGTCATTCCGTCGTGGTATTCGATAATCTCAGCACGGGACACAGGGCTGCCGTTCCTGCGGATGTCCCATTGATTGTCGGTGACCTTTCGGATCAGGCCCTTCTGGGCGGGATCATGGAACGCGAAAGGTTCGACGGTGTCCTGCATTTCGCCGCCCTCTCCCTTGTCGGGGACAGCATGCGTTCGCCGTTCACCTACCTGCGGCAAAATTACTTCAACAGCCTGCAGCTTATCGAACTGTGCGTATATCATTCCATCCGCCGGTTTGTCTTTTCCTCCACCGCTGCGCTGTTTGGTACCCCTGAACAGCAGCCGATCATGGAACATGCGGGCGTCAATCCGGGATCCCCATACGGGGAAAGCAAGTTCCTGATAGAACGTGTCCTGCACTGGTCGGAAAAGATTTACGGACTGCATAGCGCATGCCTGCGTTACTTCAACGCCGCCGGATCCGACCCCATGGGACGCGCGGGCGAAGACCACCGCCCCGAAACCCACCTGATCCCGCTTGCGATCGATACCGCGCTGGGACGGCGCGAAAGCCTTTCCCTTTTTGGCGCGGATTACGACACGCATGACGGAACATGCGTGCGCGATTACATCCACGTCACCGACCTTGCCCATGCGCATCTGGTCGCGCTGGAACAGATCGAGACACGCAGCGTCACATACAATGTCGGAAATACAACAGGTTTTTCAAACCTTGATGTCATTCGCGCCGTCGAACGCGTCACGGGGGAGCGTATCAACTGGTCCTGGGCAGATCGCAGGCCGGGCGACCCGGCCATCCTGATCGCGGGTTCGCAACGGCTGCGCACGGAAACGGGATGGACGCCACGCATTGCCGCCCTTGATGATATCGTCGAAACCGCCTACCGCTGGCGCCTGACCCACCCGGAAGGATATGCGGCCCCCGCACCCCAGCCCGCATTTTCCAACGACGCCCCACAAATGCCCCCACAAATGCCCCTGCCGCCGCATGTCGCGGACTTCCCCATTCCCGTCGCCGTGGACGAAGCATACCGACCCAGGCCGTCATAACGCGGATACCGGAATTCCGCCTCCACGGCACGGTCCATTCGTATGGGGAACCGTCATGACCCGATATCACACCATCGCAGAACGGGCAGGATCATAGTTCCATGACATCTTCGCAACATGCGCGGCTGACCCGCATGCAGACGGTACTGTTCAATGCAGGATGGAACATGCTTGGCCGCATCGGGCCGGTCGCGGTTGCCCTGCTGGTGACGCCTCCGCTCATCGACAGGCTGGGCCTTGCCCGGTGGGGCGTGCTGACCATCGCGCTCAGTCTGGTCGGGACATTCGGCATCTTCGATTTCGGGCTGGGGCGCGCGCTGACCCGCGCCATTGCCGAACGCATTACCGATGGCTGCGAAGAAGAAAGCGCCAGCCTGACATTGACGGGCATCCTCACGCTTGGCCTGTTCGGGCTGGTGGGGGGGCTGATCGCCGCGTTGTGCGTGCGGCTGTGGGTTTATCACGGCCTGAAAATTCCCGCGGACCTGCGGTACCAGACGATGGTATCCATGTGGGTGCTGTGCGCGACCGCGCCACTGGTGATGATCAACGCCGCGATGTGGGGGGTCATGTCGGCCTATCAGGCGTTCCGCACGGCAAACCTGATCAATATTCCCATTTCCATCATGTATTACCTCGGCCCCCTGCTGATCCTTCAGGTCTGGGACAGTCTGGTGGGCGTCATGCTGGTGCTGGCGCTATGCCGGCTGGCGATGACGGTGGGATACGGGCTTGTGTGCCTGCGCATCATGCCCTCCCTGCGACATGCCCGCCCCGCGTTCGGACTGTTGCGGCCGCTGTTCCGCATTGGCGGGTGGATGACCATTTCCAACCTGATGTTTCCGATCCTGTCCTATATGGACCGTTTCATGATCGCGACGGTGCTGTCGGCCGCCGTGACGGGATATTACACCACCGCGTTTGACGTGGTGGCACGCCTTTCGATGATCACCATGGCCGTGACCAGCACCGCCTATCCCGCCATGGCCGCATGCTGGCGGACGGATACCGCCGCCACCGTCGCCCTGTATCGCAACAGCATCCTGACGGTGGTGGGGCTGCTGTTCCCCTTCTGCCTGATCGGCTCCATCTTCAGCCACGATATTCTGGCGTTGTGGGTCGGGGCGGATTTTGCGCGGCACAGCACGCTTATCATGAAATGCCTGAGCATCGGGGTCTTCGTCTTCGGCATGGATGCGGTGGCTGCCGGTTTCCTTGACGGCATAGGGCGGGCGGAAATGAACGCCATGCTGTCGGTGGTGGAAGTCATCGTCTATATCCCGCTGCTGCTGCTGTTCCTGCACTGGTTCGGCGTCAATGGCGCGGCGTTCGCATGGGCCAGCCGCAGCGTCATGGACTGTCTGGTGCGCATCCGTCTGGGCATCCGGCTTTATTCGTGGCTGACACAGGTGATACGTCATCTGGTGCCGACGGCAATCGCGGGCGTGGGTGCCCTGCTGCTGGCGCTGCCCCATACCTCGCATCTGACCAGTTGCCTGATCGCCGCGGTTGGCCTGGTGGTATTTTACGTCATCCTGTGGCGGCAGGGACTGGCGGATGAGGAAAGGAACTCCATACGCCAGATGCTCGGCCAGGCATGGACGCTGGGACGGCAGGGCCTGCGCTGGCATTCACAGGGATGACGCTGATCACCCTGCCTGTCGGCATGGTCGGCAGGCGGGGGCTATCCCCCCGTTTCGCTGCGCCAGATCATATAGGTCGCCACGCAGAAAATCACCCCGGCGAAAAATATGGTCAGCGCGCCGGACGATCCCGCCATCCGGCGCGACACCCGCATTCCGGCATAGCTTCCTACTGTTCCGCCGATAATGAACAGCGCCGCCAGCCCCCAGTCGATATAGCCTGAAATCATGTAACTGATCGCGGTGCTGAGGCCGAAGGCCGCGACAGCCACCAGCGACGTGCCCACGGCGTTGAGGATCGGCATATGGGTCGATGCGATCAGTCCCGGCACGATCAGGAAACCGCCGCCGATCCCGAAAAAGCCGGACAGCAGTCCGGTCAGCCCGCCAAAGGTCATGACCTTTGACGCGTTCTGGCGATTGCACTGCGCATCGGCGCATCCACGATCATGCCGCCCCCGCAGCATGAGAAATCCCACCCCGATCATCAGGATGGCGAAACACAGCAGCAGCCGCCTGCCATCGACCGCCTTTCCGACAGAGGCGCCAACCAATGCCCCCACGATGCCGCATGACGCGAAAATGGCCGCGCACCGCCATTTCACGGTCTGCGCGCGCGCATGATGCACCAGTCCCGCCAGGGCATTGACCGCCACGCTGACCGCGCTGGTCCCGATTGCCACATGCGGGTTCGACACCCCCACCACATAGACCATCAGCGGCACGGCCAGAATGGATCCCCCGCCCCCGATCAGGCCAAGGGTAAACCCCACGACACCCCCCGACAGCAGTTCAAGCAGCACATGCGCGGGATCAGACATCATGCCACCGCCATCCACAAAAGCAGGGAATTCCCATCGATCCGTCGTTCCTCCACCAGGCCCATGCGTCCCGCGACAACGGCCGGAGGGCCGCATCGGGCGTCCCGGCCGCGTGCCCTTTTACAGCTATCAGGAATTTTTAAAAATCCATTTCCCTTCCCCCGCACGAACCCGCAGGACCATCCCCATAGGCGTGGCCGTTGCGGACGGCGTGGCATTTATAGGATCCATCAATGGAACAGGAAAATTTATATATGAATTGACCAGAATTACCGTAAACCGCGCCCTTTTCATGCGTGATGCAGGTTCATTCAGGTTTTTTACCAGACGGCAATGGTAAATCAGGAAGATCAGAAGCCCCTTGGCAGCACTGGCGCGGTCATGCCCGGTATGAAAAACCCATGAAACGCGGATATCCCCCGTACTGCATGCCCCTCATCGAAAAGGATGGAGTTCTTGCCTGTTGCTCTGCTGGCCCTTGCAATCGGGGCTTTTGGCCTTGGCACCACGGAAACCATTGTCATGGGGCTGCTGCCCCAGTTATCAAGCGACCTGCATGTCACGATCGCACAGGCGGGCCTTCTGGTGTCCGGCTATGCGATCGGCGTGACCATAGCCTCCCCGCTGGTGGCGGTGCTGACCAACAGTTTTTCCCGTCGCGATACGCTTTTGCTGATGATGGCCATCTTCATCGCGGGCAATGCCTGCAGCGCCATCGCGGGTGGATACTGGTTCCTGATGGCGGCGCGCGTCCTGACGTCATTTTCCCATGGAACGTTCTATGGCGCGGCCTCCATCATGGCGGCCCAGCTTGTCGTACCGGAAAAACGGGCCGAGGCCCTCTCCCTCGTCTATATCGGCCTGACGCTTGCCATGATCCTCGGCGTGCCGTTGGGAACGGTGGTGGCACAGATGACCACGTGGCGCATGGCGTTCTGGCTGATCTGCGGCATCGGCATCGTGGCATTGGGAACGATGTGGATATGGATCCCACAGGATGGAAAAGCCGCAACCCCCATCAGGCTGCGTGAACAGTTCCGCGCCATGACGCAGCCGCTGGTCGTGACGATGATGCTGGTGTCAATGTGCACCTCCTCCAGCATGTTTTCCCTGTTTACCTATATTTCACCCTTCCTGCAGGTCCGTACCGGCCTGACGCCGCATGTGATCGACGGCGTGCTGCTGATGATCGGCGGGGGGCTGTGCCTTGGCAATCTGCTGGGCGGGCGCCTGGCGGACTGGAAGATGCTGCCTTCGTGCGCCGGGCTGATGGCGGCCGTGGCGCTGGTGCAGCTCTGCCTGGCACCCGGCAGCCTGCATGTCTGGAGCTGCCTTGCGCTGCTGTTCCTGTGGGGAGTGTTCATCTATGCCCCGATGGCCCCGTTACAGACCTATGTGGTGACCTGTTCCGGATCGGCGCCCAATATCGCGGCCGTCATGAACCAGAGCTCCTTCAATTTCGGCAATGCCATCGGGGCGTGGGCTGGCGGCGTGGTGGTGGGCACCCACTGGTCTTACGCCGGCCTGCCCATCCTTGCGGCATGCTTTGCCGCCATCGGTTTCGGGCTGGTGCTTCTGGCGCAGCATTTCCAGTCCAGGGATACGATACGCCCCCGTTCCACAATGGCCGCGACCTCCGCCCCATCTGAACACCTCCATTCCTGACCCGGGCCCGGTCAGGCGCCGCGTGGATGGCCGTTTTCCACGCGCCCGCGCCAGTCTCGGCAGGCCTTTCCATACGCGTCACAAACGCCCTGACGGGGTGACGCCCCCCCCCCCCCCGTCAGGGCGTCTCTTTCTCTTTCATGAAGCATGGGCCGTCCCGCAATAACGGTCAGGCTACGCTTTCGGCCTTCCAGTTCTTGCGCTTCGTGGTCTTGCCGATGCCGGGGTTGAAGCAGTTGCACGGGTCAAGGCTGCGATAATGCTGCTGCAACGCAGGCGGCGCGGCATACAGGTGGCCATAATTGTGCTCCGCCGGATAACGCGCGCCCCTTGCGTCAAGAAGCCCGAGCATCTGCGTCTCGATCGCGGTGCAGTCATTGCCTTTTCGCACGATATAATCCTGATGCATAACATGGCACAGGAAATGCCCGTAATAGAGCTTTACGATCAGCCTGCGATCAAGCTCCGACGGCAGCGTTTCGGACCAGTTGCGATCATTCCGCCGCAACGCGACATCCAGTGCGACGATGTTTTCCACCGTGCGGTGATGCGTCGTGCGATAACGGATCGCCGCCCCCGCCGCCGCGAAACGGTGCAGGAAGGCCTTCGCCCCTTCATCGGGCGTACAGGCGAAATAGCGGGTCCCGCTTCGCGCGCAGAAACTGTCGAGGAACGCGCGTGCCTCGCCCGCCAGTTCCGCGCCGACCTTGAGCATCAGATGATGTTCGAAGCGGTCCCGATACTCATACATGCGCTTGGGAAGATGTCTGGGGAAAAGCCTGCTGAGAAACTGAAGGATCCGGTCGCTCATATTGCCGGGCAGGAAAGGAACCCGCTCCGTCAGGCGGTCGAAGCGGTTTTTCAGCGCGAACAGCATGGGCAGGCGGCGGGTGCCGATCGCGCGGATGATCAGGAACGTGTCCTTGCCATATTCCTCGGCAATATCGAACGCATCACGATGGATGTATTCGCCCGCGATCGGCAGTTCGGAAAACGACGTCAGGATATGCCGCCTGATTTCTTCGAGTTCATCTGGATTGTTCGTCCCGATGTAGAAGACCGACGGGTTGCGTTGCGCCGGGAAGGTATCAAGCCGGACCGCGAACAGGGCCATGCGCCCAGCGCACCCTGCCCCTTCGAACAGGCGCGCCGGATCGGCGTTGTAGCGCGCTGGGGTATCGGCCTCCACATCGCGGACATGCGTGGCATAGTCGTCATCATGCCCCTTGCCCGCCTTCCAGTTGATCGCATTTTCGGCGATGACGCCCCGGTCGAGGTTGCCAAGTATCTCTTCCGGCGTGGAACCGAGTTCAATGCCCAGATGGTTGACAAGGTGCAGGTTACCCTGTTCATCGGCCTGCGCGAAGATCGACATCTGTGTAAAGGCCGGCCCGCGCTGTACCAGGGCACCGCCAGAATTGTTGCTGACGCCACCAAATACCGCGGCCCCGATACATGACGATCCGATGACCGAATGCGGTTCACGCCCGATGGGGGCCAGTGTGCGTTCAAGCTGGTCCAGCGTGGCGCCGGGCAGGCAGACGACCTGGCGTCCGCCACCGATCAGGAATATCTTTTTCATCCGCATGCCGCTGATGATGACGATATCGCGGTCATAATCGTTGCCATCGGGGGTGGAACCACCGGTAATGCCGGTATTCGCCGCCTGCATCAGCACGATCTTGTCCGCCTTCATGCAGGCCTGGATGACACGCCACTGCTCCACCAGCGAGCCGGGATGCACCACGGCAAGCGCGTTTCCCAGTCCGAAGCGGAATCCCCGCCGGAATGGCAATGTCTGGGCCGGGTCCGTCAGGACATGCGCATCCCCCACGATCTGGCGCAGTTGCGCCACGAAGGGCGTGTCGGGGTCGCCGGAGTGACGGGCGCGGGAAAAGCGGGATATCAGGGCTCCGAACATGGCGGTTTCTTCTTTCTGTTGCGGGGAACTTACGGCGGGCTGCCTACAGGGTGCCGATGACTTTCAGGCCCACGACCTCTGCATTGGGAATGCGCGAGGTTTCCCCCGGGCGCATCATGTACTGGAACTCTGGCTGGACCAGGATGCCGGGATAGACCGGGACACCGTAATAGGCCTCCAGCACGGCGGCATGCGTCTGCGGACCATTGGCATATCCCCCCGGCAGCAGTCCCGCATCCATGCGCAGGCGCTGTCCCTCCGTGGTGCGGGGGCTGATCTGGTAATAGGAATACATCACCCCGAAACGGTCATGGGGACGGTAGGGAATGATGCCAAGCAGGGACGACCCGATATAGAATTCATCCGATATGACGGAAACGTCAGGCGTATTATGGATATATCCACCCAGCACATACCCGCCCGCCATCTGGTTGGTGCCGCCTTTTCGATAAATCATCTGGTCGGCCTCCAGATAGAACGTATCGCGCGCCTCCCCCGCATGCGCCCGCGCGGTACCGGCGGGTACACTTCCCAGATTGTCGGCATAGCGGGTCGTATCGTGTGCGAACCCCAGGACGTAATGGCCGGGCAGCCGTCGCGGCCCCAGAAAGGGCTGCCACGTAAATTCGACCGGCAGCATCAGGCCCGTGCTTTTCTCGCCCGCCCAGGCCCAGCCGCTGATATCCTCGTTCAGGGGGCTGACATTGTATGCCCCCACCTGCAGAAGCGTATCGCGCGTGGGACGCAGCCGCACCCTACCCCCCCACGTCGCCTTGGGATAGACGCTGAAGCCCGCATCAAGCTTGATGGCGACGGGAGCGGAACAGGTCATCATGAAACTGCACAGCAAGGGCGACGTGGAGAACACATGCGTCAGCGCCATGCGCCCGAATGCAAGGTCGACCGTATTCCCCAGAAAGGATTTCTGCGCGTACATGTCCGTCAGGTGCGCGACGGAATGGCCAGACAGGCTGTACACTTCCATCAGGCTGATATTGTAATCGCCAACCCGGTCATGGGACACTTCGCGCCCCACCCGTTCCATCAGCAGCGTATGCACCGTCCAGCCATTCAGCCCGAACAGGCGGCCAAGGTCGAACTGGGTCTGCAATGTCAGCTCATGCACATAATCCATGCCGCGTGATATGCCGCCACCCACATCGGCCATGGCCTCGCCCTTGTACGTAAACTGGAACGCCACGCCATAGCGTTGCAGGCGGGAGCGAAAGGCACCGATCTGCGGCAGGATGTGTCCCGGCGCCTCGGACGCGGCATAATATCCCGCCGACAGGTCACGCACCCGCAGGGCGTCCTCGCGATTGTTCAGCAGGATCGACAGGCCTTCCGTCTTGAAAATAGTATTGAGCCGCGTCGAAACCGAGGCATGCCTGCCGGCCTGTTTGTGTTCCTGCCCCGGTTCCCGTTCTGGCGCGGCAACAGGTTCATCGTCATGCAGTACAGCATGGGCGTGAAGAGGTTTCTGAACATTGCTGTTCGCAAATGAAGGCTGCGCCAGAGATGGAGAATAGGAAAAACAGGAACTTGCAAGTGAACCAGCGAGTCCTATTTTGTATAAATCATATAATCCATTGATATAGGCGCGCTTCATTATTTTCAGAAGGCGAATCATAAAATGGCTTTTAAAATCGCATTTCTCGATTCAGCAACACACGAAAAAGGGATTGACGCCTTCGTTACCTAAAGAAAAAAGAAAAGAGAGTGATGCGTATTCCGTCATTGTCCTTTTTATAAATACTTGCGACTTAAAAATATGTATTTCGGGTTGCCTGACGCTGTCGTCCCATGGGCATACGGTGCCATTCCCCCCGAATTCCGGAACACGCAGACAGAAAGCATGAAGCATGACCTATACCGTCGGACGGTACCTTGGCACGCGACTGGCCCAGATCGGATTGAAGGATCACTTCGCGGTCGCGGGGGATTACAACCTCGTCCTGCTGGACCAGCTTCTGGAAATTGACGGGCTGCGGCAGGTCTATTGCTGCAACGAACTCAACTGCGGCTTCAGCGCCGAAGGCTATGCCCGCGCGAACGGCGCGGGGGCCGCCGTGGTGACCTTCAGCGTCGGCGCGCTGTCGGCGCTCAACGCCATTGGCGGGGCCTATGCCGAAAACCTGCCGGTCATCCTGATTTCGGGCGCGCCCAATTCCAACGATATCGGCAGTGGGCATATCCTGCACCACACGATCGGCACGCCGGATTATTCCTACCAGCTGGAAATCGCGAAACGCCTGACCTGTGCCGCCGTCTCCATCACGTCCGCGACCGAGGCCCCGGCGCTGATCGATCATGCGATCCGCACCGCGCTGCGTGAAAAGAAGCCAGCCTATATCGAAATCGCATGCAATGTGTCCGCAGCCCCCTGCGCCGCCCCAGGTCCTGTCAGCGCACTGATGCATGATATTCCCAGCGACCCCGACACGCTGGAGGCGGCTGTCAGCGCAACGGTCGAATTCCTTCGGACGCGCGAAAAGGTATCCCTGCTGGTCGGAAGCAGGTTACGCGCGGCAGGGGCCGAGGATCAGGCACGGCAGCTGGGAACGACGCTGGGATGCGCGGTTGCGACCATGGCGGCGGCAAAAAGCTTCTATCCCGAAAATGATCCCAACTATATCGGCACCTTCTGGGGCGACGCCAGCAGCGCCGGCGTGCGGGAGGTAATGGACTGGTCCAACGGCATCATCGCCCTTGCCCCCGTCTTCAACGATTATTCCACTGCCGGCTGGACGGCATGGCCAAAGGGCGAGAACGTGCTGCTGGCCGATACACACCAGGTGACAGTGGGCAACAGCAGCTTCGACGGCATCCACCTTCGCGACTATCTCCAGGCGCTGACAGCGCGCATCAGGGGAGAGGTCAGCCGGCCGGCGACACTGGTCGAATACAGGCGCATTGCGCGCGAACCCGCCCCCCAGCCCCCCGCCGATCCGAAGGCAAAGCTGGTCCGCGCGGAAATGGCGCGCCAGATTTCGGCGCTTCTGACGCCGCGGACCACCGTTCTGGCCGAAACCGGGGATTCCTGGTTCAATGCCATGCGCATGACCCTGCCGCAGGGCGCGCGCGTGGAGCTGGAGATGCAGTGGGGCCATATCGGCTGGTCCATCCCCGCGACATTCGGTTATGCGGTCGCCGCACCGGAACGCCGGATCATCACGATGGTGGGTGACGGTTCATTCCAGCTGACGGCACAGGAAGTGGCGCAGATGGTGCGACTGAAACTTCCGGTCATAATTTTCCTTGTCAATAACAGGGGATATACGATCGAGGTCGAGATCCACGATGGTCCGTACAACAATATCAAGAACTGGGACTATGCCGGCCTGATGGAGGTCTTCAACGCCGAAGACGGCAAGGGACGCGGCCTGTGCGCGCGCACGGGGGGCGAACTGGCGGCGGCTATCGCCACCGCGCTGGAAAACCATGACGGCCCCACCCTGATCGAATGTCAGATTGACCGCGATGACTGCACCAGTGAACTGATTTCATGGGGACGGCGTGTCGCCACGGCAAATGCACGTCCCCCCAGAAACGCAGAATAAAAGCAGTCCATACATCCGGATGGCATTTATTTGTATTTCCCAAGGTCACGGAAGAGAAGAAAGGAGGAAATGAATCCTCCTTTCTTCTCATCTCCCGAAACAGAATATTTTCATATAAAAACAATAAAGTTTCTTGGCGTCACCTTTTTTCAAAAAGGTGATGTCTTTCGATGCCCTCTGGACTGGCATGATTGCGTGCCTCACGCTCCCGACACTGGACAATCGGCGAAGCCTTCTGGCAATAGGTTGGCAGGGCCGATCCCGTCTTGTCCGGTCATTTCGCGTGGTCGCCCGGTTTCCACGATCGAAAGATAAATCCGTGCCAGTTCTGAACGACCCCGCGACTGTCAGCGAAATCACTGCGATGTCGGACCTGTATGAAACGGCGCTGGGGGAAAACCGCCTCGAAACCCTTGACCGCCTGTTTTATGACGGTCCCGAAACCGTTCGGTACGGGGTGGGCGAAAACCTGTACGGGGCGGATGAAATCGCCGCCTTCCGCCGTGCCCGGACAGGCGGGTCGCCACCACGCACCGTATTGCGGCGTGTCATCACGGCAATCGGGCCGGATGTCGGAACAGTTGACCTGGAATTCCAGCGCGTCGGAAGCACCCGTATCGGACGGCAGAGCCAGACATGGATCCGCACGCCGGATGGATGGAAAGTCATCGCGGCACATGTTTCGCTGATGGCGGACATTTCCTGACGATACAGTCATGGCGTGGCCCGCGTGAATGAAACCAGCCACAATGCGCAACGAAACCACCATCACGCATGCATCTTTTGCGGAAACAAGATGTCATATTTCCGTTTAACGCGAAATATTCTTGCCCTCACGCCATGCAAAATGGTCCAGAACCCATGTTTTCCGCTATTTTTTCCTTTTATCCATACCCTGTATTTCACCTATTTCATCCAAGCCCCGCGAGGCAGCCATTCCAAAGACGAGTAGGTCAAAGGTTGCCGGAGCGAACGGAATGGCGTTATCGCTAATTTAACTACACCCCGTACGGCCATGCCATGACCCGGCATATCCGGCTGGACCAAACGTCCTCGAGAGGCGACGCTACATGGCTACAGACCAGCGCTGTTTTCCTGCTGACATTCATCTTTCCACCCCCAACAGCGCGCGCCTGAACCGGCTGATGCGGATGTCCCGGCGCGATGTCCTGCTTGCGGGCATGGGGGCCGCGCTGGTCTCCGGCACCGGTAATGTTTTCGCCGCCACGCCCGACGACGCGGATATCGCCACATTCATGACCGTGTCGCAGCGCCTGACGGATCGCGACACGCTGGACCCACGGATCGGGCATGCGCTATTCATGGGCATTGTCCATGCGGTGCCCACGCGGCGTGACCAGGTCAATCAGCTGCATGAACTGATGACGAAAAACAGCTTCACCAGTGCAAGGGAACTGGCGCGCGCCGCCGAACAGGCCGATCCGGGGCTGAAGGACGCCATTCATGACATCATGACCGGCTGGTATCGCGGCCTTGCGGATCACAAGGTGGTTGTCTATCGCTCCGCGTTGATGTTCGACATCACGAAAGACGCCGTCTATCCCAAGACCTATGCCAGCGGTGGCCCGTTCTACTGGACCAAGACCCCGCCGGAAGTGGCGCTTCCGACCGGCGAGCCCGCCCTTTCGCCCTCCACATTCGTCGTGGAACCCACCTGACAGCCGGAGCGTCCTTATCCATGTCTTCCGAACAATCCCTCTCTGCGGATGTCGTGATCGTCGGCTCCGGCGTCGCGGGCAGTTCCATCGCCAATGAGCTGGCCCGTGCCGGCATTTCCGTGATCGTGCTGGAGGCTGGCCCCCGGGTCGACCGGCAGCATTTCGTGGAAAATTTCCGCAATCTGGAAAACAAGCCTTCTTACCAGGGGCCTTTCCCTTCCGTCCCGTGGGCAATTCATCCCCCCAACCAGATCACGCCGAACGAATACCTCCACACCACCGGCCCTGATGCCGAGGCCTACCAGCAGGTGTACCTGCGCATGATGGGGGGCACGACATGGCACTGGGCCGGATGCGCGTGGCGTTACCTCCCCTCCGATTTCGAGCTGAAGACCCGGTACGGGCAGGGACGCGACTGGGCCCTCAAATACGATGACCTCGAACCCTTCTACTATCAGGCCGAGGTCATGATGGGCGTATGCGGTCCCCACCCGTCGGTGGAGGATCTGGGATCGCCGCGCAAGCAGCCCTATCCCATGGAAGCCCTGCCGATTTCCTATGCCGCGCGGCAGTTCCGCCAGCTGATCAGCGAAAAGACCCCGTGGCGGGTCGTGCACGAGCCGCAGGCCCGCAACACCCGCCCGTATGACAGCCGTCCGACGTGCGAGGGGCATAACAACTGCATGCCGATCTGTCCCATCGGGGCCATGTATAACGGCAGCTATTCCGTCTACCATGCCGAAGCGGCAGGCGCGAAGTTCGTGCCCAACGCTGTGGTTTACAGGATCGAACGCGACAGTGCCAACAAGCGCGTGACAGCCGTCCATTACTATGATCCGGACAAGGGCAGCCATCGCGTCACGGGCAAGTATTTCGTCATCGCGGCGCACTGCATCGAAACCGCGAAACTGCTGCTGGTTTCCGCCGATGACCAGAGCCCTGATGGCATTGCCAACAGTTCCGGCCATGTCGGGCGCAACATGATGGACCATACCGGCGTCCAGGTCAGCTTCATCAGCGGGGACAAGGCATTGTGGCCGGGTCGTGGCCCGCTGGAAACCAACGTCATCGACAATTTCCGCGACGGCGACTGGCGCAACACCCGTGGCGCCTATCTGGTGCACATGGTGGATGACAATCAGGTTGATCTCGCCACGGCGCTTGCGATTTCAAAGGGTTATGTCGGACGCGAACTGGAAGAGCAGATCCGTTACCTCGCCTCCCATACCGTGCGCCTCTTCAGCCATAACGAAGGGATTGCCGATCCCGAAAACCGCCTGACGCTGAGCCAGACGCACAAGGATGTCCTGGGGATCCCGCATCCCGAAGTCTATTACAAGCTTCCTGAATATACCGTCAAAAGCTGCGAACATACCCGTGGCATGTTCCGTGAACTGATCGGCCTGATGCACGGCACGGATGAACAGTGGACGCCCGGCTACTTCCCCCAGGACCATCCCGCGGGCAGCACCATCATGGGAACCGATCCCAAGGATTCCGTGGTGGACGGGTTCTGCCGCACCCATGACCACGAAAACCTGTTCATGGCGAGTTCGTCGGTCTTCTCTTCGGTCGGAACCGGCAATATCACCCTGACGGTGGCGGCACTTGCATTGCGTGTCGCCGATACGCTGAAAAAAGAACTCGTCCATGCCTGATATCACGCGCAACATCCTGTGGTCCGTTCTGGCCGCGGGAACCGCTTTCGCTTCGCTGCCGGCGTCTTTGGCCCATGCCGATGACGCCCCGGCGGATCTTCTGGCACGTGGCGAGTATCTGGCCACCGCGGGCGACTGCGTGGCCTGTCATACGGCGCCGGGCGGCAAGCCTTTCGCGGGGGGGCTGAAAATCGCCACACCGATGGGCGATGTGGTTTCCACCAACATCACGCCCGATCCCGACCACGGGATTGGAAAATACACGGAAGAGGATTTTGAAAAGAGCCTGCGTCAGGGCATCCGCCGTGACGGCAGCCACCTCTATCCCGCCATGCCGTATGTTTCCTATTCCGGGCTGACGGATGGCGACGTCAAGGCGCTGTATGCGTGGTTCATGCACGGTGTAAAGCCGGTTGCCGTCACCCCGCCTGCGACCTCGCTCAATTTTCCCGCCAACATGCGCGTCGCCATGGCGGCATGGAACATGCTGGCAAGCAATACCCCGCCTGAAAGCGGCGATTCCGCCACTTTCGACAAGATGCGCCGGGGCCGTTACCTCGCGAACGCCCTTGAGCATTGCGGCACCTGCCATACCCCGCGCAACATGATGCTGAGCGAGGAGCAGGACAGCTACCTTGCTGGCGCGCCGCTGGTTGGCTGGTATGCCCCCAACATCACGTCGAGCAAGACAAGCGGGATCGGGAACTGGAGCGAGGACACCCTCGTGCAGTATCTTCACACGGGTCACGTGGACGGGCTGAGTCAGGCCGCCGGACCGATGGGCGAGGCGGTTGAACACAGCACCAGCCACCTGACCGATGCGGATCTGCATGCGCTGGCGGCGTATATCCTTCAGGTCCCGGCAAAAGAAGACAGTACCGAGCATAAACCGCGTGAAAGCTTTGGCCAGCCGGTTGAGGCCGCTGATGTGCGCAGTGGCGATCTGACCCGAATTGACGACCTGTCGGAAATGAGCGGGCAGTATATCTATGACGCGAACTGCGCGGCGTGCCACGGCCCCAACGGTGCGGGAACCAGCGATCATTATGCGCCTTCCCTGTTCCATAATTCCGTTACGGGGGCAGGACGTCCGGACAACCTGATCATGACGATCCTGAACGGCGTGGACAGGACCGCAGATGGGCAGCATGTCCATATGCCGGGGTTCGATCATGATTCTGACGTGCAGCGCCTGAGCGATAGTGAAATCGCAAGCGTCACCAATTACGTCATGACGACCTTTGGCAGTGGCGATCATGCGGCAACACCTGAACAGGTTGCAAAACTGCGCAAGGATATTGCCAAGACCCCCTGACTGTTTCGCAAGATCCAATATGAACGCCATATCCGTTCTGGTATTTCACCACGAATGGATATGGCGTTCTTTTTTCTGACCCTTTCCACAGCCTAACAAGGCTGTTTGAAAACGACCTGCCGATAAAAAATAATAAAAGTTTTTGGGTGTCGCCTTTTTTCAAAAAGGTGATGTCTTTCGAAGCTTTTTGAAAAAAGCTTCACCAAAAACTTCTTGTAATTTCCCTGTATTACCGGGCCTGCCTTTTCAGACGGCTTCTTGAAACAGTAGCAAAGGATGCTGCTTTTTTTAAAATAAGGCAGCATCCAAAAACTTTTCACAAATGGATTGTTTTCAAACAACCCGGTGCCTGATGACACACTGGTTGCCCGACCAGCGGACAAGGTCTTTCCTTACAGGTTTACCAGTTTCCCCATTCCTGGTTATTCCACTGCTGCCCGTTCCACCCCTGTCCGCCCAGTTGCTGCATCTGTTGCATCTGCTGCTGACGCATCTGTTCGGCCTGCTGGCGCAACTGCATCTGCTGCTGCTGCTGTTGTTGTTGCAACTGCTGCATCTGTTGCTGACGCTGCATTTCGATCTGCTGCTGGCGCTGCTGCAGCTGGAACCCGGCGTTGGGCTGACCACGCATCTGGTCCGCCTGCTGGCGTAGCTGGTCCTGTTGCTGACGATACTGATCTTCCATCTGCTGGCGCTGCTGTTCCGTCTGCTGACGCATCTGTTCACGCTGCTGGCGAAGCTGCTCGCGCTGCTGGCGAAGCTGCTCGCGCTGCTGGCGGAACTGTTCCTGCATCTGCTGCATCTGTTGCTGCTGCTGCGGTCCCCCGCCCCATTGGGCCATCTGGATGTATGGCGAACCTGCCGCGCATGCCGATGTGGACACGACGGCCGTTCCCATCAGGAAAAGCGCCAGTGGAACTGCAAGCTGGACAGAATGATGCCGCATGGCGTGACCTCCGGTTATGGTGCGTCGGTTTCCCGACGCGATCACAACATCTTGCGCATGCCTGTCGTGCTGGCAAGCATGCCCTGTTATATTGGCGTCAATATATGATTTCCGGCCACCACGTCGAATACCGGAAGGTGGAACGGCCACCACAATGGCGCAGGAACGACAGACATGCCCGATACCAGCTTTTCCCCCAGGTCCGTTGATGAAATCGCCAGCTATCACGCGCATGTCTATTTCTCGCCTGCTACGGCATCCCACGCGCTTGCGCTACGGACGGCGCTGGCGCGGCGTTTTTCCGTCCGGCTGGGCCGCGTTCACGAGGCACCGGTGGGACCGCATCGTGCCAGCATGTTTCAGGTCGCCTTTGAAACCGCCCTGTTCGCGACCCTCGTGCCATGGCTCATGCTGAATCGAAACGGCCTCAGCATCCTGGTGCATCCCAATACCACCCATCCCCGTCGCGACCATGTCGAGGACAGCCTGTGGCTTGGCACCCCCCTCGCCCTGCTTCCCGAGCGCCTGCCCGAAACGCAGGAACATGCCGACATGGCGGGGCCAGTGAACACGACGCCGGACCTGCCCCCTGTGTCCTGATTCGCATCTTTTGTAACAAGCAAAAAAAGAAACCGAACCGGGATTGCCATCGAAGCGGACAACCCGCCATAAATACCGGCGAATCAAAGGCCGGGAGACAAGACATTGCTTTGTCCGAAGACGGATCAACGGCGTACCATCCCCTCGTTCATATCGGCATTCCTTTCCCTCGCACTGCTGTCTGCCCTGCCGGTTCCTGCCCATGCCCTCGATGCGGAGGGCATGAAAGCCACGACATCGCACGGCATGGCGGTTACCACGGCCACCGATGCGGCGCTGGTTGATGATCTGGAACACCGGACGTTTCAATGGTTCTGGGACGCAGCCGATCCGGCGTCCGGCCTGGTTCCTGACAGGTATCCTTCCGCGCAGACGCAGGCGAGCGTGGCCTCGATAGGTTTCGGACTGACGGCCTATGGCATCGGGGCGACGCGCGGATACATCACCCGGGAACAGGCCGTGACGCGCACCATTTCCACCCTGCGCTATCTGCTGCGCTCCCCACAAAACGATAGCGAAGACAATGCAACGGGTTATCAGGGCCTGTATTATCATTTCCTGAAGAAGTCGGACGGCCTGCGACTGAACCGCGATATCGAACTTTCAAGCATCGATACGGCGCTGCTGATGCAGGGCGTCCTGTTTTCACAGTCCTTCTACGACCGCGACACGCCGCAGGAACACGAAATCCGCGACCTGTCAGACCAGCTTTACAGGCGGGTCAACTGGCGGTGGATACGTCGTCCCGACAACCGGCTCAGCATGGGATGGAGCCCCGAGCACCAGTTCATCGCCAGCTACTGGGAAGGCTACAGCGAGGGGATGATGGTCTATATCCTCGGGCTGGGGTCGCCCACCTTCTCGCTGGAACCGACGTCATGGCAGGCGTGGCTTGCCACCAATGACCGCCGCTGGGGCGATTATTACGGGCAGACCTTCCTGAATTTCGCCCCCCTGTTCGGTCATCAGTACAGTCACGCATGGATTGATTTCCGTGGCATACAGGATGACTGGGCGCATCAGAAACAGATTGATTATTTCGAAAACAGCCGCCGCGCGGTCTATGCGCAACGTGCCTATGCCATTGCCAATCCGGGGAAATGGCGGGATTACGGT
The DNA here is from genome assembly GCF_003207955.1 of Novacetimonas pomaceti. Taxonomy (NCBI): domain Bacteria; kingdom Pseudomonadati; phylum Pseudomonadota; class Alphaproteobacteria; order Acetobacterales; family Acetobacteraceae; genus Novacetimonas; species Novacetimonas pomaceti. Next base: position 55,775 of record NZ_NOXG01000009.1, read on the forward strand.
CCGACCATGTGGGGGCTGACGGCCTGTGACGGGCCGGGCGAGACCACGCAGCAGATGGACGGGCAGGACCGGCATTACCTGTCCTATTCCGCGCGGGGGGCGGGACGCGACTATACACAGGATGATGGGACCATCGCCCCGACCGCCGCTGTCGGTTCCATTGCCTTTGCACCCGAAATCGTGCTGCCGACCCTTCATGACATGAAGACCCGTTACGGCAGCAGGATCTATGGAAAATACGGTTTCGTGGACGCCTTCAATCCCAGTTTCCGGGATGGGAAGTCGTTCTGGTCAGATAATGAATATCTGGGGATCGATCAGGGGCCGATCCTGCTGATGATCGAAAACTGGCGCACGGGACTGGTGTGGAACACCATGAAGCGCAACCCCTATATCCGCGCCGGCCTGCAGCGCGCGGGATTCCAAGGCGGATGGCTATCGAATGCCCCTGCCCCCGCCAGGGTTGCGCAGGCCATGCCCCTGCACTGAACCGCCGGGCTACCTCGTCCGGTGTCGCGTCAGGGAACCCGTGGCCGGTCCCTGACGTGCGATGCGCGTGGACAGTACGATAACCGAATTCGTGCGGTCCACCCCCTGCAGCATGCCGATCCGGTCGATGGCGTCATTGATCGCCTCTGTCGTCTGGGCACCGACCACGGCGATCATGTCCACATGCCCGCTGACGGCATGCAGTTCCCGGATTTCCGGAAACTGCCGCAGTGCGTCTTCCACCGATGCCACATGACGGGGCGTGAGCGTAATCATCACATGCGCCCGGATCGCATCGCGCGCCGCCGCCCCCATCACCACCGCGTATCCCGCAATCGCGCCCCCGCGCTCCAGCCTTTCGATCCGGCTCTGCACGGTCGTGCGCGACAGGCCGCCACGACGGGCCAGTTCCGCCGTGGACATGCGGGCATTTTCCTCCAGCAGGGACAGAATCAGGCGATCGGTGGCGTCGATGTGCATAGTGCCGATCATGGTCAACATTATGCCGAAATAAAAGCCCTATCTGCCGTCTATCCTCGGCTTGCTGCCGACATCCGGGCTTTGTCTGATCAATGGGTCTGATCCCACAATCATGCCGAGGATGGTCATGCGGAAAATACTTGTTATCGGAGCCGGGAACATCGGGTCCACCATTGCAGATTTTCTTGCCAGCACGGGCGATTACGCCGTTACGCTGACCGATCGCGATGCAAACACGCTTGCGGGCGCGGACGTGCCTGACACGGTCAATCGCGTTACCGCCGACCTGAGCACGCCTGACGTCCTGCCGGGCCTTCTGAAGGGCTGTTTCGCCGTCCTTTCGGCCGCCCCGTTCCACCTGACCACCACCATCGCCAGCGCCGCCGCCGCCGCGGGCGTCAACTACCTCGACCTGACGGAAGACGTGGCCAGCACCAAGGTCGTGCGTGAACTGTCCGCCACTGCTCCCTCCGTCGCATTTATCCCGCAGTGCGGACTGGCGCCGGGTGCCGTTTCCATCGTCGCGCATGACATCGCGCGCCGTTTCGACAGCGTGGACACGATCCAGCTGCGTGTCGGGGCGCTGCCGGAATATTCCACCAACGCGCTGGGCTACAACCTGACGTGGAGCACGGATGGCGTCATCAACGAATATATCGAACCCTGCGAGGCCATCGTCGGGGGCAAGCGCCGCCTGGTGCCCGCGCTGGAGGGGCTGGAAACCGTCACCATCGATGGCGTGACTTATGAAGCTTTCAATACCTCCGGCGGGCTGGGATCGCTGTGCGATACCTATGACGGCCGGGTGCGGGAACTGAATTACCGCACGATCCGCTATCCGGGTCATGCCGCGATCATGAAGGTCCTGCTGAATGACCTTCGCCTGGCGGAACGCCGCGATGTCATCAAGTCGATATTCGAACACGCCCTGCCCGTGACGACGCAGGATGTCATTGTCATCCTCATCACCGTGTCGGGCCAGCGCGACGGGCGCCTGACGCAGGAAACGTTCGTGCGCGCGATCCATGGCGCGACCGTCAATGGCCGCCCGCGCACCGGCATCCAGATCACGACGGCGGGCGCGATCTGCGCCGTGCTCGACCTGCTGGCCGAAGGCAAGATTCCGACATCCGGGCTGGTGCTGCAGGAAGATATCGCCCTGTCGCAGTTCCTGGAAAACCGGTTCGGAAAATTCTATCAGGACGGCAGGCAGTAACAGGCCCTGGTGTCTTTTCCCGGGCAGCGGACGCATCCCGCTGCCCACTTCTTTCCGCCATATTGAACCGGGGTGGGGTTCGATATAGCATCGCAACATACTGCCCTTCCCCCATATGAGGTGCCGGCGAACCGGGGCTGGTTCCATATGCGCCAGCACCCGCCAGATTGCGGATTGCCTGCCCGTCATGCCCCACGACCAGATCCCGTGCATTTATGCCGCGCATTCGTATTACGATATCCGCCGCGAACTTGAAAAACGTCCCTCGGCACCACCATGCATTCAGGTGACGACGCTGGATGACCTGAAAAAGATCATCGCGGATGCAGAAATACTTGTCATTTCCATGCTGTGGAAAAATGACCTTCTGGAAATCGCCCCCCGTCTCCGCCTGATCCAGTCCATCAGTTCCGGGGTGGAGCAGTTCGACCTGAACCGGCTGAAGGCACGCGGTGTCCATCTGTGCAATGCACGCGGCGCGAATGCCAGTGCGGTGGCGGAACATGCGCTGGCCCTGATGCTCAGCCTTGCCAGGCGGCTGTACGAAGCACGTGACAACCAGAAAATGTGCCGATGGTCCACCACCGGCACCGATCCGCGCCCACGCCTGCAGGAACTGTCGGAAAAGAATGTCCTGATCGTCGGCATGGGCACGATTGGCGATCGCCTTGCACGGCTGTGCCAGGCGCTGGGCATGAATGTCAGCGGCGCCCGGCACAGCGCCCGTCCGCTTGATGTCGCAGGCGTGCGGCAAATCACCATGAACCGCCTGCATGAAGGACTGGCGGATGCGGATTACGTCATCCTGACGTGCCCGTTGACGCCACAGACGCATCACCTTATCAACACTGCGGCCTTCGCCGCCATGAAGCGTGACGCATGTCTCATCAACGTGGCGCGTGGAGCGGTGGTCGAGGAAGCCGCCCTGATCCATGCCCTCGACACAGGCCGCATCGCGGGCGCGGCCCTCGATACCTATGACGAGGAACCGCTGCCCGCCTCCTCCCCCCTATGGTCACGGCCCAATCTGGTCATGACGGGCCATACGGCGGGCGAAACCCAGTTCTATGAACGCAATGTCGTTGATATCCTGCTCAGGAATCTTGCCGCGCTCAAAACCGGTGGTCCGATGACAAACATGATTGTCTGAAACAGAAGTTTTTCGGAAAATTCCTGAAATCACAAGAAGACGCTGCCTTTTTAAAAAAGGCAGCACCCAGAAACTTTTATATTTTGGCGCTGCCTTCAAACAATCTCCGGGCAGGGGACGCATCCTGGCAGTTCATGCCAGCCGGTCATAGGCCGCCAGCACCAGACGACGGGTCCGGTATTCCCCATAGGCCGCGATCTCGTTCTTGCGCAGGACGCGAAAGGTCTGTGACGGATAATCATGACCCATCACGTCATGGGGATCGAGGACATATTCCAGTTGCCGGCGACTGAGGCCATAGGCCCGGGCGTACCACGCATCAAGCTCCGCCCGCAGCCATGCGCGTCGGTCCTCATTCCATGGGAACGGCCCTCCGTCATAACCAAAATCCCGTGCAACGCCCGACATGACATGGCTGGCATATGTCAGTTCCACCACACGCGGGAGGATGAATTGCAGGGCATCGGGACCGTATGAAGAAGGAGGCAGGACGGGAAGCTGCCGCACGATAAAGAAATTGAGGTTAACGCCGCCTGCTTTCTGCCTGCATACGAAATCAAAGGGTAGCGACGAAAGATTGGCGATCAGGCAGGCCATTTTATGATCGGTCCAGTTCCCGCGCGGAAACATGACCGTCATGCTGTTCCCCACCCCCCACGGCGGCAGAAGGTTGCAGATGAACGTGCGTTCATTCGTGGGGGACATGATATTGCGGAATCCGAAAAATGCTGACAGATCAGTCCGGTTTCCCGTTTTGCGTATGACGTCCTCCTGCCGGACCCAGTAATGCGGCGTAATCTCGAAACCGGGATCGCAATGTTCGCACTGCGTGGTTTCGGGCAGGACGCGATGACCACGTTCGCCCTTGCGCCGTCCATACCCCGCATGCCTGTGATCGTAGAATGATCCCATTTTTGCTTCGTACAGCGGAAGATAACGTAATTCCTCCCCCTGCCCCGCCCTGTCGGAACGCACCCAGTCCGTACCCTCGCGCCGCCAGCCACCAGCACGTAACTGAAGGGCGTTACGGAAAAGGCCACTGTCGCTCGTCATGTTGAACAGGCCCTGCCTGAATTCGATGTCCCAGGGGTTTCCCGCGATCCCGCCCGCCTCATCGATGAAGACAGGAACACGACTGTAAATGCCGGCCGTCAGTTCGGCATCCGCGCTGGAGCGGAAGACCGGCATGGTATTCGTATCGGGATTGATCCGCGCGATTTCTTCGGCGGTCAGGCTGAAATGGCGTCGCGTATCGCGTGCCTGCCGTGGGTCGTTCAGGAAGCAGGCAAAGCGCGCCGCCCCGGTTTCATTGCCCATGCTCAGCAGGCAGAATTTGAAACTGCGGTGAACATCGGTGAAAAATGGTGCACTGTTTTCAAAATCCAGCAGTTGGGCCAGACGCCTTTCACGCATCAGGTGACACAGAAAGGGCGCGGTCATGGCATCGGTCGCGATGCCGGTCGGCACGATAAGCCCCGCGCGCCCCTCCGGGCGGACAATCGTCAGGAACAGTTCGGCAAACAGGGCATAGGTATTTCCCCTGCCCCGCGCGGTCAGGGGAAAACGGCCACTGACGCGGGCAAAGGCGTTCATGGCGTCAAATTGGCGCCGCGCATTGGAAAACCCGCGGAACAGGTCGGGACGGGTGGCCTTCAGTCCGCCAATCGCGGCCTTGCGCGCGGCACCTTTCAGGGCCGCGATTTCAGGCGCGCGGGCAGCGAAATATTCCTCTTCCTGCAATTGCATGACTTCCCATGGCGGGTTGCCTATCACAACGTCAAAGCCCCCCCGCCCGTCCATGACATCCGCGAACACCAGCGGCCAATGCAGGGCATGCGCCTGTCGGGCGATATCCACCGCCCCATATTCGCAATCACGGGAAACATCCTGCCAGGCCAGCCCGGACCACGCATCCGCCGTGGTCGGGCCGGCATCGGCAGGGGACAGGTGGTTACGTGGCCGCAGGAAAGCCGCGACATAAAGATCGCAGGCCACATGAAAGGCGGAACGTGACATTCTGCCCCACCACTCCCCGAACCGGCGGCGTTTGCATGCCACCTGTTCCCATGTCGTCTCGGGCAAGGCCTTGATTGCCGCCAGCGCCATGCTGGCGGACGCGACCGATGGCTGAAACACAGGGCTTTGCATTTCGGAGCGCGCGCGCTGGTTCAATCGCAGGTAATGCCGGCAGACGGCGGGATCATCACCCGTCAGTGGCCTGTACGCCGCATCTGGCACGCCCTTTTCCAGGGCGCCCATATCAAGGATGCCCAGCAGCGCGTCACCGCAGCGTATATTCGCATCCATGAAACACAGGGGATGTCCCGGCATGCCCGTTTCAAGCCACAGCGCCATTTTCGCAAGTTCGACCGCCATGGGGTTACAGTCCACCCCATGAATGCAGCACGAGACGACATCGCGAAGTGCCGTGCGAAAATCCGGCGTGTCGGGCGCGCGAAGGAATGCAACACGACGGGCCATGCGCCGCGCGGCCCCCAGCAGGAAATGTCCCGCCCCGCAGGCCGGATCAATCACGCGAAGGGCGAGAATGGCTTCCGCCCCGCCAGCCGCCTCCGCCCGTTTCATGACGGGTTCGAGCGTACTGTCGAGCAGGGCCTCCACAAGGCTGTCCGGTGTATAATAGCTTCCTGATATCCGTCGCTCGCCCCCCCGCCGCCTGCCATCCAGACCGAAGCTTCCGTCCGCCCCGATATACGGACGTAGTTCCAGAAGGCTTTCATAAAGCGTTCCCAGTTCGCCACTTTTCAGGGATCGCCAGTCCGTGCCGCCGAGGCCGTGAAGGGCCGAAAGGAAACGGGTATTGGCAATGCGCGCCGTCCCCAGAATGGACATTCCCCCCGAAGGCGAACCGCCGCCCAGCGCCGGAATCCCGCACCCCGCATTGCCCGTTTCAAGATCCGCCAGCAGGGTCGCCACGCTGGCCCACCCGTCATGTTCCATGTCGGAAGCATCGATGGAAGTGGCACGTTCCAGCCAGTAAAGGATGCTTGCGTGCCGCCGGTCCTTTTCTGTTCCTGTCCGGGAAACCAGAAGGTCGCGCGCCTCGAGACAGGTCAGGAAAACAAGGCGACAGACGGCACGCAGCAGTTCGTCAAACAGGGCGGAGAGGACCAGATGGTCCGTCCTGCCCTGCTCACGCAGCGCCGGATCCGCGTCCAGCACGCCCTGGCCAAGAATGATGATCGCGTTTCTGGCCCCTTCGCGCAGGCAGTTCCGCGATTGTGGGACGAGTTCGTCCTGTTCTTCCCCGGCTGTCACATCCGCGCCTTCGGGTGGCTGGACCTCTGTGGCGATCATGGACGGGGATGGCATTGTCTTCCTGCAAGATGGCAATGGGAAAGAGGCTTTCATCGCCTGACACGCGGCAGGTGACAAGATTGGAATTCCCGCCTGCGCGGCCGGGGCCATCGCCCTGCCCCTCCCTTCGCATGCAACAATGACCTATCCTTTCCCGTTCGGGAACAGGCAACCTTTTGGAACTGGGAGAACAGAGCATGGAAAAACGTCCCCTCGGCCTGACCGGGCTTGATATCGCGCCAATCGTCTTCGGGGGAAACGTGCTGGGCTGGACCATTGACGAAAAAACCGGCTTCGACGTGCTGGATGCCTTTGTCGATCACGGGTTCAATGCCATCGATACGGCGGATGTCTATTCCACGTGGGCTCCGGGTAACAAGGGCGGTGAATCGGAAACCATCATCGGACGCTGGCTCCGGGCGCGTCCCGGCATGCGTGAAAGGGTCCACATCTTTACCAAGGTCGGCTGGGACCTGGGCGTTCCGGGCAAAAAGGGCCTGTCGAGGAAGTGGATCCTTCAGGCGGCGGAAGACTCCCTCTCCCGTCTGGGGATCGAACGGATCGACCTGTATTTTTCCCATCGCCCCGACCCCGAAACCCCGTGCGAGGAAACGCTGGCGGCCTTTGACCAGTTGAGGAAAGAGGGCAAGGTCCGCGCGATCGGCGCCTCCAATTTCGATGCGGCGCAGATGGAACATGCGCTGGATGTCGCGCGCCGCAATGACCTTCCGGCCTATCAGGTGGTGCAACCTGAATATAACCTCTATGACCGCGCGTCCTATGACGGGGCGCTACGTGATCTGTGCCTGCGCGAAGGGTTGGGCGTCGTGACCTATTACAGCCTGGCCTCCGGGTTCCTGTCGGGGAAATACCGCACGGAATCAGATCTGTCACAAAGCCAGCGCGGCAAAGGCATTGGCAAGTATCTCAATCCGCGCGGGATGGCCATTCTCGCGGCACTTGACCGGGTCGCCCGGGCGCATGACGCCACGGATGCCGAAGTCGCCCTGGCATGGCTCATCGCGCGGCAGGGCGTAACCGCGCCGATCGCAAGCGCCACCAGGCGCGCCCATGTCGAAAGTTTCGCGCGCGCGGCGGCACTGTGTCTGTCGGACGAAGAGATCCGCATGCTGGAAATGGCGGGCCAGCCGGAATAATCCCGCTGTCATTTCAGGCATATCGCGGCTGGGGACGGATGATCCGGATGGGACATCCGTCCCCTTTTCTTTTGGCGGCACCGACCCGATACGGGGATCAGACACAAGGACCGGCAGGAAGGACCACGGAATCCGTTCCAATACATGACCTGTTGCCCCATAAGGGAGAGAGACAGTCATGTAATCCAAGGACAACCATGAACGGCGCCCAGTCACGGTCCCGCTTTCCCCTCCTGCCGGGTCTGGCCAATGGCGTGGCGACCGGCGCATGCTGGGGAAGCGTTTTCGTGGCGCCCGCCATGGTGCCGGATTTCACGCCGCTGCAACTTTCCACGGCCCGCTATATTGCCTATGGGGCCATTTCAGTCCTTCTCGTCCTGCCACGCTGGCGGCAGATTCATTCACGGATTGCCCCGAAAGAATGGATCGCGCTGCTATGGCTCGGCCTGACGGGCAATCTTGGTTATTACATCCTGATTTCATCGGCGGTACGGCTTTGCGGCATCGATATTACGTCCATCATGACCGGATTCCTGCCCGTTATCATCGGAATACTTGGAACCCGTGAAAAGGATGGGCTTGGCCTGCGCAGGCTTGTTCCCTCCATGCTGCTGATGCTCGTGGGGCTGGGGCTGACCGCCATGCAGACCCTTCATTCCGGCGAGGGAACCGCCGGCACGGATGTCACCCGCCTGACGGGTTTCATGCTGGCGATCGGTGGCCTTGCGTCATGGAGCATCTTCGCGCTTTCCAATTCACGATGGCTGAAACGGCTGAGCGTCATCAGCGCGGATGACTGGAGCCTCCTGACCGGGATCGCCACGGGTGCCGAGGCACTGCTCCTCCTGCCATTTGCCGTCCATCCGGGTGCGGCATCCCACCCGATATCCGGATGGCTGGCCTTTGCCGCCGTCAGCGGTGGCGTGGCGCTGGTTGCCTCGGTCATGGGCGGCATTTTCTGGAACCGTACGTGCCAGATGCTCCCCATGACGTTAAGCGGCCAGATGGCCGTGGGCGAAACCCTGTTTGCCCTTTTCTACGGATGCCTGTGGACGGGACGGCTGCCGACGGCGATCGAAACGGCTGCCGTCATCTTCCTCATGCTCAGTGTCCTGTCCTCCGCCCTCGCGCATGTCCCCGCGCCACGGGAGGAAACATATCCCGACAGGGACCGGCCGGGACATCCGGCAGATCCCGCAAAAACGCGATGACGGCCCCGCCGGTGGCCTCCCTCCGCGCCCTTGTGAAAAATCTGTCGTGACCGGCCATCAATCCCCATGACAGGGAACGCGGTCATGCATTAACACTCGGCACCGCGACATTCCGCACTCGCCGTCGCGTGGCGGCAAAGGCTTCTTCAGGGAACAGGACGACATTGAATTACAGGCATGGCTACCACGCGGGCAATTTTGCCGATGTCATGAAACACGTCCTGCTGACGGCGCTGATAAAGGCACTCTGCCGCAAGCCCGCGCCTTTTTGCGTCCTCGATACGCATGCGGGCGTCGGGATATATGACCTGTCGGGGCCACAGGCCCGGTCAACGGGGGAATGGCGCGACGGCATCGGACGCCTGCTCGGGACATCCCCGGGGGCGGACCCTGTGCTGGACGACTGGCTCGACATCGTGCGCCATGTCATGCGCGAACATGGGGGAGAGCTGTTCTATCCCGGCTCCCCGGCACTTGTCTCCCGGCTTCTGCGGCCTGGCGATACGCTGACCTGCTGCGAGTTGCATCCGCAGGACCAGCAGAGCCTGAAAAGGCTGTTTCGCAACACTCCCGCCGTTTCGGTCCATGGCCGTGATGGCTACGAAGCCATTACCGCACTTCTTCCGCCCCGGCATGCGAAGCGCGGGCTGGTCCTTATGGATCCCCCCTTTGAGCAGAAGGACGAGTTCCAGCGTCTGGCAAAAGCCATCATCACGGCGCGCCGCCGGTTTGGCACGGGCATCATCGCGGCGTGGTATCCGATCAAGCACCGCGCCCCCGTCCGCGCGTTTCAAAACGCCCTGAAGGACGCGGGGCAGCGAAACCTGCTGGCGCTTGAGCTGACGCTTCGTCCTCCCCTTGACCCATCACGCCTCAATGGCAGCGGCATGATCGTCGCGAACCCGCCTTTCGGGTTCGAGGACGTCGCGCGGCACGCCCTTGACGTTCTGCGCGGACATCTGGGGGACGAGGAAACCGCCGCAACCGTCGAATGGGTCGTGCCGGAATGACAGGAGGCAGGCGCATCCGGGGATACATGTCCATCCGCGCCTGCACCGCCCCGCTGCGCGCGCTCCGTCATTTATCCTGCACGGGCGGGACGACTTCGTCCGGCATGGGACAGACATAGGGTTCCTGCGCAAGACGGCTGTCATGATCCGCCTTTACGCGTTCCAGAAGGGCGGGGGCCATCAGTACGTCGCGGGCGGTGGCGGCCATTACCTTGGCGGCGTGGATCATGCCCTTGTGCGCGATGCCACTCTTGCCCTGCGCGGTCATCTGCCAGGAATGCAGCTGTGTTCCAATGGCGCAGGTCGCCCCCCACATCTGCACGGTGGGCACGACCCAGCTGACGTCCCCCACATCGGTGGAACCAAAGGGCGGCGGCACGAATTCACGCGGCGCGATCATGTCGCATAACGGCACGTCAGCGCGCGGTGGCAATCCGGCCGACAGGAAGGCCGAACGGATATCCTGCGGCGTCAGGGTTTTCTGGATTTCCCGCGCGAAATCGTAATCCTCCCGATCGAAGCGCGGCGGCCCCAGACGGATCAGGTTGGAATATATCGTATCTTCCAGCGGGGTATTGCCCATCAGGTTGGATACGGCGCTGACCACGCCTTCCTCCACCCGCGTTTCGGTCATCAGCGTGGCACCCCGGGCGATTTTCCTGACCCGTTCAGTCAGTTCACGCAGCTGCCGCAGGTCATCGGCGCGGATCAGGTAACGTATGGTCACCTTCGACTGCACCACGTTGGGCGCCACCCCGCCCGCATCAAGATAGGCGTAGTGGACCCGCGCGGAGCTGGGCATATGTTCGCGCAGGTAATTGACCCCTATGTTCATCAGCTCTGCCGCGTCCAGGGCGGAACGTCCGAGATGCGGGGAGGCGGCGGCATGGGACGCGCGGCCGTGGAACGTGAAATCAATGCGCATGTTTGCCAGCGACGCCGGATAGAACGGACCCGCGATGGACCCGGGATGCCATGACAGCGCGAAATCGACATCGTCAAACACGCCATCGCGCACCATGAACGTCTTTGCGGCGCCGCCTTCCTCCGCCGGGCAGCCATAATAGCGGACCCTGCCGGCAATTCCCTTTTCCGCCATCCAGTCTTTCAACGTACAAGCTGCCAGCATCGCCGCGCCACCCAGCAGGTTATGGCCACAGCCATGCCCGTTATCGGCGTCCTCCACCGGACTGCAACGTGCAAGGCCCGCTTCCTGGCTCAGTCCGGGCAGGGCATCGAATTCCCCCAGAAACGCGATGACCGGTCCCCCTTCCCCGGCTTCGCCCATGACGGAAGTCGGAATTCCCGCCAGATTTCGCGTGATGCGGAACCCGTGGCGTTCCAGCATGGCCTGCTGCGTGTCAACGGAGCGGTACTCATCATAGGCAAGTTCCGGCGTATCCCATATGCGATCGGAAAAATCGCAGAACACGTCGCCAAGCGTATCCACGGCTGCCCAGATTTCATCGATATTTTTCATGTCCCCTCCATGGCAGGGAATACGATACAGCATCGCCGCAGGATAGTATCCGGGAAAAACGGAACGTCGCATCCCGCGCCATGGGCGCTCATGCCCCTGCCGCGTCCCCGGCACGGTTGCGTTGCCTGTCGTGTCGGGCAATGCGCCGCAGGAACACAAGCGAGGACGAGGATACAACCAGCATGCCCGTCACGAAATATATCCATGACAGCCTGTTGCCGGTCCTGTCGATAAGAAGCGTGAATATCGTCTGGGCCGTGCCCCCGAATATCGTCACCCCCAGCGAATAGGACAGTCCCGTCCCCAATGTGCGGACATTCATCGGAAACAGGTCGGGCAGGATCCGCATGCACGCGCCCGACGCCAGCGCATGCAGCGACATGAGCAGCATCAGCACCACCGTAAATACCAGTGGCGAAGGATGGGAAAGCAGGAAAACAAAAGCCGGCAGGAACAGGCCGCACAACATGGCACGGGCCGCCAGCGTGACGATGTACGGATCATAACGGTCGCTCAGATAACCGCCCAGAAGGGCGAACGGGCATCCCGTCAGCCCAAGGGCGATATTGACCGAGATCGCGAACGCGGCCGGGAACCGCAGGTCGTGGATGGCAAATATGGTGCCGTACAGGAAAAAATACTGCGAAATCGTCGCCCCGGCCACCAGCAGCATGCACAGGGCGATCCGGCCCGGCATGCGCATGAAGACATGGCGCACGTTTTTGATCATGCCCTGGCGGACCTGATCGGGTGCCAGGGTTTCGTCCAGGTTGCGCCGTATCCATGCGCCCACGGGCACGATAATGGCGCCAAGGATGAAAGGCAGCCGCCATCCCCACCCCGCGATCTGGGTCGAAGACATGGACAGCCCCAGCAGGATGCCGCACAGACCCGAAATGATCGTCCCGAGATGCTGCGTCGCAATCTGCCAGCTGGCCGCAAGGCCGATGCGCTCCCGTGCCGAGGCCTCCACCAGGAAGGCGGTGGCGCTTCCCATTTCCCCACCGGCGGAAAACCCCTGGATAAGGCGCGCCACGCTCAGCATTATCGGCGCCGCCAGCCCGATGGTGGCATATCCGGGCAACAGCCCGATCATCAGGCTGCCCAATGCCATGAGCCATATCGTCTGGGTCAGGGCGCGCCTGCGGCCGTGATGGTCGGCATACGCGCCCATCACGATCGCCCCAAGGGGACGGGCCAGAAAGCCGATCCCGAAAATCACGGTTGAAAGCAGCAGGGCAAGGCGGGGATTGCCCGCAGGGAAACAGGCCGCCGACAGAAATGTGGAAAAAGCCGCGTAAACGGTAAAATCGTAGAATTCCAGCATGTTCCCCATTGCCGTCGCGACAAGGTTGCGCGCTTTTCCCGACTGGATCCGCAAGAGGATTTCTCCCTTCGATTTTACGCATGCCTGCCGGTTCCCGCGCAACCGCGAAGACAAAGCCGGACACCGCGCATTCCCGATCATGGAAGAAGCTATCTCATTTCTGTCCTGTCATGAGTTCCATTTTCTTCCACGGGACAATTTTTCCGAAATCGCCTGACATGTTGCATGTCAGCAACATAAACCGTCCGAAATCCCGCGGAGATTGTATCGTCTTGAGGACTGATAATTCCCTGCCGCCCACCGGGATGGCGCCATTTCATCCGGCGCATGCAGGAAACACGAAGACCGAAGAAATCATAAGCGTCGGGAACTCATGCGTCCGCCTTGTGAACATCATCCGATACATGCGACTGGACAGAGCCGAAGCAGGCAGACGGCCCCCGGTCACGCAACCACGGATGTGAATTACCGCAGTACACAGGGAAATGTTGCTTCATGTTCTTTTTTCCTGCTGCCCGAAAGGAACTTTCCGACCTCACGCAAGAGGGGTTTTTCCTGCTGTTACTTTCAGGTCGCCATGCTATCATATTGCCCGGATGACAGGGCCAACACAGAAGAAGACCCCAGAGAATGACTTCAGAAACCGCCGCATTTTCTGATATCCTTGCATGCTGGCACAAAATTGAATTCTTCATCCCTTTCGACCTGCGGCAGGTCAGGGAAAGGAAAAGTGAAAACCAGTTTTCCGTTTTCGTGCATCCTGACAATCCCAGGCTTCCCAATGACTATCCTCCCCCACGCGGGAAAGCCTCGCTTGGCGCAAACCTGTTTCTTGGCCTGTTCGATAAGGAAGAAGTCCGGCGCGTCACCAGCCGGCTGGAGGCTGAAACCGAATTCAGCCGACTTGACCGCGAAGAGCGTAACGACGAAGACGACACGCCCGAACCGCACGGATATCCCAACGCCACGACATGCATGGCAAAGATTCACCTAAATGCAGCGGGTGAGCCTGATTTCACGTCTGTCGAGATCTCGACCTTTCCATGGGCCATTGGCAAGGCCCTGAAATATTCCCTCAATGCCCTGTCATGGGATGCGTTCGAGGCGGACCGGCTGCGCCTGCAAAGGATGCTGGCCAATTTTTCCGAAGAACGGCGGCACGCGGCCAACATTACGGACCCGACGGTTCCCCTGCCGCTTGCAGCCGGGGAAATACCGCACCTGATCAGGATTTTCGGGGAATGGGCCGATTTTTTCCCGCCCCGGGACCTTCCTGCCGCCCTGCTGCAGCTCAATTACGGGAAGGAGAAAATCCGTCGGGATCCTGCGCCTGATACGGAGACGAAACCGCCAGCGCAGGAGGACGATGACGATGACGATGAAAAGCAGGAAAAGCTCCCGGAAATCGGCATCCTCAACAGCTTCTTCCTGACCGACATCGAACGCGCCCTTGCCACCCTGAAGACAGGCGCCATTCCGCCTGCCCTGCGACAGTATCTGACGGAACTTTCCGAAGGGAAAAGGACCGACCTCGGCACGGACAGGGGACGCGCGCACATCATTGATGCATTGCATCCCCGGTTCATGAACAGCGGGCGCTGGATATCAAACCCTGCCCACGCCATGAGCCTGATGCAGCAGTTCGCCATCAACACCGCGTTCAGCCACCTGAAAGATCGTGGCATTTTCTCGGTCAACGGGCCGCCCGGAACGGGCAAGACCACCCTGTTGCGAGATATTTTCGCGGAAAACATCACCCGCCGCGCCCGTGTCCTCGCCAGCCTGAAATCGGCTGGAGACGCCTTCACCGGTTCTGTCGAGGCAGAGAGTGGAGAGCACAAATTCAATGTCCGGAAGCTGCGTCCGGACCTGAGCGGGTATGAGATGGTTGTCACCTCGTACAACAATACCGCTGTTGAAAATATTTCAAAGGACCTGCCGCAATCCGCGGCGATCGACCTCTCTCCCGATGAGGCGTTCACCTATCTTCGCCCCGTGGCGCACAAGCTTGCGGCGGAGACAAGGGATGGCGGCTTCCGTGCCCTCCCACCCAAGGAATATCCCTGGGGCCTGATTACCTGCACCCTGGGGAATTCAACCAATCGTTCCCGTTTCTGTGACAGCGTCTTTTTCAGGAAGGTCCCGGACGATGCGGACGAAACATGGAGCGGCAACGAACGTCCGGCCACAATATGGCAATGGATAAAAGGGACGTCCCCCGCCAGCGCACAGCAGAATTTCAGGGATGCGGCCAAGAATTTCCGTAATCTGGATCAACAGGTCTCCGCCCGTCTGGCGGGTCTCGAAGCATTTGCCAATCTGCATGCGTCTTCAGGGAATGGCGTCCTTCGGCAGCAGTTGTCAGAAAAGGAAAAACAGCTTCAAGTCGCGCAGGCCCGTAAAAAGCACTGCGCCGACACCCTTGCTGAAGCACGGAATGCACTGACGCGCAGGAACGCTGAACTGGAAAGCCTGCGCGCCGAACAGGAACAGATTGACCGCCTGAAACCCTCCTTGTGGAAATCTCTGTTCAACTCGAAAGAAAAGGAGCAGCATTCCGCCGCGACACGGGAAAACGCCCAGGCACAGATCAGGCTTGGCAAGGAAATCCGTGATCTTTCCCAGCAGGTTGAAAATGACCTGACCCGGGATTTACAGGCAGCGACAGGCGCATGCACGGACATCCAGACGACGATCAAACAGATTCAGGGCAGACTGGCGCAGGAGGAAAAGGAACTTCGCGCCTGCCATGAAGAATTCCCCGACGTTACTTTGTTTGAAAACGCGCGGGACCTTGAAACCGACGGGCTGCAACGCTCCGGCCTGTGGCATGACCGGAAACTCAATCGCCTGCGCTCCGACCTGTTCAAGGCCGCCCTTGGCCTGCACGAATCATGGCTTGCAGCGGTGATGACGTCACGGACCCTGCATTATTTCGATACGCTGGCAGCCATCAGCCGCCACATCAGCAATCCCGGACGATACGGGTCCACGCCAGAGACTGTTGCGGCAATCTGGCAGAATTTCTTTATGATCGTTCCCGTGGTCTCAACCACTTTTGCCTCTTTCGCCCGACAGTTTCACGGCGTCGGTCCCGAAACGCTGGGGTGGGTTTTCGTGGACGAAGCGGGACAGGCCATGCCGCAGGCTGCCGTGGGCGCGATATTCCGCGCACGGCGTGCCGTCATCATTGGCGATCCCCTGCAGATCGAGCCGGTTTTCACCCTCTCCGCCCCCCTTGTCAAAGCACTGTGCGATCTCTCGCCCCATACCGCCGATGGACGCTGCTCCCCGGCAAGAGCATCGGTGCAGACCCTGGCCGATGCCGCCAATCCCTATGGCACCCACCTGAACGTCCGTGACGGAAATCCGATCTGGGTCGGCAGTCCCCTGCGCGTGCATCGTCGTTGCCTTGATCCGATGTTCACGATTGCCAATCGCATCGCTTATGACGGGAAGATGATCCACGGTTCGGCTGACCCGGCTCCGGGGCCTGACAGCTCACCTTTCCTGGGGGAAAGCGCATGGTTCTCCGTCACGGGAAAGGTCGTTGGCAAACAGGTGGTGCAGGAACAGGTCGATTATGTCGTGGCCCTGATCGTGGCCTGCACCTCCCGTGACCAGAAACTGCCTGCGCTGTATGTCGTCTCGCCCTTCAAGGAAATCAGGCAGGCCATTGGCAAGGCGCTTCGCGATCCCGCATGCTGGGCCAGCCATAACATGTATCCTCCGCGCGAACTGCGGACATGGATTGGCAATCGCATCGGCACCGTCCATACCTTTCAGGGCAAGGAAGAAGACACCGTCATCATGGTTCTGGGGGCGGATGAGACAAAACGCGGATCCGCCCAGTGGGCGGCGTCAAAACCGAACATCCTCAATGTCGCGGTCACCCGCGCCAAACGCCGCTTTTACATGATCGGTGATCGCAAGCTGTGGGGGGGCCTGAACTATTTCGGGGATGCAGCCCATCTGCTTCCGCAGGTCAATCCGCATCATGTTCTGGATTCCCTTGCCACGATGGATCAGTCAGCCTGACTGGATGGAAAACCACGGAGGCATCGCATCTGGTACAAAAAGTTTTTGGGGGCTGCTTTTTTCAAAAGCCGATATTCTTCGAAGCTTTTTGGAAAAAGCTTCACCAAAAACTTCTGTCGTTTTTATCAATGAATTATTTCAGGCCATTCCTCATATATCAGGGGCAGCTTCACTTATCCTGGGCGCGGAAGGAAGAAGCCCGGCCGCCATGAACGTATCGGCAATATGCTGCTGGCTGGCGATGACCTGCGGCGTAATACGGCAAAATCCAAAATGAATCTTTGCCACCGACTGCTCCACCACCCCGAGTTCCAGCCCCGTGCTGCGGGCAAGCATGGCTGCGACCTCTGGCCTGTTTTCCTGCGCCCATTCATCGCACTTTTCCACGGCGGCAATGATATCACGCAGCAGATCACGATCCTCGATAAAGAACCCCTTGCGCGCGAGATAGAAAGGGGTGCCTCCCCCTACCTCATCCCCCGTGGCCAGCACACGGACACGCCCCCCGGCACTTGATAACGCCCCCGACAGATAGGGGTCCCATATCGACCACGCATCAACCTGCCCCGCCTCAAACGCCGGGCGCGCCGCCGCAGGTAGCAGATAGGAAACCTTGATGTCATGCAGGCTCAGGCCATTGTTCATGAGGGACGCAAGAAGCAGCCAGTTGGCATCCGATCCCCGCGTCACGGCGACACGCTTGCCTCGCAGGTCGCTGACGGTACGGATCGGGCTGTCCTGCGGCACGATGATCGCTTCGCTGGCGCCAGTCCGGTTCTCATTTCCCGCATAGATCAGGGCATCCGGCGCACTTGCCTGCGCAAAAACCGGCGGCAGGTCCCCTGTCGCGCCAAAATCGAGCGCCCCGGCGATCATGGCCTGCAGCAAAGGCGGTCCAGCGGGAAACTGCGCCCACTGCACCGATATTCCCCTGGGCCGCAGGGCTTCTTCCAGAAAACCTTTTTCCTTCAGAAGAACGAGCGTGCCGTATTTCTGGTAACCGATCCGGACACTATTCTGCCCGGCGAAAGCCTTTCGGCCCAGCAGCGCGATCAGACCTTGCGAAAGGGCCAGCCTTCCGAGAGCGCGTCTTGAAATCAACTTATGTCTCCTTTTTTCAGGACGACTGCACGTTTTTTATAACGCACACGCCCGTTTTCCCTGGAAGCCTGCCTGAAAATCACCGTTTGATGGAAATTTCCGGTGTCACTTTCTTACAGGACGATTTTTACATACGATTTTCGGAAACATATGATGATGCCTACATCTTGTAGCTGAATTCGCCACCAAACATCGCCGGATCGCCCAACTGTCCATAAAAGACCGCCCCGGTCGCCAGCGGCGTCATGGTCACGAAATACCGTTTGTCCAGCATGTTATGGCCCCAGAAGCTGAGATCCCATTTCCCGCCTTCCGGACGAATGCCAATATGGCCATCCAGAAGGCCATAAGGCTGAATGCGCGTATAGCGGGATTCCGAGGCGTCTGCATAATAACCAGAGCGATATATATAATCAGCACCTACATAAAACAGAAGATGGCTCCAGAAACCATGTGCTGATGGACTCATATCCCTGATGGGCACGGTATATTCCAGACCCGCCGAAAGGTTCCATTTCGAATTCAGGGGAATCTGGTTTCCCGTCAGGCTGTAAAGCCCCTTGATGTTCGAAGATTCCAGGGGATGCGTCGCATTATTGAATGAGGCATAGAACGCATCGGTGTAAGAGGCAGATACCCGTCCCTCAAGCCCCGGAATTATGACGCCCCTGGCATCCAGTTCCAGCCCACGCGACACCACATGTTTTGCATTGGTCAGGTAGGAAATCGTGGTTCCTGTCGAGGTGTAATAGGAGGCACTGGTAATATAATTATGAACATTATTCCAAAATGCCGCCATATTGACCAGAATCCTCTTGTTCAGGAACGAATTCTTCGACCCGAATTCGAACATGTCATCGATCTCGGGCCTGACGCTGGGATTGGCGCCTTGTGAAATATTCAGGCTTACAAGATTGATCCCGCCGTTTCGCACGCCACGACTGTAGGTCGCGTAAAGAAGATAATCGGCCCCGGCCCGGTACAGAAGACTCAGATTTCCGCTGGGTTCATGTTCGCGATGAAACGCATGATAGGAAACTTCCTGCCCCAGAACGGCGGCAGCCAGCGCGGGATACTGGGACCCCACGATCTTTGACGCATAACTGCCGGATTTTGTCACGAAGGAGTATCTGAATCCGCCTTCAAGCGAAATTCTGGATGTAATCGCATAGCTGGCACGGACATAACCCGCCACTTCGTTGGTAATCGGATTGTCATGGGATGAAAATGTCGCCCCGTTCAATCCGGCGTTATAGACCGCCGGAGTATATCCATAGCCATAATATTTCGCGCCCTGATCCGTTATGGACCAGTAGGAATAATCCGGAACCTCCTCATACATATAGAAAATTCCGCCAGAAAATTGAAACCTTCGTCCTGTGGGCGAGGAAATTTTCAGTTCTTCGGTCGCGTGCTGTTCATAAACCTGATTATTACCCGCCGATAATGTCCGCAGGCCGGGTATGGTGCCAAGCCCTCCTGAGAAACCGTTATGGGGATACCAGAACCATGTATGCCATGACGCAATATTCTCCAGCTTCCACTGATTTTTGAACTGGTAGCCAATATTCAGTGAAACTCCATAGGTTTCTTGGTCTACCGCCTGGCTACCGGTGGACGGGGCGCTGATCAGCATGTCACGTATCCCGTGCGCAGGCAGGGGTTCCGCGCCCGCATATGCGGCCCGTTCCCAGTAATTCCCCGCAATGACCGCCCCATTCGCATAATGCGTCAGCGCGGTGGACATGGGCGTAACGCAGCAGCTTTCCCTGAGGTGCGAATAATCCGCGATCAGCCGTATCGTCAGCCGGTCCGTCGGCTTTGCCAGGATCTGCGCCTTTACGCCGAGATCATGATAGTCCTGATAGTAACGGTCGGTTGTTACGTTCTTGACATACCCATCACGGTTTATGGAAAATCCCGACAGGCTGAACGCTACCTTGTCACTGTTCCCGATGGGGCCGGTCGCCCTCAGGCGGATATTGGCGGTGTTATAGCTGCCGTAATCCCCGATTACCGAATACTGGCGCCTGAACGAAGGCGCCAGTGTGGATATGTTGATGGTGCCGCCGTCATTATCCACGCCGCCCCGCGTGGCCTGAGGCCCCTTGAGGACCTCTATCCCCATCAGGTCGCTGATATCACCCAGCACGGCCCCGGGACGCGCCTGATAGACACCGTCGATATAAACCGTGGTGCCGTTTTCCAGCCCGTCCTGGGCGCTTGAACTGAAATTTCCCAATCCACGCACATTGATGGCGGTATTGCGTGGGTTGGTGATCTGCAGGGAAACGGCAGGCAGCAATTTCGTCGCCTGCTGGATATTGGTAATCTGGTGGGTCTGAAGATCCTTTTCCGTAATCGTCGTCACGGCCACAGGATCATTCTGCCGCGCAAGAAGCTGACGCCGTGCTGGCGAAGCGCTGGCCCGCACATGCAGGATTTCAGGCCTGCTGACAGGAGAATCTGTTCCCCTGCCCGCAGGCTTCGTCGTTTGCGCATGGACAGGCGGCGTCTGACGCGAATGGCTGTTTTTCAGGGGGAAAGATGAATTCCCCTGCGTGGTTGCGGCCTTTCCCTCCTGGGATGAGAAGGTGACGGTCAGAGCGCAGCAGAAAAGCAGGCCTCGATTCAGAGAGTCCCTGGACGAAAGCCCAGCGTGAAGTCGCAATGATCGAGCTTTTGAGCTACTCATGCCGCCCCCAAATAACCACATAAGTTAGTATAATTACATAACAACAAAAATCATGATATATTTACGCCCGGTGTAGTCAATTATTATTTGTGGAAAATGTTTTAAACTATTTTAAATAGTTAAATAAGCACGCACATATGCGTTTCGCCCCTGTCCTGCAGGCGACCAGAGAGATTCCAGATGATGGAAATGCCTCTCTTTCACCTCATGACATCTCAGGCACAGAGACGGCAATTACGGGTGATTGCCCACTTGATCCTGCCAGTAACCCACCGCCATCAACAGGACGCGCCACATTCCGGCTTCGCCCGGCGGCCCGTCCTGTCGGAGACAGGCTTCAGATTTTCCCATCAATCCATGTCAGTCATCATGCACGCCAAGCGTACCCAGCAGAACGGTTCGCAGATGCTCGAACCGCGGGTCAGCATGACGGCGCGGACGCTCCATCGGAATGGGCAGGTCCATGCGGATCCGCCCCCGTTCCAGAACCACCGCGCGATCCGCCAGCAGCAGGGCTTCGTCAACATCATGCGTGACCAGCAGCACGGAACAGCGGTGACGGACCCATAAATCCGATACCAATCGCTGCATTTTCAGCCGGGTCAACGCATCCAGCGCGGCAAAGGGTTCATCCAGCATCAGGAACGCGGGTTCACGAACCAGTGCCCGGGCCAAAGCCGCCCGCTGCGCCTCCCCGCCCGAAAGGGTCAGTGGCCACGCATCCCCCCGGTGTCCAAGCCCCACCTCTTTCAGCACCGCCATGGCACGTTCACGGCCATTTGCCCCGGCCTGCCCAAGGACGATATTCTGCCAGACCCGTTTCCACGGCAGCAGACGGCTTTCCTGAAACACGACGGAGACTTCGCCCGGGCGGCTGACGGACCCTTCGATGACCGGATCCAGCCCCGCCAGCGTGCGCAGCAGGGTCGATTTTCCAGATCCGCTATGCCCCAGCAATGCCACGAACTCCCCCGGCGCGATGGCCAGGTCAAGATGTTCGAGCACGGCCGGCCCATCCCCGAACCTGCGCGTCAGGCCCTGGACAATAACGGCGGCGTCATTGCGTGATGGAAGCCTCACCTCCCTCAACTCCTGCACGATCCTGTTCATCGCGCCCCCGCAACACGATGGGACGGGCGCCAGACCAGCAGCATGCCCTCCAGAAAGCGCACGACCTGATCAGAAACAAGGCCAAGCAGGCCATAGATTACCAGCCCGAGAAGAATGATATCAGTGCGAAGAAAGTCCTCCGCATCCATCATCATGTGACCGATCCCGCTTTCGGCATTGATCTGTTCCGCCACGACGAGCATCAGCCACGAGATCCCCACGGCAAACCGCAATCCCACCAGAAGATCCGGCAAAGCCCCGGGAAGGATGACGTCGCGGATCGTCCGCCCCCGTGAAAGACCAAGTGTGCGAACCATTTCCAGAAGTTTGGGATCTATGGAACGGATCCCCTTGTAAAGATTGAGGTAGATGGGAAAACTCGCTCCCAGCGCCACAAGGGAGATCTTTGGGGTTTCCCCGATGCCAAACCAGAGGATGAAAAGCGGCACCAGCGCCAGCGTCGGCAGGGTACGCAGGATCTGCATGGGCGCATCCACGATATCCTCCCCCACGCGCGAAAGCCCGGACACCAGCCCCAGGCTGACCCCGGCAAAAACCCCGATCGCAAGCCCGCACCCGGCCCGCATCAATGACACCGTGAGGTTGGCCTGCAACGTGCCATCGCGCGTCAGGGACCAGCCCGTCGCCACGATCCGGGCCGGGGACGCCATCAGGCGCGAGGACAGCAATCCCGCCGAACAGGCCGCCTGCCAGAGAAGCACAAGCACGACAGGAGAGGCATAGCGTGTCAGGACACCCAGCCTGATGCGCCACAAGGAACGCGCACTCCCCTTGGCCGCTCCTGCGAATGTGGTCCGAACGAGAGATCCTGACATGCGCCTCTCCTTTCCTCGTGAATGGGTGTGCTTTGGAGAGAGTCCTTTATTTTATCGTTTTTGAAAGGTAAATAATTTTCTCAACACATTTATGATATTTTTTTCTTATAACTATTTTATATAGTTATTTATGCCCCGCACGGGACTGGATTGATGAACATGATATTTCTGGGAATGGCGTGCCGCACGCCATGCGACCCTGGCATGATCGTCCTGACCAGATGTTACGCTGGAACGGCAGGGCAGCCAGAACATGTCCGTGGGCATCCATGGTAACTGCCCCGGTCAGAGGCGACACTGTCAGAATGGCGGTCGGAGTGTCTTGTGTGATTGAAAGCCATACGCAAGACGGCGCACAGGCCGGACGCCCGCGCCTTGAAGCAGTCATCCGTCGTTTCACAAATACGATTTCCGACAAACCGGCATTCTAGAAAATTAATTATCTGTCATGCCTTATCAGACAATATTATAGCGGATTATATAAATATTCATCATTGATGGTTCGCACCCGGATCGGCCCATCCCATATCTTGGGATAAATCCGTTCATTTGCAGATGTTTTCACTTCCTGATTTTTTCTGATCATGAAAATGAATTTTTCCTGCGACTTTTTTATTTTGGAGGCTGTTTGAAAATATAGCCCAAGTAATATTATGAAATTATTAAAAGTTTTTGGTGAAGCTTTTTATAAAAAGCTTCAGAACCTGACCAAAAATAAATTGAGCGATTGCAGTCAGTTATGATTCATGGGTTTGCGACAACCTGATGAGGTCTTGATGACCTGAACTGAAATCACCCGCGCACGGTATGAGCGCGACGACCTGAAATATGCCAGTGACCTGCATGATGCGGAAGAAACGGTTGGGTCCTCCCCGGTCCATGGACCTGCGGCGTGTCGTCAAGGCTAATCTTTATATTGTCACGACCGGATGCCAGTGGCGGCAACTGCCATGTCATTTTCTACCTTTTACAACCGTGCAGGGATATTTCTACCGCTGGATCCGTGAAGGGCGATGGGAGGCGCTGAACCATATCCTCGTCGTGCTGTCGTGCGAACAGGACGGCCGTAAAGCAATGTCTACTGTCGGCATTATTGACCGCCAGTCGGTGACCGCTGTCACAAGCCTTGTCGGCAATACAGGTTTTGGGATCGACTTCATTCAGCAAAGGTTCTGCCTTGATGATATAGGTTCTCTGCCCGAACCTCCGGCTTCAGGCCCTTCCCCCACCGGGGTTCTGGAAGACCTGGCGTGAAACACGGAACAGGGTCTCCCTCAGCCACCGATGAACCGGGTCCGTGTCACGGCGCGGATGCCACGCCTGAAATGCCTCGACATACGGCAGGGATAGCGGAAACGCGAAGGAGGCCAGTCCCAGCCGATCCATTGAAATATGTTGCAGCACAAGGTCGGGCACCGTCAGGATCAGGTCCGTGTGCCGCATGCTTTCGACCATGGCGTGATAATTCGGCACCACCATCACGATGCGGCGGGTCAGTCCGTAATGATCCCGCAGGACCCAGTCGATGGGTCCACGGGCCCTGCCGCGGCGTGAGACACTGATATAATCATAAAGCACCATGCTCTGCGGCGTGATGGGTTCGGCAAGGATAGGGTGTCCTTTCCGCACAAGCCCGAACATCTGATGGCGGAACAGCGTCTGTCGGCGGATTTCCGGCTTCATGACGCCTGTCGCCCCTATATACAGATCGACGCTGTTATGACGTAGCGGATCCGACGCCGGATCATCCACCTCCGGCGCGAACAGGATTTCGCATTTCGGGCATTCGCGCCGCAAGGCATGCAGCAGTGGCAGCCCCAGCGCGGCGACGATCAGGTCATTGGCACGGATGGTAAAGGTGGGGGCCATGTTTGCCAGATCGGCCAGAAGCTGGGTTTCCACCAGGCTGTCCGCCGCCCGGACCACGTTCTGCACACGATCAAGGATGCCGGTGGCAAAGGATGACGCCATCATCCGGCGTCCGGACTGCACAAGGATGGGGTCGGAAAAAACGACCCGCAGCTTGGCGAGATGCCGGCTCATCGCAGGTTCGCTCACCTTCAGGCGCCGCGCGGCGGCGGAGACGCTTTCTTCTTCGATCAGCACCTGAAGATAGCGCAGCAGGTCAAGATCATATCCTCGCATCCTTTCCAATATAGACTTCACTGCGCGCAGGAGCCAGCACAAACCCTTCCGGAAAGTGGAATCATCTCTTGCCCGAAACGGGGGTGGTCAGACGCCGTCCAATGCTGCTGATACAGGTCCATGACAACCGCTGCCCCCGCCCCGAAAGATGGCGCGCCGGTGATCCATGCCTCACCCGCGATGCCGTCCTATATCCCGCCATTTGGCCTGCGGACCGTGATGGGCTGCCTGGGCATGCTGCTTGCCGTGCATGTCGCGGGATTCAACGAACATGTTACCGAAATCGGGCTGTCCGACATCCGGGGCGCGATGCATATCGGGCACGACGAAGGCACGTGGGTCATCGCCATCTACGAAGCATTCAACATCGCCGCCATGGCTTTTACGCCGTGGTTTTACATGACGTTCTCGATCTACCGCTTTTCCATCTTCATGACGGCGATGCTGGCGCTGCTTTCCCTTCCCGCGCCGTTCATGCCGGATGTCACGTCGCTGTGTATCCTGCGTGCCTTTCAGGGACTAGCGGGCGGTTGCCTGCCGCCCGTGCTGATGACCGTCATGCTGAAATACCTTCCCCCACAAATCCGCGTGTTCGGCATCGGCGGCTATGCCATGAGCGCGACCTTCGGCCCGAACCTCGGCCTGCCGCTGGAAGCATTCTGGTTTGAACATGTCGGCTGGCACTGGCTTTACTGGGAAATCATCCCCACTGCGGCACTTGCCATCGCCATGATGGCCTATGGCCTGCCGAAAGACCCGATGCACTTTGAACGGTTCAGGCAGTTCAACTGGTTCGGCATCCTTGTCGGGTTGCCTGCCATCTGCTCATTGGTCATCGTGCTGTATCAGGGCGACCGGCTGGACTGGTTCCGCTCCCCCATCATCACGGACCTGACCTTCTGGGGCGGGGCGGCCTTTATCGTCTTTGTCATCAACGAGGCATTTCACCCCAGCCCCTATTTCCGCATCCAGTACTGGAAATCGCGCAACATCCAGGCCTCCCTGCTTTCGCTGATCGGCATTCTCGCCATCTGCGCCATCATGGGCGACATCCCTGCGACCTATCTGGAAGCGGTGCGTGGCTACCGCCCCATTCAGGCGGCCCCGGTGTCGCTGGTCGTTGCCCTGCCGCAGCTTGTCATGCTGCCGCTGATCGCGGCCATCTGCAACAACCGCAAGGTGGACTGCCGCTTTATTCTGGCTGGCGGTATGCTGTGTCTTGCGGCGTCGGCCTGGCTGGGCTCATGGCTGACGGTAGACTGGGTGCGGGACAATTTCTACCTGCCCCAGATCCTGCAGGTTTTCGGGCAGCCCATGACCGTCATCCCCACGCTCATGCTGGCGACAATGGCGATGGGACCGGCGGACGGCCCCTTCATCTCCGGCATGGTGAACATGCTCAAGGGACTGGCGAATGCGGTCGCCTTTGCGCTGTTTTCCAGCCTTACCCGCCGGCGGGAGCAGTACCACTCCACCATGCTGCTCGACCATCACGGCACGCACGGCCTTGCGCTGCAGGGCATGGGGGATCCGATCGGCCGGCAGCTGTCGGGCACCTCCCCCGACAGCATGCATGTCGCCCGCAATTCGCTTCAGGTCTTTCACACCTATGTCCATGAACAGGCGCTCGTACTCGCGCTCAATGATTTGTACTACATCCTGATCTGGGTCTGCCTTGGCTATGCCGTCATGAACCTGATCCTGCCACATCGCGTCTATCCGCCACGCGCGCCCTCCCCCAATGCGCCCGCGCGCTGAATCCTGGGTATCCCGCCATGATCTATAAAAAACCCCTTCTCTATGCCGGATGCACGGCCGCAGTCCTTGCCTGTGTCGCATGGGGCGGCGCGCGTCTCGTCAATGGGGATGGCGTCAACCAGTACACCAACGACGCCTATGTCACGGCCGATTTCACAACGGTCGCGCCCAAGGTCGCCGGACGCATTGACCGTGTGATCGCGCAGGATAACGAACAGGTCCACGCGGGAGAGGAACTCGCCCATATCGAGGATGACGACTATCGCGCCGCACTCGACGTGGCAAAGGGCAACGTGCTGGCCGCGCAGGGTGACGTGGCGAACCTGGAGGCGGAGCTTTCCCGGCAGGACGCGGTAATTTCCGAGGCACGGGCCGCCGTCCTCGCCGATCAGGCCAACCTGCTTTTCGCGCAGCAGAACAGTGCGCGTTACCGGAACCTGTCGGCGGGCGGCGCGGGCACCATCGAACAGAAACAGGCATCCGAAGCGCATGAAAAGGAAGAACAGGCCGCCATCGCCCGCGACCAGGCCGCCGTGGATGCCGCGATCCGGCAGATTGCCGTCCTGAAGGGACAGCTGGAACGCGCGCGCGGCGTCCTTTTGCGCATGCAGGGCGACCAGAAACAGGCCAAACTCAATCTATCCTATTGCACCATTCCCGCCCCGGTCAATGGCGTGGTGGGTGAACGTGGCGTGCGTGTCGGTGCCTATGTTCATCCCGGCACCGGCATCCTTGCCGTGGTGCCGACGCAGGCGGCCTATGTTCTGGCGAATTTTCAGGAAACCCAGCTGACGAAGGTACAGACGGGACAACGCGCCACCATCTGGGTCGATACGTTTCCCGGCCATCCCCTCAGGGCGCATGTCGACTCCCTCGCGCCGGCGACAGGCGTGGCCTTCGCGCCGATCCAGCCTGACAACGCCACCGGCAACTTTACCAAGGTGGTACAGCGCATTCCGGTAAAGCTGACATTCGACGCGGACCAGCCACTTGCCGCCAAAGTGCGCGTTGGCATGTCGGTGGAAGTCAGCATCGACACCCAATCAAAACCCGAAGGCCCCCATGCCGGAGATGACCGCTATGTCTGGCGCTAAGGCGACGGGACGCGGTCTTGCCGCGTGCCTTGCGCTGGGGGCGCTGGCAGCCTGCACGGTGGGACCTGATTTCCACAAGCCGCAGGTCAAAAGCGCTGCGACATGGCACGATCCCCTGCCTGCCGCCGAAAGCCGCGTCACGACGGCATCGACCGACCCGGCGTGGTGGAATCTGTTTCATGATCCGCTTCTTGCCCGGCTTGAAAACGATGTCGCGCG
Organism: Novacetimonas pomaceti; assembly: GCF_003207955.1. NCBI lineage: Bacteria > Pseudomonadati > Pseudomonadota > Alphaproteobacteria > Acetobacterales > Acetobacteraceae > Novacetimonas > Novacetimonas pomaceti. The sequence continues at coordinate 83,609 of NZ_NOXG01000009.1, forward strand.
TTCGAACCTTGACCTGAAGGCGGCGTCATTCCGCCTGGCTGAAAGCACGGCGGAACGGCGCATCGCCAGCGCGGCCCAGTTTCCCCAGATGCAGGCCAACGCATCCTATGCCCGCGAACGGGCCAGCACGAACGGGCTTCTGGGCCTGCTGGGCACGATGGAGCGTGAACCGGCCGGCACCATCGCCAGTGGAACGCAGGGTTTTGGTCCTGTCGCCTTTCCCGGCAGCATTGGCAACCCGTCATTCAACCTGCCGCAATACGGCCTGAATGCGTCGTGGGAGGTCGACCTGTGGGGGCATGTCCGCCGGCAGGTGGAGGCCGCCACCGCCGCCATGCACGCCACGCAGGAAATGCAGCGTGACGTGCTGGTCTCCCTTATGGCCGAAACCGCGCAGGATTATATCGACCTGCGCGCCACGCAGTCGCAGATTGCCATTCTGGAACATAATATCGATATCGCCAGCCACAGCGTCCAGCTGACCCGGCTGCGCTTTGAACAAGGTGCCGCAACGCGACTGGACGTGGCGGAAGCGACGGGGCAGCTGCATAATTTCGAATCCCGCCTGTCCCCGCTGAAAAGCCAGGAAATCCACCTCCTCAATGCCCTGAGCTTTCTCGTGGCGCGGGAGCCCGGCGCGCTGAATGCGGAACTTGGCAAGGCAGAAATTGTACCGTCCGTTCCGGATGAAGTGCCGGCGGGCCTTCCCTCGGAACTGGCGGAACGTCGGCCGGACATCCGCATGGCGTCCGAACGCCTGCATGCCGCGACGGCCAATATCGGTGTCGCGATCGCGGATTTCTTCCCGCGCGTCACCCTTTCCGGCAGTCTGGATGTGCAGGCGCTCCAGTTCAGTGGACTGGGTTCGTGGGCGTCACGGCAGTATGGCTTTGGCCCGACCGCGACCCTGCCGATTTTCGAGGGTGGGCGCCTGACCGGGCAGCTTCGCCTGCGCAAGGCGCAGCAGCAGGAGGCGGCGACACTTTTCCAGCGCACGGTCCTCAAGGCATGGGAAGAAATCGACAATGCCATGGCCGCCTTCACCGCCGCCCAGAACCGGCGCGACAGGCTGACGGAAGCCGTGCATGAGAACGAGATCGCCGTGCAGACGGCACAGGCCCAGTATGTACAGGGCGCATCCGACTTCCTGAACGTGCTGACCCTGCAGAACGCGCTGCTCGGCTCCCAGAGCGAACTGGTGAGCGCCACCGGGCAGGTCGCGAATTGCGTGACCCGCCTTTATCGTGCGTTAGGTGGGGGGTGGGAGAATATCTATCCCGTCCGTAAAAAACCGGGGAAGCACGCATGATCACCATCCGCCGCGCCAGCACGCTGGGCACCGCCCATGATGGCGGCGTCACCTTTCGCTGTCATTTCGACTTTGCCGACTGGCGCTCCGCCGGGCATGCGCATGAAGGGCGGCTGCGCGCGGTCAATCAGGCCACCCTGCCGCCCGGCGCCACCTGTCGGCTTGGCCCTGAAACCAGCATGGATATCGCGACATGGGTGGCGCAGGGCGATGTCGCCGTTCAGGTGGACCATTTCCCCCATGAACATATCCAGACAGGTGGGCTGCACCTGATCAGTACCGGGTCCGGATGTTCGGACCTGCAATGGAAAACGACCGACGCGGCGGCTGCTGTCTTTCAGTTCTGGTTCATGGCGGATACGCAGGGCGATTTCCCATTCCAGTCAGTCCGCGCCCCCTGTCCGGCCATGGATGACGGTTCATTCCGCATCCTGGCCTCCGGTTTTGCGGAAGATGACCCTGAACAGACAGAGATGGTGCGGGATGGGAGCCCCGTCCCCCTCAGCAGCTGTGCCCGCCTGCTGCAGGCCACGCTTCGGGCTGGCGAAGGTGCGGCCTATCAAACGGACACGGCCCGCGATCTTTATCTGGTCGTTGCCTCAGGGGTCATGCGGATTGGAAACGACGTGCTGATGGCGGGAGACGCGGCCGCGATTGAGGGGGAAAATACCCTGACGGTCATCGCGCAGGAAAATGGGATTGTTCTTCTGGTTGATGTCGCAAGATAGACAGGTTGATCCTGCTGGCATGCCCGCGCATTGACGGCTGACATTTCCCTCCGTCACCGGAAGGATATTCCAAAATTCATTTAATTTTAAAGACGTTTTTGGTGAAATTTTCCAAAAATCCTCAAGGAAGCTCACATTTGAAAAAACTTCCCAGACACCCCTCGGATTTTGATCTATGCCGGTTTTGCGGTTAAAGAAAAATTCCAACCGGCATGGGAGATCTGGCAATGAGCGATAAAGACAAAAGAAACGATCGCCTTGGCATGACGCGACGAACGGTCATCGCGGCGGGTACCGTGGCGGGCGGCATGGTTCTGGGGGGACAGGCGCAGGCCCGCGCCCCCGGTCCATGGCGCGGTGGTGTATGGCTCAACAGACCGCGCAAAAGCATCATTACGGCAGATGCCCTCGAAATGACCACCGACAAAGGTTCTGATTTCTGGCGCGAGACCTTTTACGGTTTTACCCGCGACAGTGGCCATTTTTACGGGATGCACGCACCGTCCCGCTTTACGGCGCAGCTTCGCATTCGTGCTGAATATGAAAAGCTGTACGATCAGGCGGGCCTTATGGTCCGGATTGACGAAGAACACTGGGTCAAGGCCGGGATCGAGCTTTCCGATGGGCGCGCCATGCTCAGCAGCGTCCTGACGGATGGCCGCTCGGACTGGGCAACGGCCCCGTACGAGGGCGATCCCAAAGATTTCTGGATGCGGGCGACCGTCGCCGATGGCGTGCTGCGGCTGCAGGTATCAGCCGATGGCAGGACATGGCCGCTGGTCCGTCTGGCCCCCTTCCCCCAGGCCGGATCCTATCTGGTCGGCCCGATGTGCTGCACACCTGAACGACAGGGACTCAAGGTCCGTTTTTCGGACTGGAAACTTGGCGCGCCGCTTGGCAAGGCGCTGCATGACCTGACATGACCGCCCCGCGAAGCGAAAAGCAGAAAATGCTCGCCGGTGAACTGTATATCGCCAGCGACCCCGAACTGCAGCGCGACATGGCGCAATGCGCCGCATGGCTTGGCCGGTATAACAACCATGATGGGGTGCTACATGACCGGCTGGGCGCGGTTGGGCAGAACACGACCATACGCGCGCCTTTTCACTGTGATTATGGTTATAACATCTTTTTAGGGGACAATGTGTTCCTGAACTTTGGCTGCATCATCCTTGATGTGGTTCCGGTCCGGATCGGCCATGGCACGCAGATCGGCCCCGGCGTTCAGATCCTTGCGGCCGATCATCCCCGCGACCCGGACCAGCGCCGGAAAATGCTGGAATATGGTCGCCCCATTACCATTGGCAAAAATGTCTGGATCGGTGGGGGCGCCATCATCCTGCCAGGGATCACGATCGGCAATGATGCCATAATCGGGGCCGGAAGCGTCGTCACGCGCGACGTGGCGGCAGGCGCAACCGTGGCAGGCAATCCGGCGCGACCTTTGCGCAGCTGATCATCAAGAAGTTTTTGGTGATGCTTTTTTCAAAAAGCTTCGGAAGACGCCACCTTTTTGAAAAAAGGCGACACCCAAAAACTTTTATTACCTGCCCTCAACAAATCACTCCCAATCAACGACAGGACAAACACCGACGGTCGCGTGTTGTCACTCCCCATAAAATGACAGATCATTTCCGAAAAGCAGACATTGCCCGCATGGCATCATCACGGCGGGCTGATGGAAAAGTCCAGCATATAGGAAGACTGATCCTCTGAACGCTTCTGCCGGGTGACATGTATCGCGGGATCCTGCGGCAGCAGACAGTTTACCAGCCATACCGTTCCGGTCCCTGCGCCCCTGTCACGATATGTCAGGCGGTAACTGCCGGTCTGAAGACCGGTTTTCACGCTGAAACGCAGGTCGATGACGCCAGTGCCCGCCCGCATCTCCGCGATGGTGGGAAAAGTGAGCGCCTCCACCCGCAACCGCGCCGCCCGCCCATTCAGGGACAGCGAAAGGCCCTGCATGATCTGCGACACATAGGCCCGCTGCTCAACGGGCGACAGGCGCCCGTCACTGTTCCGGTCCATCTGTCGGATGACGTCATTGGCAACATCCATGCCTGGCGTAAGCCGCAGATGCAGCAGGATATGCGTCCGCGTCAGGTCAAGGGTTGCCGCATGCAGGTATTCATCCAGCCGGTGCGCCATGGCCGCCCCGCCGGAAAGCAGCAGGATACCTGCGGCGAACAGCGCGATCCCTACCCGGTTCATTGCACGGTAAAGCGACTGCCATAGCTGTCGGTCGGGTCCCGATAGACCGTATGGACATGCAGGGTGGGATCCCCACCAACCCCTTGGGGCGAAAACTCGATCAGCAGGCGCGGCCCCTGAATCCGGTAATAGGACGACCCGTTATGGCCGGGTTCACAGGTGGTCGGCCCACTCCAGGCGAACCAGGTTTCATCCAGCCCCTCGCGGATTTCCTTCAGACGCGGCGCGGCATAGGCATCATTGATGATCCCGGCCCATTCCGCGATGATGTCCATCAGCATCCCTTTCTGGGCGGTATTCAGGGCTGTCCCCCGGATACCCTCGGGGACAAGGGTTTCGCCGTCATGGCCCGGCCCCTGAACAAGATCCTCCACCCTGTATGGAAGGATGGCCTGCTGCTTCTGGCCTGCATTCAGGGAATTGAGAAGCGCGAACGCCCTGTCATTTTCACCGGCCAGCACGCGGACGGTCTTTCCATCGCGGGAATAGAGGGCTGGCTGCGCCCCGGTCAGCGTCGGCGTCATCACGCCATGCGCGCCATCGACCACGACATTCAGGCCCAGATGATGGCCGCCGAACTGCACCATCCATGGCGATGTTTCCGAGGGCTGCCCGAAAAGCGCGATCGTATAGACCGCCCGGCCCGAGGCGAATGGCGTGCCGCCATCCGCAAGCGCCTGATCGGCCCCCATGATGTCCTGCACCTTCTGATATCCTTTCGTGCTCAGAAGGGTGCGCAGCAGATGCAGGGCGGCGGCCTGCTGCGCCGATGTCAGGTGGCCCATCTGCAGGCCCGGACGGGGCACGTCGCTGACGGGATAATTGGACCACACCGCCGTGCCATATCGTTCCCCGACAAAGCCCCCCGGCGGTCCCATGCCGGGTCCGCGTTTCATTGGCGCTGCGGCCTGCGCATCCGTTACGGGCAATGATGGCTGATCGGGCGCGCTTCTGCGGAAACGGGCAAGGGTGCCGGACTTTTGTGTAACAAAGGGAAACTGCACCATTTCCCGACCATGGGAATCGAAGGTTGCGAGGAACGCGCGGGCAGCGGTAACGGCCTCATGGGTCTGGCTGACCGCAGGATCCCCTGCCGCCGGCATGATGGCGGAACGCGGCAAGGCGTCCTGCGCAACGGCGGGAACGGCCGCCAGAAACAGGCTGCCAATCACCCAAAATCCGGTCTTCATCCACTCACCATCCCGTCTCAACCCTCTCCCGCCCCAATTCCTGCTTCAGGCGCCAGTGTTGAAACATTGTATGCCGTCAGGCATGAAATCAAGGCTTTGCCTTTCCCGCTCCGGAAAGGTCACGATACAGGAAGATCAAAGTCGAGGACCGTCATGCCGTCTGTAAAGCGATGCCCCCTTCCTTTTGCAAAGCTGCCGTGCCCGCCCATGCTCACGCTTGCCGCAGGGACGGTCCTTGCGGCCTTCGCGCTGCCCTTCCTGTCATCCGGGGCCCATGCGGACGATTGCGCCAGTCTGGCGCATTTCGCGCTTTCGGATGCCACCTATACCAAAATCGAAACCGTGGAGGCCGGCGCCTGGCACAGCCCGCAGACGCAACTGACCCGGATCATGACATCTTCGGGCATGAACCTTGCGGGACATCCCGTGCAGGCCCCCAATCCTGCCTTTTGCCGCGTTGCCATTACACTCCATCCCACTCAGGATTCCCGGATCCGCACCGAAATCTGGCTGCCTCTGCGGGGCTGGAACGGGAAATTCCTTGGCGTCGGGAATTTCGGCTGGGCCGGTTCGCTCATGTATGACGGCATGGTCACCGGCGTGGGGGAAGGTTACGCGGTCGCAAGCACCGATACCGGACATGACAGTTCCACGCCAGAGGGCGAAGGCGGCCGCTTCACGCTTGGTCATCCGGAAAAGCTGATCGACTACGCCTATCGGGCCGATCACCTGATGACGGTTACGGCCAGGCAGATCATACGGCGCTTTTATGCAAAACCCGCGTCGCATGCCTACTGGATCGGATGTTCGCTTGGCGGTCTGGAGGGGTTGATCGAGGCCAGGCGCTATCCCAAGGATTATGACGGCATTGTCGTTGGCGCCCCGCCCAATCCGATCGTGAATTTCAATGCGGAACAGCTGTGGGCCGGATGGATGAGCTATGACGACCCCGCGCTTCGTGTGAGCCGGCAGAAATTCCAGCTGCTCAACAATGCCGTCATGGCGGCCTGCGCGTCGCCTGTCGGCAAAAGGCAGGGCTTCCTTGACGAACCTGACCGCTGCGGTTTCGAGCCACGCCAGCTTCTGTGCAAGGGGCAGGAGACCTCGGGCTGTCTGACGGATAATGAAGTGAAATCGGTGGAGCAGATCTATCGCGGTCCCATCAATCCCGAAACCGGCAAGGTCATTTTCCCCGGACCGGCCAAGGGCAGCGAGGATGGATTTTCAGCTGACGGGAAAGCCTTTCCCGTCGCGCTGGATCTTTTCAAATATGCGGCCTTCCAGAATCCTGACTGGGACTGGACCACGCTGAACTGGGATACGGATATTGCAACGGCTACCCGCAGGCTCGGGCCGCTGCTGCATGTTGACGACAACCTGACGCCTTTCTTCCGCCATGGCGGCAGGCTGCTGATGTATATTGGCTGGAATGACGGCCACAACCCCGAACAGCTGGCCAGCTATTATCAATCCGTCATCCGGCATGCCGGCCCCACCGGGCGGGATTCCGCACGGCTCATCACCATTCCGGGCATGGGGCACTGCCACGGGGGGGCGGGATGCGATACGTTCAGTAAGCTTGGCGCCATTGATGATTGGGTTGTCCGTGGACAGTCCCCGGAAACGATCATCGCCGCGCGCGTATCGGATGGAAAGGTCATCCGTACCCGCCCGCTCTGCGCATGGCCAAAGGTCGCCCGTTATGACGGGCACGGCGACATGGACCAGGCATCCAGCTTCGCCTGCGCCATGCCCCGGTAAAATCTGGAAAGCTTGGAAGAACGCTGCCTTTTTGAAAAAGGCAGCATCCAAAAACTTTTGTCAGAAGATGACTTCAAAACAGCCTTCAGGACTGATCGTTCAGGGGTCACCTGAAATCTGTCCGCGATCATTCGCGTTTCCCCTTTTCATGGGCGGTCAGTCGAAACCCGCCCCCGATCGCCCTGTACATATCAACGGACGCATCAAGACTGCCGAGCAGCGCCGTCGTATGCGCAAGTTCCGCCTGCTGTTCAATCACCTGGGCCGACAGCACATCCAGCCGGCTGGAATATCCATGTTCCAGCCGCAATTGCGTCAGTTCCACCGTTTTTTCGGCCGCTGTTTCCTTGCCCCCGTCACCCTGTTCGCGCTCATGGGCGTTGTTCTGTTCCAGCAATGCATCATGCACCTCCCTGAAGGCCGTGCGGATGCTCTGTTTATACAGGATGATCTGCTCGTTCTTCTCGGCTTTCGCCAGCTTGACCCCGCTTGCCGTCCGGCCGAAATCCAGCACCGGGGCGGCCATTGACGCCGCCAGCGTCCATGACCGTGTTGTCGCGCGATACAGGTTGTCAATATCGATATTGTTCACCCCCGCCAGACTGGCCAACGAGATGGTGGGAAAATAGGCCGCCCGGGCAAAGCCGATATTGAAGTTGCTGGCAATCAGCGTCTGTTCATGCATGGCGATGTCGGGCCTGCGTTCAAGCAGGGTGGACGGGATTTCCGGCGGTGTCGGGATGGGAATGGTCAGTTCATCAATGTTTTTACCCCGATCCATCGCCTGTCCGATGATCTGTTCAGGTGAGCGGCCCAGCATGACGGCCAGCGCGCTTTCCGCCTTGCCGCGCTGGTCCTCCACATCCGGCAGGGCCGCCTGCGCGGCGTCAAGCTGTTCCGTCACGTTCTGTACCGCAAGCGCATCGACCGCGCCGACTTCATGCTGCCGCTGCACCAGCGCTAGCAGTTCCGTCTGGGTCTGGATCGTCCGTTGCAGGATGTCGCGTTCGCTGTCCAGCGCGCGCAGGCTGAAATACAGCTTCGCGGTTGCGGCGGCGATGGACAGCCGGGCCGCCGCGTGGCCATAGCCTGCGGCACGCACCCCGGCCTTCGCCGCCTTGCTCAGGCTGGCATTCTTGCCCCACAGGTCCACTTCGTAATTCAGCATGCCGCCGACGAAGCCAAGGTTGCTCATCCTGTGCGGCGTCGGCAGGTCATCCTTCAGGTGCACGCGGCCATAGGCATCCGCGCCCGCGACGGAAATGGACGGCAACTGGTTGGCGAAGGCATATTTGTACTGCGCGCGCGCCTGCTGCAGCTTCGCGCCGGCCAGCGCAAGGTCATCGTTGTTCTTCAGCGCTTCATCGACCAGTCCGTCAAGAACCGGATCGCCATAACTGCGCCACCATGTGCTGTCATCCGGCGTGGCGGCGGTCTGCGCCGTTCCCCATTTGTCAGGCATGGGCATCTGCGGCCGGTGATAGGTCGGCGCCAGCCACGCGCAGCCTGCGAGCAGAACGGGCAGCAGGAGTATCGGGGAACGTTTCATCGGGCATTTCCCCCGGCCTGGGGCGATGGCGTTTCCTTCACCCCGAACCACAGCACGTACAGCGAAGGCAGGAAGATCAGCGTCAGCGCCGTCGCCACGGCAAGGCCGCCCATGATGACATCGGCCATCGGCCCCCAGAATACGCTCGATGCAATCGGCAGCATGCCAAGGATGGCGGCGACAGCAGTCAGCATGATGGGACGGAAGCGGATTTTGGCGGCATTCATGACCGCGTCCCATTCCGATTGTCCCAGATCCTTCTCGATCTGGATCTGGTGGACCAGAATGACCGAGTTGCGGATGATCATGCCAATCAGCGCCACCAGCCCCAGCATGGCGATGAAGCCCATGGGATGCTGCGTCAGGAACAGCGCGCCGACCACACCGATCAGGCCGAAGGGCGCCACGCTGATGACCAGCGCCAGGCGCTTGAAGCTCTGCAATTCGATCATCAGCACGCCCAGCATGACCAGCACCATGACGGGCATCACGGCGATGACCGAATTCTGTGACTTCGCGCTTTCCTCAACCGTACCACCCACCGCGACATGGTAGCCGACCGGGAGGCGGGCGTTAAACGCCGCGATTTTCCGGGCCAGCGTGGCAACGGCGGTATCCGCCTGCACCCCGTCGCGCAGCTGCGCCTGTATGGTCAGCGTCGGCAGCCGGTCGCGCCGCCAGATCAGGGGGTATTCCTCGACGTAGGAGACGCTCGCCACGGTCGACAGCGGCACCGTCTGGTCATTGGGCAGGCGGATGTCGAGATTGCGCAGGTCCTCGATCGACAGGCGCTGCGCATGGTTGGCCCGCAGCACGACATCCACCAGATAGATGCTGTCGCGGATCTGGGTCGCCGTAAGCCCGGTCACCGCCGAATTGATCGCCAGCGCGATCGCGCCGGATGACAGGCCCAGCCGGTGCGCCTCATCCTGGCGCACGTCGATCTTCAGCTTGCGCGCAGGATCGCCCCAGTCGAAATTGATCATGTGCAGCTGGTTGCCGTCGGCCATGATTTTCGCCACGTCATGCGCGTAATGCCAGACGCGGTCCGGATCGCGGCCCGTGACGCGGTACTGAACCGGCCAGCCCACCGGCGGACCAAGTTCCAGCGGGAACAGCCCATGCACCACGTCGGGCATGTCGCGGCTCAACGCCACGTCCAGCCGTCTGCGCAGCCGGTCACGCGCCACGGCACTTTTGGCGACGATGACGGTCTGGGTAAAGAAATCGTTGGGCAACTGCTCATTAAGCGAGAGATAGAAGCGCACAGCCCCCCGCCCGACATAGGAACTCCAGTGGTCGATATCGGGGTCATTGCGCAGGATGGCATCCAGCCGGCGCGAGACATCCGCCGTCGCCTTGATCGACGCCCCCTGCCGCAGCGAAAGGTCAACCAGCAGTTCCGGCCGGTCGGACGCCGGGAAGAACTGCCGCGGCACCAGCGGGGACAGTGCAATGGCCACGACCAGCGCCGCAAGGCTGGTCAGAACGGTAGTACGCGGGCGGCGCATGGTGAACAGCAGCGCGCGGCTGAACACGCGCAGCAGCCGTCCCTCCGGCGGGGTGTGGGGCGTCGTCGCCGGGCGCTGCTTCAGGATGGTCACACCCACCAGCGGAGCCACCAGCACGGCCACGAACCATGACGCGATCAGGGCGATGCCAACCACGGCGAAGAGCGAGAACGTATATTCCCCCGCGACACTTTTGGCGAACCCCACCGGGATGAACCCCGCCACGGTCACAAGGGTGCCGGTCAGCATCGGAAAGGCGGTGGAGACATAGGCATAGGTCGCCGCCCGCGTCAGGCTCCAGCCTTCCTCCAGCTTGCTGACCATGCTCTCGACCGTGATCATGGCGTCATCCACCAGCAGGCCAAGGGCGATGATCAGCGCACCGAGCGAGACGCGCTGCAGGTCGATGCCGAACATCTTCATGCACACGAACACGACCGCCAGCACGAAGGGAATGCAGAACGCCACCACCGTGCCCGCGCGCGCGCCAAGGCTGAGGAAACTGATGCCCAGCACGATCAGGATGGCCTCGAACAGGGCCTCCGTAAAATCCCCGACGGCGTCGTGCACGACCTTGGGCTGGTTGGCGACAAGGTGCGCCTCGATCCCGATGGGCATCCGGGCATGCAGTTCGGCCATCTTCGCCGTGATGTTCTTTTCCAGCTCCAGCACGTTGCCGCCGCTGCGCATGGACAGGGCAAGGCCGATCGCGTCATGCCCCCCCACCCGGAACATCGTCTGCGGCGGGTCGGAATAGGTGCGGGTGATGGTCGCGATGTCGCCCAGGCGGATCTTGCGGCCGCCCGCGTACACCGTGACGTTGGCGATGTCCTCCACCGAACCGAACTGCCCGGTTGGCTGGACCTGTATCTGTTCGCGCCCGGTATCGATCACGCCGGACGGCACCGTGGCGTTCTGCGCCAGCAGGGCGGCTGCGATCGTCGCGCCATTTATGCCCAGCCGGGCAAGGTGATGGGTGGAGAAATCGACATAGATCTTCTCATCCTGCGCGCCCAGCGTGTCGATCTTGGCCACGTCGGGCACATGCAGCAGTTCGTCGCGCACCGTCTCGACATAATCGCGCAGTTCGCGGTGGGAAAATCCATCGGCGGTAAAACCGTATATGATGCCGTAGGTATCGCCGAATTCGTCATCAAAGAACGGACCGACCGCGCCAGATGGCAGCTGCGCCTTGATATCCCCCACCTTCTTGCGCACCTGATACCAGATGTCGGGCACTTCCGCCTTGGGCGCGCCCGACAGCAGGTTGACGAAAATCGTGGTCTTTCCCGCCAGCGTATAGCTTTTGATGTAGTCGAGGTCAGGGGTTTCCTGCAGCTTCTTTTCAATGCGCTCCGTCAGCTGATGGGTGGTCTCCTCCACCGAGGCACCAGGCAGGAACGCCTGCACCACCATGGTCTTCACGGTAAAGGGCGGATCCTCGTTCCGGCCCAGCCCGAAATAGGACCGGATGCCCGCGACACTGATCAGGATCATGAAGAACAGCACAAGCGCGCGATGGCGGATGGACCAGTCGGACAGGTTTACCCCTCCCGGGGGGGCGGGCTCAGGGACGGACATCGGCTTCATCCAGCAGGCTGACCTTTTCCTGTGGGTAGAGCGCCTGAACGCCCGCCGTCACCACCCGGTCCCCGGCGTTCAGGCCGGATGCAACCACCACGTCATCGGTTGCGTACCGGGCGATGGCAACGGGCCGCTGCGACACACGCAGCGTATCGGGGGCGACGACCCATACGGCGGGCCTGCCATCCTGCGTTGTCAGCGCGGACGGGGGCAGATGGACGCTCACTGCCGACGGCATGACCAGATGGCCCGTCACCACCGCGCCCAGCGGCATCATGTCCCGCGTGGCATGCAGCAGGGCCCTGGTGTGATAGGTTCGGGTTAGCGGATCGGTATCGGGCGCGATTTCATAAATCGCGGCGGGCGCGCAGACATGCGGGGATGCGTCCAGGCAGACCTTCATCGTCATGCCCACGGCCAGATGGGCATGCGCGATGTCCCCGGGCATGTCGAACTGCGCATCCAGCCCGTCATTGGCCGCCATGCGCAGCACGGGCTGGCCTGCGGCGACCACTTCGCCCGCCTCCACCAGCCTGTCGGTCACCATGCCGTCTTCGGGGGCGGAAAGGCGTGTATAGCCAAGCTGTTCCTGCGCCACGCGCACCTGTGCCTGCGTGGCCTGCACCTGATCCAGCGCGGTTTTGTACCGGCGGACCGCATCATCATATTCATTGCGCGAAATGGCCTGCGCCGGCAGGAGCGCTGTCGCGCGCTGTTTCAGGGGCGCGGCCTGATCCAGCGCGGCCTTTGCCGTCGCGGCCTCCGCCAGCGCGGTGCGCAGGGTCTGCTGCTGGACCGTATCATCCAGTCGCGCCAGCACATCGCCGGCATGCACGATGCTTCCCACCAGGACCGTGCGTTCCACGACCTTGCCAGGCAGGCGGAAGGCCAGATTAATGTAGCGATGGGCCGCAATCTGGCCGGTCACCACTTCCCCATCCGTATCGGGCGCGGGCTGAACGATGACCGAACGCACGGGGCGGACTTCTTCCACGGGTGCCTTCTTATGGCATGCCGAAAGCAACAGCAGCAGGCAGAGCAGGATCAGCACGGGCCTTTGCCGGTCATCCGCCTTCCGCGTTGTCGGGTCAGGATGCATGTCCGGCGCGGTGCGCCCCCTGCCCCGCATGACCGGGAACAGGATGGCGCCCAGGAACGAAGGGGCCCCCGCATGACCCATGACCTTTTTGCCAGCATCTCTGGTTTGCATGGATATGCACCATCCCCAATCAGTTCGCGAACCCGGCAGCAGGATCCGGCCGTCACGATTTACATATACGGACCCGTATCGTATCGCAACATGATAAAAGGCTATGGAAACAGCACGGCCATTTCCAGTCCCTTATCCGCCCGATGGATGGGCTGCCACAGTGGCGGCCAGGCAGCGCATGGATGGAATACCGCCGGGTCAGGCATTGTCCGTGCAGCCTATGCCGCCAAGGAAGATGCCCCAGGCCCGGTCGAAAAACTGCTGTCGCGCCCTGGCATCCTGCACCTGATTCTGCCCCAGCATGGTATTCTGCAATGGCCAGCCGATCACAAGGCTCATGAGGACGCGCGTCGTCTCCTCATGGTTCGCGGACTTGATGCGCCCCGCATCCGCCGCCGCCTTGAGAAGGCGGCAGAGGGTCGCCACGAAGGGTTCCACGATGGTTTCCATCATTTCGTCGGCGATGAAGGGGATGCGATGCCCATCCCCGATGACGATGCGATAGGCCTCCCGCGTTTCGGGACGCAGCATGAAGTCCAGAAAGAACAGGGCGATCTCTTTCGTCGCCACCAGCGGATCCGTCGATGATACCTCGACCGCGCCGGCTTCATCCAGCAGCATCCTGCCGCGCTCGGCCACGACCGCCTTGAACAGGTCCTCTTTCGAGGAATAGCGGCGATAGAGCGTGGCTTTGCTGCACCCTATGACACGCGCTATCTTTTCGAGCGACGTGGCGGCATATCCCTGCTCGACGAAAAGGGCTGCCGCAACCTCAAGAACCTGCCGGTCAAGCTGCGCCGACATCTCCGGTGACGGACGCCCACCTGTATGCTGGGGCCTTGATAGTGCGTCAGGCATTTCCTGTCCTTCGGTTGCCTCGGGTCTGATAAAGCACGGGCCTCATACCACAGAACGGCTTTGCGACGCCATTGCGTGCCTTTCCTGTGGGAACGGATGCCAGCCCGGCGCGTCCTGACGACAGGAATACGGGTCTGATGGCCGGATACGGAGGATTGCATGTCGGACCACCATGCGCCCCTGCGGCCAGCGCAAACCCGTGGATCATGTCCCGGTCGGTTTCCTGCAGGACTCTGCGGATGCAAGACGCCCTGAAGCTTTGAAGTCAGGCCCGATGCGTGAGGATGGACATGGGATCCAGAAGGATCCACGCGGTTTGTCACGAACCGGAGGTCATGGGCTCGTCCTCCTGTAATTTCCTTCAGGGTGATGGTGCGGGGAAATCATGCGACCAGAATGGATGAATTTGTAAATTTCGTAATCCGGAACCGCACATCCGGGACATGCCAAATTCCGCATTGCCGATCATGCTTTTCGCTACCTGCATGCCGCATTTTTTGAATTCCTGAAAATATTACATTCATTCCAGGGCAAAGAAAATATCCGGATACTTATGAATATAATCGTGAGTATCAGAAATGTTACCTATACCACCCGATTCATTCTGTATCATGAGAAGAATATGGAAAATGGATTTGCATTTATGAATATATTGGCGAAACGGATATATTCAGGATGGCTGTTACGCGGAAACATGGCGGGTATCGTCACGCTGATGATGATGCTCGCAATGACTGCGACCGGGCTGGCACAACCCGTCACAACCCGTCTCCGGCAGTCGCAGGCCCCGGCTTTCCCCAATGAGGCGCAGCCTTCGGATCAGGAAAACCTGACTTTCCGCTCGCTCTTCGACGCGGAAATCTCACAGAAGGGTTGTACATCGGGTTAGATTATGAAAAAGTCTGTTTTGCACAAAAGAAATTTTCGTAAGCTATAAGAAAACCCGATGC